>JBPOHC010000681.1:0-17870 GCA_052035985.1 Myxococcota bacterium | reverse complement strand
GCTGGGGCTTCGGCGACATCGTTCGCGACGGCATGAAGACCGTCGAGCAGATGATGGCGCAGCGCGTGTACGAGCGGCTCCGTCAGCTCCTCGAAGAGTCCGAGGTCGCGAAGGAGATCTCCGACGGAGACATCTCGCTCCTCGATCCGCGGCTCTCGTTCGACGTGTCGTACGTGCTCCCCGCGGAGGGAACGCACCGCAAGGCCGCCGTCGCGCTGGGCCTCCTCGGCGCGCATCACACGACCGAAGACGCGCAGCGGTTCTTCAAGAAGCGCGCGCCCGAGCGTCACGGCATCCTCGGCTTCGATCTCTGGCTCGGCGATCAGGGACGCAAGGTTCCCTGGTATCGCCCCTTCGGTCCGCCCGCCGAAGACGATCCGAACCTCATGGAGAACGTCCCGCAGCCCGCCGCGGCGACGGCGCCCGCGCAGCCTGCGATGCCCATGCAGCCTGCGTTTGCTGCGCAGCCTGCGTTCGCTGCGCAGCCTGCGATGCCCATGCAGCCCGCGTTTGCAGCGCAACCTGCGATGCCCATGCAGCCCGCGCAGCCGGCGATTCCTGCGGCGCCGCCGTACGTTCACCCTGCGATTCCGCAGCCTGCGATGCCTTCGTTCGCGCAGCCGCAGGCGCCCGCGTATGCGCCGCAACCCGTGATGCCCGCGGCGCCGTATGGGTCGGTTCCCGGGGCCTACGCGATGCCGCTCGAGAGCGTCGTGTGGTCGATGATGCAGCAGTGGCCGCAGATCGCCGCCGTGGCCGCGCAGTCGGGCTTGTCTGCGCCTGATTACGCGAGCCGTCAGCTCTGGAGCTACGTCGCCACCACCGCCGCGCAGCAGGCGACCACGCCCGAGCGCATGCTCGCGACGCAGCGCTGGCAGCAGATCGCCGCGCAGTGCATGGTGCCCGGCATCGCGCCCGATCACGCCGCGTGGATGCAACAGCAGCAGATGCAGTCGATCAGCATGACCGCGGCGCAGCGGGGTGTGACGCCCGAGGCGCTCCTCGCGCAGCAGCGGTGGGAGCAGCTCGTGGCGCAGCTCCAGCCCGCGCAGCCTGCGTTCGGCGGCGTGATGCCGTTTCCCTTCGACAGCGGAGGACGGTGATGGACCGTGAGCGCCCCAGGGCCTTTCACAAGCACCGGCGCGTGAGCGCCGAAGGCCAACGCCAACGCCAGCAGTCCGCGATGCGAAGCGACGTGGTGCATGTGGACCGCTCACGTTCGTGTTGGCCGTCGGCGCTCACGCGCCGGTGCGTGTGGGGTTTCGTCGCGGCAGGTCGATCTGATTCTGGGAGGGCTTCTTGATGTCCAACGACCCGAGCAACCCGAACGCGCCTCCGCCCGCGGATCCGACCGCGGCGCCGCCCGCTGCGCAGCCTGCGATGCCTCCCTTCGCGCAGCCGATGCCTGCGATGCCGTCGCCCTTCGCGCAGCCCGCGATGCCTTCGTTCGCGCAGCCGATGGCGCCGCAATACCCGCACGCGCCGATGCCGTCGCCCTTCGCGCAGCCCGCGATGCAGCCTCCGTTCGCGCAACCCGCGATGCCTTCGTTCGCGCAGCCTGCGATGCCCGTCGCGCAGCCCGCCCCGGCGCCTCCCGCGGTCACGCCCAACGGCCCTGTGATCGGACTGAAAGATCAGTATCGCTTCGCGGAGGAGGCCGTCGCGCAGAAGGCGCAGGTGTCGATCCTCGAGAGCCCCAAGGTGCCGCCGGAGCTTCCGTCGCCGTCGCGCATCGATCCCAACTTCGAGCAGCTCAAGATCGCGCTCGAGGCGCAGCTCGCGCGCAACGCCATCGCGCCCATGATGTACGCGCCGCCCAACGCCACGCGGTGGTTCCGTTTCTCGCCCTATGAGCTCTTCCTCGAGCAGGTGCTCGCGCGAAAGCTCTGGACGCTGGAGTGATCCGAACGATGGCCCCCCGTCGAACGAACGTCCGCTGCCCCCTCGCCAAGCCCGAGGACCTCTGCACGCTCCCGCCGGGCGTGCGCTACTGCGTGTGCTACGGCGACGTGCACCGCGACCACGTCGGACAGGTCTCCGTGCAGGGCGGCCAGCTCCTCTGGTCGGTGCTCTCGAACGGAAAGCCCCGCGGCTGGTACAGCTACGTCGCCGTGATCCGTCAGGGCCCAGCGGTCGTTCCGCTGGAGCTTCTCGACGAGCCCTCGGTGCGCGAGACCGTCGAGAACGGCAGGGCCTTCTACGTCGTCCGCGGACCGCGCGAGCAGCGCTATGAGATCGATGCGGCCTCGCTCGTCGAAGCCGCGGGAGAGGGCCGTGAGACCGTCGATGCCGTCGCGTCGAGCACGCACTGATTCCCTGCGCGCGATCGCGCTCCTCGCCGCGCTCTCTGCGTGCAGCAAGGGCTCGTCACCGCAGGGCGGATCGCAACCGCAACAGCAGCCGGCGAACACGCCCGTGGCGCAGCCGCAAGCTCCCGCGGCGCCTCCCGGTCGCGGCGCGCGCGTCGTCGTCGACGTGTCCGAGAGCATCCGAGGCTTCACCTCGACGGCCTCCGTGGCGCTCCAGACGCTGCACGCGCAGGTGATCGAGGCGGCCCTCTCGTCGCAGCAGCTCAACAACCCCTTCCAACGTTGCGCGCTCGACACCGACCTGCACTGCGAGACCAATCTCACCGTGCAGCAGCTCCGCGCGCCGCAGACCTATCGCGGTTCGAACGCTGCGCTGCACCTCGCGCTGAGGCGTCCGCCGAGGGCGCCGCGGCCCGACATGCAGGCGCCCGATCCGCTCGATCCCTTCGCGGTCACCGTGATCGTGACCGACGGCTTTCAGAGCACGTCGTCGCCCTTTCAGCCCAACGCCACGAGCGACGTGGCCTGCACCGCGGGCGCCGATCCGAGCTGCCTCGCGGCGCTCTTGAGAGCGCGCGTCGACGAGGGCTACGGGCTCTGGGTCGGGCGTCTCTTCATGACCTTCAACGGTCGGTATTTCGCCGAGCGACGACTCGACCCGACCATGTGGGCGCGCACCCTCTCGCACGTCACCGCGCTCAACACCGATCCCTTCTGGAACGGCGTCACCTTCGCGGCCTCGCGGCCCAACTTCACGAGCGACACGGGGCCCTTCGAGTGGCGCGGCGCGCGTCCGCTCATGGTCTTCGTGCTCTCGCGAGACATTCCCCGCGGACGAAACCTCGTGGCCGAGATGGAGCGTCGACTCGCCGTCGAGCGCATCACCGTGCGCGGTGCACCCGCGGACGTGGCCTTCAGCGAGTGGGCTCCCTTCGAAGGTCTCTCGGCCAGCGTGTCGACGGCGGCGCGCAACGAGAACGGCGGCGCCGCAGACTCGGTCTACGTCGATCGGGCGCAGCGAACGCCGCAGGGCTTTCTGATCCCCGCGCGCTGTGACCTTCGCGGCAAGGCGCGCATCCGTCTCGAAGGGGCGGTCGCGCTCGGAGCCCTTCCGCCGCCGCCTTTCGCGCGCGTCGAGCTCGCGTGGAGGCTTCTCTCTCAGCCCGCCAACGAGCTCCTCGTTCCGCGCGATGCGCTGCCTCGGGCGGGCGCGTTTCGCACCTTCACGGGCATCGACTGCACGGTGCTCCCGCAGGGGCGCTTTCAGTACGACATGGGCCTCCAGGCGCGTTGGACGGTGGACCCCGCGGCGCTCGCGCGCGAGTGGTTCTCGACGGAGAGCGGCGACACCTCGTACGAGACCCCCGAGCGCGTGTTCGGCCTCGCGGACCTCGCGCGCGCCGTGGTCACCGCGGGCGTTCAGCGCGAGGGTCTCCTCGATCGCGTGACGCTCGTGGTGCAGCGGCAGTAGCGGTCGACGCTCGATGGCGATCTACGGCGTCGATCTCGGCACGACGTTCTGCTCGGTGGCCTGCGTCGACCGCGGCCAGCCGCAGGTCGTCACGCTCGAACAGGGCAGGCCCACCCTCGCCTCGCTCACGCTCTTCACCGCGCGCGGAACTCCCTCTGCGTTCGTCGGGAGCGACGCCGCGCGGAGGTACCGCGACCTCGTGGGAGACGCCGAGCGATCGCCCTCGGACGTGGTGCTCGTGCGCGGTTCGAAGAACCACATGGGCGTCTCGGAGCGCGTGCTCGCGGGCCCTCCGTGGCGCGTCGCGGGTCATGATCTCTATGCGACCGATGTGGCCGCGGTGATCCTTCGCGCGATCGCGGACCTCGTGCGATTGCGTCCGGGCTTGCCGCCGCTCGACGGCCTCGTCATCACGCATCCGCAGCGCTTCAGGAACCGCGAGAAGCTCGCGACGGCGCAGGCCGCGCGCATGGCGGGCATCCCCGTTGCGGGGCTCATCACCGAGCCTGACGCGGCCGCGTGGGCCTACGGTCTGCGCGCGTCGGAGGGCGCCGAGCGCGACAAGCCGCTGACCTTCATGGTCTTCGATTTCGGCGGTGGAACGCTCGACGTCACGATCATGAAGCGCGCGGCCGACACGCGCGGGCGACAGAGCCTCCGCGCGATCGACTCGTACGGCGTGCAGCTCGGCGGGCTCGCGATCGACGCGCGCATCCGTGACGCCCTCGTCGCGCAGTACGCGGAGAAATCGGGCGACCGCAGCTTCTCGCTCGCCGCCGTGAACGAGGCCACCGCGGAGCGTCTTCTCGAAATCGCAGAGGGCTTCAAGATCGCGCTCAACACCGACGCCGCGACGGATCCATCACCGATGGCGCGCGTGCGACGAAAGCGCTTCACGCCGGTCTTCGATGCGGAGAGCGAGGGCGAGGAGGTCACGCTCGAAGTGACGCTCGGAGACCTCTCGCGCTGGATCTCGGGCGAGCTCGATCGCGCCATCGCCTGCGCCGACGAGGCCTTGCGTCGCGCTGCGCTCTCGTGGACGGACCTCGACGAGGTGCTGCTCACGGGAGGCTCTTCGCTTCTCTGGGCGCTCCAGCAGCGAATGCGAGAGCGCTGCAAGCGCGTGAGGATCTTCGACGACCCGGTGCACCCGCTCAATCCGCTCACGATCGTCGCCGCGGGCGCGGCGGTCTACGGCGCGACGCTCGACGGATCGGAGCGCATGCCCGTCGAGATGCGCGGCGTGATCCCGGATACGTTCTCGATCAGGGCGTATGAGCCCGACGCGCGCGCGCCGGACGGGCGGAGGGCGGTGCTGTTTCCGCTCGTTCCCGCGGGGACGCCGACGCCCTTCACGGGCAAGGCGTACTTCGCGATGCGCGGCGGAGGGAGGGTGCTCCCCGTCGAGGTCTTCGAAGGTCGGAGCGAGCGTGAGGCCACGCGCGTGGGCGTCTATCAGCTCGACTTCGAACATGAAATCGCCGACGGAGCCCGTGTTGAAGTGCGCCTCGACGTGCGCCCCAACGGCGTTCTCACGCTCGCGGCGAAAGATGCGCAGACGGGGCACGAGCGCGAGGCGAGGCTCGACGACGCGGGGCTCTACTCCGACGACGAGGTGCGCGCGCGGGCCGCGTGGATACAGGCGCTGCGCGTCGAGACGAGCGGATGACGGAGAACGTCCGAGAGTCGGTGCAACGGCGGGCGTTGAGACGTAGAGTGCCGCTCCCCCCGAATCGGTCGCCTCGCGACCGACGACTCTAGAAAGGACGTTCGATGCCCGAGTTCGCCGAGGTCAACAAGCAGGTTCGCTGGCTGCGTGAGCGCGTGGAGGGCGCGAACATCAACGCGTTCGGCTACAGCGGCGGTCACTTCTCGGCCCTGAAGAACGGCCCCGAGAAGACGCGCATCCTCGCGGATTTCTTCGAAAGCGCGTCGCTCGACCGCGTCACGCAACGCGGCAAGCACGTGGTGATGCACCTCTCGACGGGGACCCTCATCTCGCACCTGATGTTCAAGGGCCGCTGGTCGATGCAGGGCGATGATTTCATCTCGCACTACAAGCACCACAAGGAGGCCCCGACGGCGAAGTCGGTGAACTTCTGGATGGAGACCTCGAAGGGTCAGATCAATTTTCACGAGCCCGAGTACAAGGGCAAGGTTCACGTCTTCCCCGGCATGCAGAGCGACGAGGTCGAGGAGCTGCGCGACCTCGGCCCCGAGGTGCTCGTGACGCCCGAGACCGACCCCGCGTACACCGAGGAGTGGTCGCTCGACGGCTTCCGCGCGGGCGCGTCGAAGTCGAAGACGGCGATCAAGGCCTACCTCCTCGATCAGAAGCGCCAGGCGGGCATCGGGAACATGTACGCATGCGAGTGCCTCTACCGCGCCCGCATCGCGCCCGACCGCCCTTCGAACGCCCTCTCGGAGAGTGAGCTCGGCGCGATTCACACGGAGCTTCAGTCGGTGCTGCGGCTCTCGATCGACAGCGACCTCGACTACGAGCAGGTGCTCCAGGTGTACCGCCGCGAGCGCGACCCGCTGGGCAACGCGGTCGAGATGTCAGAGGTCGGCGGGCGCGACACGTTCTGGGTTCCCTCGCTCCAGAAATAGCTTTCCCATAGGGCGACGCGCGCTGATAGCCTCCCGTGAATGTGCTCCGGGAGGCCCACGCGATGATCTCAGAACAGGTCGAACTGCCCGACGGTCGAGTCGAGCTGCGCGCAGACGTTCAGCTCACAGGTTCGAGCCTCTTCAACGAAGACCTCGCCCCCACGCGCGTCGCCGAGCGCAACTGGACCACCTACAACTTCGCGGCGCTGTGGATCTCCATGGCGCACTGCATCCCCACGTACATGCTCGCCGCGGGGCTCATCGCGAGCGGCCTGAGCTGGATGCAGGCGCTCTTCACGATCCTCCTCGGCAACCTCATCGTGCTCGCGCCGATCCTCCTCAACTCGCACCCGGGGACGAAGTACGGCATCCCCTTTCCCGTCTTCGCGCGCGCCGCGTACGGGACGTGGGGATCGAACGTGCCCGCGCTCATGCGGGCGATCGTGGCGTGCGGCTGGTTCGGCATCCAGTGCTGGATCGGCGGCAAGGCGCTGCACACGTTCATGCTCTCGATGTGGCCTGCGTGGGCGATGCGCGACACGCTCGTGGGCGGTCATCCTCCGACGATGTGGCTGTCGTTCCTCGCGTTCTGGGGGATGAACATCTGGATCATCTTTCGCGGCATGGACCTGCTTCGAAAGGTCGAGAACATCGCGGCTCCGTACGTGCTCGTGATGACGGGCGTGCTCGTGTGGTGGGCCATCGACCACGCGCACGGCCTGGGGCCCATCCTCGAGCGCAACAGCCATTTTCACGGCCACGGGAGCTTCCTCTCGGTGTTCATCCCGTCGCTCACGGGGATGATCGGGTTCTGGGCGACGCTCTCGCTCAACATGCCCGACTTCACCCGCTACGGGCGCTCGCAGCGCGAGCAGGTGGTCGGTCAGGTGGTGGCGCTCCCCACGACGATGACGCTCTTCGCGGCGATGGGCGTCATCATCACCAGCGCCACGCAGGTGATCTACGGCGAGGCCATCTGGGACCCGATGGACCTCGCGCTGCGCTTCACCAACCGCTGGATGGTCGCGCTCGCGATGTTCACCGTCGTGATCGCCACGCTCGCGGTGAACATCGCCGCCAACGTGGTCTCGCCCGCCAACGATTTCGCCAACGCGTTTCCGAAGTGGATCACCTTCCGTCGCGGCGGATTGATCACCGGACTCGTGGGCATCGCGATGTGCCCGTGGAAGCTCCTCGCCGATCCGTCGGGGTACATCTTCACGTGGCTCGTGGGCTACTCGGGCGGCCTCGGCTCGATCGCGGGCGTGCTCGTGGCCGACTACTGGTTCATCAAGCGCCGACGCCTCGACCTCGCGGACCTCTACCGCGCCGACGGTCGCTACGTGTACGGCGCGCTCGTCGAGACGAGCACGAAGCAGGGCGATGAGAAGGGCTATCGCGAAGCCCTTCCGCGCGAGGGCAAGGTCTACAAGGGCAGCGGGATCAACCGCGTGGCCGTCGGCGCGACGCTCGTGGGGTGCGCGCTCGCGTGGGTGGGCGCGTTCGTTCCCGCGCTCAAGGCGATGTACGACTACGCGTGGTTCGTGGGGGCCTTCTCGTCCGCGGGGCTCTACGCGCTCGGGATGAAGGTCACGGGAGACCGGGCGGCGGTGTGACGGGCTCCGTCCCTCTCTCGGTGAGGGAGGGACGGCGTGAGGCTCAGCGCGCGGGGAAGGTCATGGTCATGCGCGTGGAGGCGGGCGAGAAGGTGTTGTCCGACTCGCCGTCGGCCACGCGGTTGGCGTCGTAGTTCGACGCCCACGGCAGGTTGAGGTGCATCGCGGTGAGCACCTGGACGTAGCTGCGGAAGCGCGCGTCGAAGAAGGCCACCGCGAAGCGGGCGCTCGATTCGCCGGAGCCTTCGAGGTAGACGGGGAGGCCGTTGGTGACCGTGTCGAGGTTGAGCGTGCCGCCCGGGTGCATGTCGAAGTAGGTGTTGTAGTAGTTGAACGACACGCAGCTGTTCACCATCATGATCTGATAGCGGTTCGGGAAGCTCGACGCGGAGTAGTTGCGCGCGTCGAGGGGGCCCGAGCCCAGGTGCGAGTGGCCCGTGTACTGGAACACGTCGGCGTCGCGGAAGGCCGACTGGTAGCGCTGGACGGCGCCGGTGCCGTAGCCCTCTTCGTTGCCGTAGAACACGCGCAGCTCGGCGGTGACGGACTTCGTCGCGCCGTTGATGGTCACCGTCGCGGGCGAGGTGAAGCTCAGGGTCTTGTCGCGCCACTGGGCGATGACCTGACGGCGGAACGCGTCGACCATCGCGTAGGGGACCGACGAGGGATAGCCCGTGCGGTCGACGATCCAGCCGGCGACCTGGAGGGGCGTGACGTTCGAGATGGTCGCGCCGTTGAAGCTGATGCGCGTGAAGTCCGAGCCCGCCACGGGCTGGAGCTGGAGCTCCGGCCGCGCGCGGAGGACCGTGCGGATGTACGTGAAGAAGTTCCGCGCGCCGTAGTCGTTGGGGTCGTCGAGCTTGTCGACGCCGAAGTACGACGCGACGACGAGGCGGTTGTCGTCGAAGAGGCGGTGATAGTCGGGGTACTTGTTCTCGGTGCGCGCGATCGTGGTGATCTTGAGCGTCGTCGGGAGGAACGTGCGAGCGGCCTCGTCGACGGTGATCTGGTGATCGGCGTCGGTGAGCGCGCGGCGCTGCGTGGTGATGCGGTCCTTCTCGGCGGTGACGAGCGACTGGCACGCCGAGAGGTGGGGCTCGAAGTTGTACCAGAGGCCCGAGGTGCCCCAGTCCTGGTGCTCCGACTGGCACGCGTTGACGATCTCGCTGCCGCGCGAGCCGACGTTGAAGAGCAGCGTCGTGGCGAACGCGCGCCGCGTCTGGAGCCGCTTGGTCACCGTCGCGCGGTCGGAGTACGAGAACTTCACGCGGAGCATCCGCGTCGTCGTGCCGGGGCGCGCGGGGTCGACCACCGTGACCTCGTCGCGGACGAAGGTCGACGTGTCGATCGCGGTGTAGGCCGACGGCGTGTCGAGGCGACGCCCGAGCCCGATGTCGTGCGCCTTGAGCGCGCCGAAGAGCGGGCGAATCTGGGCGACGGCGACCTCCTGGATCTGCCGATCAGAGGCCCCGACGGGCACGTACACGAAGCTCTGGAGCGAGACGGTACGCGCGACGGAGTTGGTGCCGACGATCTCATCGGGATCGATGGAGTCGCCGTCTTCTTCCGTGGGCGCGCACGACACGCCGCCGATCGCGAGGGAGCCCGCGAGCGCCGCCAGACCGAACCGCGAGACCAGGTTGCGATGCTTCATCTTCCGACTCCTTCGCGCGGCGGGCGCCCGAATGACCCGCCGGATGGGGCGAACTTGTATACCAGGGGGTGATGTCGGTCAATCTGCTCCAAAGCACCTACATGTGTATTTCATGAAGTGCTTCTAGAACGCGGGGGTGCCGGGGTAGTCTCGCCCCCCTTCGGGGTGCCGAGTGGGGCATCTCCGCGGGTCGTCGGAAGGAGCAGAGAGCGATGTCTCGAATCGTGCGTGGCGGACTGGTTCAGTGTGCGAACCCGATCAACGACGAGAACGTCTCGGTCGCGGAGATTCAGGCGCGCGCGTACGAGGCGCACCTGCCCTTCATCGAGGAGGCGGGGCAGAAGGGCGTTCAGATCCTCTGTCTGCAGGAGATCTTCAACGGCCCGTACTTCTGCCCCTCGCAGGCGATCCGCTGGTACGACGCGGCGGAGTCGGTGCCCGGCCCGATGACCGAGGTGATGCAGGCGCACGCGAAGAAGCACTCGATGGTGATCATCGTGCCCGTGTATGAGCGCGAGGCCGCGGGGGTCTACTACAACACCGCCGCGGTGATCGACGCCGACGGGCGCTACCTCGGCAAGTACCGCAAGACCCACATCCCGCAGGCGAACCCGGGCTTCTGGGAGAAGTTCTACTTCAAGCCCGGCAACCTCGGATATCCGACCTTCCGCACGCAGTACGCCACGATCGGCGTGTACATCTGTTACGACAGGCACTTCCCCGAGGGGGCGCGCGCGCTGGGGCTCAACGGCGCGGAGATCGTGTTCAACCCCTCGGCCACCGTCGCGGGCCTCAGCGAGTACCTCTGGAAGCTCGAGCAGCCCGCGCACGCCGTCGCCAACGGGTACTTCGTCGGCGCCATCAACCGCGTCGGCACCGAGGCCCCGTGGAACATCGGCGAGTTCTACGGCCAGAGCTATTTCTGCGACCCGCGAGGCCAGTTCCTCGTGACCGCGTCGCGCGACAAGAGCGAGCTCGTCACCGCCGACATGGACATGTCGGTCATCGAGGAGGTGCGCCGCGTGTGGCAGTTCTATCGCGACCGCCGCCCCGACGCGTACGGCGACCTCACCGCAGAGCGCTGAGAGAGAGGACACACCACACATGCGCACGCTCATCAAAGACGGCACCGTCGTCACCGCGGTCGACACCTACAAGGCCGACGTCTGGATCGAGAACGGCATCATCACGGGCCTCACGCACCCCGCCCTGCGCGCCCAGTACGGCAACGCCGAGACCGTCATCGACGCCGCGGGCAAGTTCGTTCTCCCCGGCGGCATCGACGCGCACACGCACCTCGACATGCCCTTCGGCGGCACCACGTCGAGCGACGACTTCGAGACCGGCACGCTCGCGGCGGCGCACGGCGGCACGACCACCATCGTCGACTTCGCGATCCAGTCGAAGGGGACCGCGCTGCGCACGGGCCTCGACGCGTGGCACCAGAAGGCCGAGGGCAAGGCCGCCATCGACTACGGCTTCCACATGATCACCACCGACGTGAACGACAGCACGGTGGCCGAGATGGGGCAGCTCGTGAGCGAGGGCATCACCTCGTTCAAGCTCTTCATGGCGTATCCCGGCGTGCTCTACGTCGACGACGGACAGATCTTCCGCGCCATGCAGCGCGCGAAGGACCTCGGCGCCCTCATCTGCATGCACGCGGAGAACGGCATCGCCCTCGACGTGCTCATCAAGCAGGCGCTCGACCGCGGCGAGACCGCGCCGAAGTATCACTCGCTCACGCGTCCGCAGATCGCCGAGGCCGAGGGCACGCACCGCGCGCTCTGTCTCGCCGAAATGGCCGGAGCGCCCGTGTACATCGTCCACCTCTCGGCGCCGCGCGCGCTCGAGAAGGTGCTCGAGGCGCGTGACCGCGGCCTCCCCGCGTACGCCGAGACGTGCCCGCAGTACCTCTTCTGCTCGCTCGACGACCTCGCGCGCGAGGGCTTCGAAGGCGCCAAGTACGTGTGCACGCCGCCGCTGCGCCCGAAGGAGATGCAAGAAGATCTCTGGAGGGGTCTCAAGACCAACGACCTCCAGGTCGTGAGCACCGACCACTGCCCCTTCTGCATGAAGGGCCAGAAGGACCTCGGGCGCGACTCCTTCGCGAAGATCCCCAACGGGATGCCTGGCGTCGAGACGCGGCTCTACCTCCTCTGGGACGGCGGCGTTCGCACGGGGCGCATCTCGATGAACCGCTTCGTCGAGATCACCTCGACGGCGCCCGCGAAGATCTTCGGGCTCTATCCGCACAAGGGCACCATCGCCGTGGGCGCCGACGCCGACCTCCTCGTGTGGGACGGCGACAAGGAGCACACGCTCGACCACGCCAACATGCACATGCGCGTCGACTACTCGCCCTATGAGGGTCGCACGGTCTTCGGCGCGCCCACGCACGTGCTCTCGCGCGGACGCGTCGTCGTCGAGAACGGCGGCTACGTAGGCAAGCGCGGCGACGGGCGCTTCGTGCGACGCTCGACCTTCTCCCTCGGCTGATACGGAGCCCCACAGACCCATGAACGTCACCCCTCTCGCGGCTCCCGAGGACCGCCTCGAGTCACGCCTCCCCGAGTCGAAGCCCGCGCTCTCGCCCGCCGAGGCGCGCGCCGAGGCCGAGCGCTGCCTCTACTGCCACGACGCTCCGTGCATCAAGGCGTGCCCGACCTCCATCGACATCCCGCGCTTCATCCAGCAGATCGCGACGGGCGACGTCACGGGCTCGGCGCGCACCATCTTCGATTCCAACATCCTCGGGAGCTCGTGCGCCCGCGTGTGTCCCGTCGAGGTGCTCTGCGTCGGCGACTGCGTCTACAACGGCTGGCATAAGCCCCCGATCCAGATCGGGCGGCTCCAGCGCTTCGCCACCGACACCGCCGTCGCGAAGGAGCGCGCCACGGGCCGCAAGGTGCTCACGCCGAAGACCTCGGCGCGCCGTCGCCGCGTGGCCCTCATCGGCGCGGGCCCCGCGTCGCTCTCGTGCGCCGCGTACCTCTCGCTCGAAGGCCACGAGGCCGTGATCTTCGAACGCGGAGCGCTCCCCGGAGGGCTCAACACCACGGGCGTGGCGCCCTACAAGCTCCACACCGAAGACAGCCTCCGCGAGGTCGAGTACGTGGTCTCGCTCGGCGTCGAGATCCGCACGGGCGTCGAGGTCGGGCGCGACGTCACGCACGACGCGCTCCTCAGCGAGTGGGACGCGGTCTTCGTGGGCGTCGGTCTCGGCGCGGACACGAAGCTCGCGGTGCCCGGCGAAGAGGGCCCCGGCGTGGTGGGCGCGACGGCCTTCATCGAGCGCCTCAAGAACGAGCCCGGCTTCACCGTCGAGAGCGTTCGAAGCGCCGTGGTCGTGGGCGGCGGCAACACGGCGATCGACGTGGCGCGCGAGCTCGCGAAGCTCGGCGTGCCGTCGGTCACGATGGCGTATCGGCGCAGCGCGCAGGAGATGTCGGGCTACGCCCACGAGATGAGCGGCGCGAAGCTCGAAGGCGTGCGCTTCCTCGAGAACACGGTGCCTGTCTCCGTGGTGCGCGACGACGACGGAACGGTCACCGCGCTGCGCATCTCCGACGCGCACAACGGCGTGGCCGTGGGCGACGCGCGGGAGCTCCCCTGCGACCTCGTGGTGCTCGCGATCGGTCAGTCGAAGCTCCGCGGCGTCGCGCAGGGCTTTCACGGCGTCGCGCTCGACAAGCGCGGCTGCGTCGTCGTCGATGCTGCGACGAAGCGCACCGGCAACGCGAAGGTCTACGCCGGCGGCGACTGCATCAACGGCGGCAAGGAAGTCGTCAACGCCGTCGCCGACGGCCGCGACGCCGCGCGCGCCATGATGCGCTCCTGGAGCTGAGTCGCGGTCGAGGGCGCTGCGCGGATCGAGGTGTGCGCCTCGTCCCCGCAGCGCCCGCGCGCGTCAGGCAGATCAGTTCGCGGGGAAGGCCGTCCAGCCGGTGGTCCAGTTGGTCGCAGCGCCGGGGGGCACGGCGCCGACGTAGGTGACGGGCTCGAAGAAGCCGTCGATGGGCGGCGAGGCGGCGCCCGACGCTGCGGGCGAGGCGGCCGCGGGGACGAAGTCGGGGGTGCTTCCCACGTAGGCGGGGAGCATCGGGTCGTCGGTGCGGTTCGAGCGCGCCGCGTTGGTGAAGAAGGCCTGCTCGTCGAACATGTCGGCGCTGTTGTCGGCGAACTGGGCGCCCGTCGGGTTGTTGCCGAAGAAGATCGAGTTGTTCGCGAAGAGCCGTGGCGGCGTGGCCTGCGCGAAGGCGATCGTGGGCGTGTCGCGGAGGTCGATGGCCTGCGTGGGGTAGCCCGTGATGATCACGTTGTGGAGGCGCCCGGCGGTGCCTCGGCGCATCACGCCGCCGCGGTATCCGACGGTGACCATGTTGGCCGAGCCGGGGCCGCGGAGGGTTGCGTTGTAGATCTGCGGATCGGAGACGGGCGAGGCGCCGAAGACGCGCGGCTCGTTGTCGGCTTCGAAGCCGTTGGGGTCGGCCTCGGTCGAGTTCGTGGGCGAGTGCACCGCGATGAACTGCGCGCGGCCCGTCCAGCCGAAGTCCCAGTCGAGCCCGTCGTCTTCGGAGTTGGCGATGACGAGGTGCTTGAGGTCGACCGTTCCGCCGAAGACCTCGACGCCGTCGTCGGCGCTCGAGAGCACCTCGACGTAGTCGATCGTGGTGCCGCGGCCGCAGCCGCCGAGCGTGAGCCCGTTGAGCTCGTTGTTGGTCGAGAGCTCGTAGCCCGGAAACTCGATGCGCACGTAGCGCAGCGTGCCGCAGTTGTGATCGTCATTCATGCCGCCGTAGCGGGCGCGCCCGTCGGTGGGGGGGATGCCCTCGATCTGGTTGGTGCCCGGCGTCGCCGTGACGCCGCCGTCGCCGTCGGAGTTCGCGCTGTTGATCCTCGCGGTGCCGAGCATCACGATGCCGCCCCACTGGGCCGATCGGCGCATCCCCGCGGGCTGGTTGCTCGTGAACACGATGGGCTGCGTGGAGGTGCCCTGCGCGTCGACGCGTCCGCCGGTGCCGACGACGAGCGCGGCGCGGTTGCTCCCGCCTTTGATGACCGTGCCGGGCGTGATGCGCAGCGTGCCTCGGAGCACGAAGACGCCGTCGCCCGTGAGCACGTGGGTGCGCGTGCAGTCCCAGGTCTCGTCGGCGTTGATGTCCCCCGTGTGCATCTGCTCGGGCGCGCTCGTGGGACATGTCACCGTCGTGACGTCGTTGCTGGTGGCGTCGTTGCTGGTGGCGTCAGTGGCGGTGACATCGGGCGTCGACGCGTCGGTGTTGGTGACGTCGGGCGCGGTGACGTCGGGCGCGGCGACGTCGGTGGCGAGTACGTCGGGCGTGACCGCCGAGGCGTCACCCGTGTTCATGCGGTCGGTGTTCGCGCTGTCGCTGCAGGCATGCAGCGAGAGGGCCGTGAGCGCCGCGCCGAGGGAGGTAAGGCGATGCGAGTCCGCGAGCTTCATGCGTGTCTCCGTGCGCCGCGACAGGGGGATCTCTGCGCGGCTGAAGCGGAGTGTTGCCATCGCTCGGTGACACCTTCGGGGCGCGCCGAGGATGTGCTCGCAACCCGCGCGTGACGCGTGTCACGGGCGCGCGTCAGTACGTGTACGACAGGCGCAGCGACACGTTGGCGGCGGGCGCCTGACGGAGCACGACGAGGTCTCCCTGGCGCAGCACGACGGACTGCCACGCGAGGTTGCGCGCGGTGAGGCGGAGCGAGACGTTGTCGCGCACCGCCCAGTCGACGACGGCGTCGAGCTGATGAAACGGGTCTTGATACACGTCGGGGATGCCCTCGCGCCCGACGTCTTCGACGCGCGATCCGTAGGCGTTGTAGAAGATCGTCGCCGAGAGGGGGAAGGTCTCGCGGCGCATCGTGAGCGTCGCGTTGGCGAGCACGGGCGACTGGCCCATGAGCGGTCGCTCCGCGGCGTTACCGCCGTCGGTCACCACGCGCGACCAGCTCAGGGTGACGTTGGCGCCGACCTGGAGGAAGTCGAGCGCCTGCGCGATGCGACCGAGGTTCACGCGCGCTTCGAACTCGCCGCCGACGGTGTCGGCCGACGCGGCGTTGTAGAACGACACGTTGGCGTTGTTGAGCTCGAGGCGCTGCTCGATGGGGTCTTCGAAGCGCTTGTAGAACGCCGACACGGCGATGACCTCAGAGGCGCCGGGGAACCACTCCCAGCGGAGGTCTCCGCTGTGGATCGTGGAGGAGCGCAGCGACGCGAGGCCGTACACGAGGCGCGTGCGGATGAAGTCGAAGTAGGGGACCGTGGCGAGCTCGCGGAGGAGAGGCCGCGCGACCGTGGCGCCGTACGCTGCGCGGAGGTTCATCGTGCGCGAGAACGCGAGCGTGGCCGAGAAGGCGGGGAGCGGGTTGACGTCGGTGCGCTCGACCTCGGCGGGAAAGGTCGACCCCGGCGCAGCGAAGCGCGATCGCTGCGAGAGGGTCTGGCGGAAGATCTCGGCGCGCGCGCCGGCCATGAGGCGCACGCGGTCGTCGGCGAGGGCGAGGTCGGCGCGCGCGAAGGGTGCGGCGAGGCTCTGCGAACCGGCGTACCCGTCGGCGGGTTCGGTGCTCTCTTCGAGGAAGAACTCGCCGTTGAAGTTCGAGGGCGCGAAGTAGGTCTCGGGGCCTTCGAGGCGACGCGCGCTCGCGTCGGGGCGACGGTCGACGACGCCGAAGCGCCGCAGGTCGAAGGTGCGATCGGCGAAGCGCGCGAGGGCCCCTGCGCGGAGGGTGAAGCCGCGGGCGAGCGTGCCCTGGAGGTCGACGCCGGCGCCGACCTCGGCCTGCGCGAGGTCTTGAAAGAGCCTGAAGGTCGCGCTGCGGTCGTTGATGAGGGTCGGGCGCGATCCGCCGGTCACGTACTGCATGCTGCGCGTGTCGGGCTCGTCGCGCCCCGAGAGGCTCCCGAAGAGCTGCCATCGGAAGCGGAGGTGCGCCGCGCCGCCCATCTCGCGGTGGTCGCCCGCGAGCTGCGCGACGGCGAGTCGGCGCGCGACGAAGCGCATCTGACGCTCGGCCACGGTGTCGCTCACGCTCTCTAGAAAGCCGGTGCGGTAGTTGGTGAAGTCGGTGGCCGACTGGTTCCACATCGCGGTGAGCGAGAGGTCGTGGTTGGCGCGGGGTTGCCAGTTGAGCGAGCCGAGGGCGCCCCAGAGGGCGGTGCGCGTGGTGTTCTCCTGCCCCCACGCGGCGTTGGTGTCGCGCGAGAAGTCGTTGCGGCGCACGAAGCGAGGCGCCGCCGCGGTGCCCTCGTTGCCCACCGTCGCCACGTCTTCGAGCTGACGCCGCGTCGAGAGCTGGTAGCTGAGCGAGAGGAGGTACCCGAGCGGGCGTCCTGCGACGCGCACGGTGTCGCCCACGGAGACGGCGAGCTGGGCGTTGGGGGCGGGCGTCGTGTCGCGGACGTTCCAGGTGTTGCGGAACGAGGCGCTCATGCGCGCGAGGTCGGTGGTCGACTGCGACGGCGCCTCGCTGGCGCGCGCGTTCGTGGGCACGGTCGCGGGGAGGGCGCGCGACCCGTCGTCGAAGCCGAGCGCGTCGGTCGAGCCGCCCTGATACCCGGGCGTCACGGAGGTCTGCGTGAGGGTGTCCATCCCGAGCGAGCCCGAGACCTGGAGCGTGAAGCGCGAGGGGAAGTCTCGCGTCGCCAGTTGGAGCAGCGCGCCCGCGAAATCGCCCGGCAGGTCAGGCGTGAAGGTCTTCACGAGCGTGAGGCTGTTGAGCAGCGACGCGGGGAAGAGGTCGAGCTGCACGCCCGGCACGTCGGGGTCGAGCGACGGCAGCGGCATCCCGTTGAGCGTGACGTTGACGTAGCGCCCGCCGAGCCCGCGGATGTACGCGTACTGCCCGCCCACGATGCTCGCCCCCACCACGCGGCGGATCGCGTCGCCCGCGCTCTGGTCGGGGGAGCGCTGGATCTCCTGCGCGCTCACGCTGTCGCTCACGCTCGCGCTGTCGCGTCGCTGCTGGAGGTTGCCCGCGACCGTCCCGGTCTGCGCCCGCGCCGTCACCACGACCTCCTGCGGACGGGAGCGAGGCGTCGCGCGGAGGACGATCTCCACCCGCGTCGTCTGCCCCTGCCGCACGACGACGTTCTCGACGCGCGCGGGCTGGAGGCCGCCCTGGTAGGAGCGCAGGGTGTACGTGCCGGGCGGGAGCTCCAGCGCGAAGTTGCCGTCGAGGTCGGTGCGCAC
>JBPOHC010000186.1:0-20801 GCA_052035985.1 Myxococcota bacterium | reverse complement strand
CGCGACGCCCCGGCGTCCTTACGGCCGCCAGTTGTTTGCGAGTCTCGATCGAGTCAAAGGACCGGCGGCGGTAACGACGCCGGGGGCGATCTCAGCGCGACGCCCCGGCGTCCTTACGGCCGCCGGTCTGTTGTGAGCCACGATCAACGTGAAGGACCGGCGGCGGTAACGACCCCGGGGGCGATCTCAGCGCGACGCCCCGGCGTCCTTACGGCCGCCAGTTGATTGCGAGTCTCGATCGAGTCAAAGGACCGGCGGCGGTCACGACGCCGAGAGCGATCTCAACACGACGCCCCGGCGTCCTTACGGCCGCCGGTTCCTGCTCGGTGCTCCACCCACACCAATCTGGGACCGTAGTGCGAAGCATCGAGGTCGTCGACGCGGTGGATTCGCCGCGCGCCGTAGTGCGCTTCGCGGCGTCGACCGGTCTCGTTCGAGTCTCGCACCCGAAGCGATCGCGTCGGTGGTGTCGAAGCGTCCCTCACGGCCCCGCGATGGCTTCGGGTGCGCGCGTGGACGTGATCGCGTTGGAACACCCGGTTGTTTCGGGTCCGCGACGCAAACGCGACGGGTCGAGCAGTGGGTGTCGCCGGGTCGCGCCGCGGGAGCATCGCGATCGCACGAAGCAACGAACCGCCCGTCACCTGCGGCGCGGTCGCGCGTCTTCGGGGAACGTCGCCTCGTGCGCGTCCATGAGCCGCTTCAGCGTGATCTCGCCGTCGCCGAGGCGCTCGATGTAGATGCGCGCCTGACGCACCGACTCCTCGCTCGCCACCTCGCTGTCGCACGCGATCGAGACGATCGACAGCGTGTGCGCGACGCTCGACACCGTGTTGATCATCGGCGCCGCGTCGTTGCTATCCGCCACGGAGCCTTCGAGCGACATCAGCACCATGCTCGCGTGCCACAGCGCGCGCCGCACCTGGAGCCGCGAGTTCAGCGCCAGCTCGATCGCGCTCATCGCGCCGCCCACGCGGAGCTTGAGCTCCGTCCACCGCGCGCCCTGCTCGTCGAAGACCTCGTTGAGCACCGCCTCGAAGACCCGCAGCGTCGGGTGCGCCGCCTCGGTGAAGCGCTGGATCTCTTGTCGTGTCAGCCGTTCCATGGGGCCTTGTATACCTCGCGGCGCGGACGCGCGATCACCTCGGCGTGACATAGACCGTCACCGCGCGTTGAAGTACCTTCGCCGCCCCTCACCGACCCGATGCGCGGCGTCATCCCAACACTCCTCCTCGCGCTCGCGGCGCTCCCTTCGACGGCGCGCGCGCAGGCGCGTCCGCACGCCGAGAGCTGGCTCGTCCCCTCGCTTCACGCGGCGGGTCTGCTCACGGCGCAACGCGCGGCGGCGATGCTGATCTGGCAACGCGCGTTCAGCCTCGAAGACACCGACCGGAACCTGAGATTCCTCCGCGATGCGTACACCGCGCCGCCGCGCTTCGACCCGCGTCGGCGCTTCTTCGAGTGGGACGGCGACCGCGGCACCATCAACTTCTTCGGCCACGGGCTCATGGGCAGCGAGCTCTACCTCCGCGCGCGACAGTGCGGTCACGGAGCGCTCCCCTCCATCGCCTTCGCCGCGATCTCGAGCGCCGTCTGGGAGTACGGCTTCGAAGTGTGGAACGCCCACCCCTCGGCCAACGACCTGGTGTGGACACCCCTCGGTGGCGCCCTCCTCGGCGAGCTCCGCTTCGTCACCTGGGAGCTCGCCGCGAGGCTCCCGCGCGCCGCGAGGACCGTGCTCCGCGTCGTGGTCGACCCCTTCGGCGAGCTCGAACGCGCCGCGGGATCGCCCTGCTGAAACTTTTCTCCGCACCCCGTCAAACCCCGGCAGTTCCAGGCACGTCGTAGAGCGGCGCGCTCCCCGTGTGCGGGTCGAAGCGCGAACGCCAACGTCTACGCACCGCACTGGAGGTCTCATGTTCGCCCAGTCCGACGCCCCCTCGCGTGGGGGTCTTCGCACCGCTCTGTCCTTCGCGCTCCTCGCGGGATGCGCCGCCGCAAGACCCCACACGCCCGTCGCCTCCGTGCGTGATGTGACCGCGCCCGTCGTCGCCGCGAACGTCACCGCGAACGTCACCGCGACGAGGGGTCTCCGCCCCGTGCACCTCCAGACCTGCGAGGCTTCGAGGGGCGCGCGCGTGGTCGCGCACCGCGCGGAGGGCAACCCCACCGCGAGGCGAGGCGCGCAGCGCGGATTGGAGTTCGTCGCGCGCGAAGCGATCGCGTGGCAGGGGCAGCACAACTGCTACGGGTGCCACGTGCAGGCCGTGACCTTCGAAGCGCTCACCGTCGGCAGGGAGCACCGCTACGACGTGGCGAGCGAGCAGTTCGCCGAGGTGCTCCGCGGCCTCACCACGATCTCCGGCGGGAGCCGCGGACCCAACGGGCTCTCCGTCGGCGGCGATCCGCACCACCTCATCGAGACGTCGCGGGCCTTCGGCGGCGCGGCCTTCGCGCGCTACGACGCCACGCTCGGCGCGGAGCTCCGCGACGACCTCCTCGAGGTCGCGACGCAGATCAAGCAGCACCAGAACGAAGACGGCTCCGTGCGCACGACAGACACGCGCTTCCCCGTGGTCGCGGGGCTGATGCAGGCGACCACCCAGGCGATGCAGACGTGGCACCAGGCGCACACGCGCACCGCCGACGAGCAGTGGCTCGAGCCCGTGCGCCGCGCCGAGGCGTGGATGCAGACGCAGGCGAGGCGCCTCTCCGACGATCCGTCGGCGTCTCAGGTCGACCTCAACTACGCGGTGATGGGGCTCCGCGAGGCGGGCGCGCAGCCCGGCGAGGTGGCCCTCCGCGCGCTCGAGGCGCGGCTGCGCACGCGGCAGAACGCCGACGGCGGATGGGGCTACCGCGAGCACGAGCCGTCGAACGCCTTCGCCACCGGACAGACGCTCTACGCGCTTCGAACGCTCGGCGCGAGCGACGGAGACGCCGCCGTGTCGCGCGGCACCATGTGGCTCGTCGAGCACCAGGCCGACGACGGCGGCTGGTCGCACAACGGAAGCGGAAAGGCCGAGGCCATGTGGGCCGTCTTCGGCCTCGTGTCGCTCGACGTGCTCTCCGTCGACGTCGCGGGCGTTCGCGACGGCGAGCACGCGAGCGGCACCGTGCGCATCGAGGCCAGGGCCGTCGACAACAGCGGCGCCGCCGTGGAGCACGTCGACGTGCTCATCGACGACGTCCCCCTCGCCCGCGGCTGCGGCGCGTCGATCGAGCACGCCGTCGACCTCGCGGGGCTCGACGCGGGCGCGCACTCGCTCGACGTCGTGGCCGCCAACGCCAACGGCCAGAGCTCGCGGCGACGCGTGGAGTTCTACACCGGCGACCACTACCTCACGCAGCTCGCGTCGCGCTTCGATGGCGGCGCGACGACCTTCTCGTGGCGCGACATCGCCCCCGCCGAGACGCGCGGCGACGTGAGGCTCCGCGTGTACGCCACGCGCGACGACCACGGCGAGTCGGTGCGCGACCGCGCTGTCTTCGAAGAGTCGCGCGCCTCGACGCAGGGCCCCATGCGCGTGGCCTGGACGGGCGCCAACGCCGAAGGCGCGCGGCTCCCCAACGGACGCTACGTGGCCGAGCTGACCTTTCAGAACGCCACCGGGCGAGCGGTGCAGACCGTGACGCTCCCGTTCGTGCACGACACGCCCGAGGCGCAGCGCGCGGCCTTCGCCGAGGTCGAAGGGAACCTCCAGGGCGCGGGCGGCGCGAACGCATCGAACGCCCAGGTCGAGCTCGTCGACCAGCAGGGCCGCGTCGTCGCCACGACGAGCACCACCGCGCAGGGCAACTACCGCTTTCGCAACGTGAACAGCGGCGACTATCAGGTCCGCGTGCGACGCGCCGGATACCACGCCACGCAGACCTCCGTGCGCGCCTCGGCGGGCCGCCCCGCCGCCGCGGCCGCGCCCATGCAGATGGACCTCGCGTACTGATCGATCACCGCCCGCGCCGCGACTCGCGGTAGCCTCGCTCCCTCTGATGGGGCGCAACCGCGCGATCACCTCGATGCTCCTGGCCGCCGCGATCCGTACGGTGAACGTCGCCGCGCAGCCCGCGCCCGACGAGTCCGCGCAGACGTGGTTCGACCGCGGCCTCGCCCTCGCCGACCAGAGCCGCTGGGACGACGCCATCGCCGCCTTCGAACGCGCGCGCGCCATCGCCCCGCTGCCCGCGGTGCTCTTCAACCTCGCCGAGGCGCGCCGAAGGGCGAACCGTCACCGCGCCGCGCTCGAGGCCTACCTCGAGTACCTCGATCGCGTGACCGCGGCCTCGCAGTTTCGCACCCTGGCGCTCCAGCGCGTCGCCGAGCTCGAACGGCGCGTCGCGCGGCTGCGCCTCGACGTCGAGCCCGCGGGCGCCACGGTGCGCATCGACGACCTCGACGCGACGGGGCTCACGCAGATCACGCTCGACGCCGGTCCCCACGCCATCGCCGTGCGCGCCGACGGATATGAGCCCGAGGTGCGCACGATGCCCCTCGGCGACGGAGAGCGCGCGACGCTGGTGGTGCACCTCGCGCGAACGCAAGCCCCGGTCGTGGTTCAGCCCGCTGACGCAGGCGTCGCGATCGTCACGCCACCGCCACCGCCACCGCCGCCGCCTGCTCCGCCCGAGGAGTCGACGTACCGCAACGCGTTTCAGATCGCCGGGGTGACGCACGCGATTCTTGATGATGGCGGCCTCGGATTCGGCTTCGGCGTGCGCCTCGGGATGCGCCTCGCGCGCTCGTGGGAGCTCGTGATCGGGTTCAGCCACGAGTACACCAACGGCGTGGGCTACGTGGTGGGCGGCGCGGGCTTCTACTACGTCTCGCACGCGGCCTCGCCCATCGCGGTGTACATGGGGACGCTCCTCGGCGCGCTCATCCCCCAGTGCACCACGCGCTGCGCCTACGCCGAGTCGGGGACGCTCGCGCAGACCGACATGGCGATCCTCGTGACGGCGGGGGCGCGCTTCGAGATCACCCGCTGGTTCGGGCCCTTCATCGAGCTCAACGGCGGCATCGCGCGGCTGAGCGAGCCGCTGCCGCTCATCTACTTCGGGAGCGGAGTGCAGTTCTCGCTGCCCATGTGATCGAGCGCGTACGGATGGAGTAGATTCGTCGCCGCGATGGCTGACACGCTCAAGGTAGACGCCGGTCCGGGCGCCGCGAACGGCGCGCCCGTCGACGACCCGGCGACGCGCGTGGGCAGCATGATCGCAGGCAAATACGCGCTCCACCGCGTGATCGGCGCGGGCGGCATGGGCGCCGTCTACGAGGCCGAGAACACCTGGACGGGGCGGCGCGTGGCGCTGAAGCTGATGCTCCCCTCGGCGCTCAAGGTGGCCACGGCGTCGGAGCGCTTTCTCCGCGAGGCGCGGGCCGCGTCGAAGGTGCAGCACGCCAACATCGTCGAGGTCTTCGACGCGGGGCAGAACCCCTCCGACGGCGCGCTCTTCATCGTGCAGGAGCTCTTGCGCGGCACCGACCTCCGCGCGCTCCTCGACGAGCGGCGCACGCTCACGTGGAGCGAGGCGATGGCCATCGTCGGCCCGGTGCTCGAAGCCCTCACGGTCGCGCATCGCCAGGGGGTGATTCACCGCGACGTGAAGCCCGAGAACATCTACCTCGCCGACACGCCCTCGGGCCGCGTGCCCAAGCTCATCGATTTCGGCATCGCGCGCGTCGTCGACGCAGACGCTTCCATGAGCCTCACGCGCTCGGGCGCCCTCATGGGGACGCCGTATTACATGTCTCCCGAGCAGGCCCGCGGGCTCCGCGAGGTCGACGCGCGCGCCGACGTGTGGGCCGTCGCCATCGTGCTCCGCGAGGCCCTCACGGGGCGCCGACCCTTCGAGGGGAACAACTACAACGCCCTCCTCGCGGCGATCCTCCAGGACCCCATCGCGCCCGTCGCGGAGGTCGCCCCCGAGCTCCCGCCGCACGCCGCCGCCGCGCTCGACCGGGCGCTCTCTCGCGACCCTTCGCAGCGCTTCGCCGACGCGGGGGAGTTCCTCGACGCGCTGCGCACGGTGCCCGGCGAGTCGCTCGCGCAGACCGCGCCCGGCACCACGATCGTTCGCCGCATCACGCACCGAAAGCGAACGCTGGGCGCCTTCTTCGTCGCGGGCGCCTGCGCCGCCACGCTGCTCTTCACCGCGCTGCGCCCGGGTCCTCGCACGGCTTCGAACGAGGCGCCGCCGCGCCGTCAGCTCGTGCTTCAGACCGTCGCGCCGATCATTCCTCCGCTGCCGCGCGTCGAGCCCGCGCGCACGGTCGTCGAGCCCCTTCAACCCACCTCACCCGCCGTAGCGCAGATCACCGACGCGGGCGCCCCGCGGGTCGATCGCGCGCGCCCTCAGCGACGCCCCGCGCGACGCAACGACGCGAGCGTGACGCCGCTGATCCGCAGCCTTCACGCGCAGTAGCGGTCAGGGGCCGTGCGCGCGGGGTTGAATCCCCGTGATCTTCGTGATGACCCACTCGAGGCCGCGAAAGAGCTTCACGCCTTCGAGCACCGGATCGACCCAGCCGCCCGTGATCGAGTAGTTGTGCAGGTGCGGCGCGACGTGGTGCACGTCGTGGTGCTTGCGAGAGAGCATCACGCCCCAGCGCTGGAGCGTCTCGATGACGGGATGCACCTTCGGCAGGTGCGCCCATTTGTGGGCCTGGCTGGTGAGGGTGACGAAGAGGGCCGTGCCCATTCCGCCGATCTGGAGGCCCCACGAGACGACCGTCGGGTGCGCGAGGTCGAAGGCGAGCGAGTACGTCACCGCGAGCGGCAGGAGCGCGAGGCCCGCGTTGGTGCCGTTGGTCTCGACGAAGTCGTGGCGGTTGATCTCTTCGGGGTCGACGTGATGCTCGCGGAACTGACGGATGAACACCCGCCCGAGCACCGGCGTGTCGACGGAGCCCCAGGTGTCGCAGCCCCAGTGCACGAGGCCCGAGATGAGGTCGGCGAGACAGGCCGAGAGCACGAAGGCGCAGAGGCCCACGGGCGCGAGCCACCACGCGGAGGCCACCGCGCTGAGGCGCCAGGCCATGAGGGCTTCGACAGAGAAGAACGCGATCACGGAGGCGGTTTCGACGAGCCGCTGGCCGCGGCTGTACCCGCCACCGATTCGCTCTTTGGGCAGAGTTCCGGTGGACATCGGAGTTGGCGCGGAAGGTACGCGCAATCCCCCCGCGTCGGATGCGCATTCTTTACCGAGTGAGGTTCGATTCGAAGGGGGCGCCCCGGCGCCTCGCGCGGGCCCTCACGCGAACCCTTGCGGTGACGGACGAAATCAGGGAGCGTCGCGTCGCCGAATCAACTGCGGGAGTAGGCTAATGGCGGATCTGTCGATCGACATGTGTGGGATCAAGAGCCCGAACCCGTTCTGGCTCGCCTCGGCGCCGCCGGCGAACACCGGCGAGCAGGTCATGCGCGCCTTCGACGCGGGCTGGGGCGGCGCCGTGTGGAAGACCCTCGGCAACCCCATCGTGAACGTGTCGTCGCGCTTCGGATCCGTCGACTACAACGGCCAGAAGATGATGGGGCTCAACAACATCGAGCTCATCACCGACAGGCCCCTCGAGGTGAACCTCCGCGAGATCGCCGAGGTCAAGCGGCGCTACCCCAAGCACGCCGTCGTCGTGTCGCTCATGGTCGAGTCGAAGGCCGAGTGGAAGGAGATCATCCGCCGCTCCGAGGACACGGGCTGCGACGGCCTCGAGCTCAACTTCGGCTGCCCCCACGGCATGTGCGAGCGCGGCATGGGCAGCGCCGTCGGGCAGGAGCCCAAGGTGCTCCAGGAGATCACCGCGTGGGCGAAAGAATTCGCGCGTACGCCCGTGCTCATCAAGCTCACGCCCAACGTGGGTGACATCCTCGAGCCCGGACACGCCGCGGTGAAGGGCGGCTGCGACGGCCTCTCGCTCATCAACACGATCAAGAGCATCGTGGGCGTCGACCTCGACCGCATGGCGCCGCTCCCGCGCGTCGGCGCGGCGAGCACCAACGGCGGCTACTGCGGACCCGCGGTGAAGCCCATCGCGATGCACATGATCGCGGCCCTCGCGCGTGATCCCGGCATCCGCGTGCCCATCAGCGGCATCGGCGGCGTCTCGAACTGGCGCGACGCGGCGGAGTTCATCGCCCTCGGCTCGACGAGCGTGCAGGTGTGCACCGCCGTGATGCACCACGGGTACAAGATCGTCGAAGACATGATCGCGGGCCTGTCGAACTTCCTCGATGAGAAGGGGATGACGCTCGACCAGCTCCGCGGCGCGGCGATCCCGAACTACCGCGAGTGGGGCGAGCTCGACCTCAACTACAAGATCGTGGCGCGCATCGACCTCGACCGCTGCATCGGCTGTCAGAAGTGCGTCGCGGCCTGCCACGACGGCGCGCACCAGTGCATCTTCACGGGCCCCGACAACGCCGCGCGCCCGCCGCACGCGCACCACCCCGGCCTCGCCCTCGCGCCCAAGCCCCTGCCCATCGGCGCGCTCGCGGGCGACAGGGTCCCGTGGGTCGACGAGCCCGAGTGCGTGGGTTGCAACCTCTGCGCGCTGGTGTGCCCCGTCGAGGGCTGCATCACGATGACCGAGCTCCCGCACCCCGAAGGCGTCGAGACGTGGAACGACCGCGTCGCGGCGGGTCGCGACAAGGTCCCTGGCGGCATCTTCGAGTAGCGCTCCAGCGCGGCGGCGAGGGCCCTGCGCCACTTCCGCCCGGCGCCGATCGGTGGTACGCCCGCGGCCGCCATGGAGACCCTCTCACACTGGATCAACAACGCCCCCGCCCCGACCAGCGCAGAGCGCACGGGCGACGTCTTCAACCCCGCCACCGGTGAGGTTCAGCGCAAGGTCGCGTACTCCTCGCCCGCCGAGGTCGACGCGGCCGTCCGCGCCGCGAGCGAGGCCCTGGTCTCGTGGCGCCAGAGCTCGGTGGCGAAGCGCACCCGCGTGCTCTTCGCGTACCGCGAGCTCATCGAGCGGCACCGCGACGACATCGCGCGGATGCTCACGCTGGAGCACGGCAAGGTGCTCTCCGACGCGCAGGGCGAGGTCATGCGCGGCCTCGAGGTGGTCGAGTTCGCGTGCGGTCTCGCAGACCTCACCAAGGGGACCTTCTCGGAGAACGTGTCGACGGAGGTGGACTCGTACGCGATCCGTCAGCCCGTGGGCGTGGTGGCGGGCATCACGCCCTTCAACTTCCCCGCGATGGTGCCGATGTGGATGTATCCCATCGCCATCGCGTGCGGAAACACCTTCGTGCTCAAGCCTTCAGAGCGCGATCCGTCGGTCACGAACTTCTGCGCGCAGCTCTTGAAGCAGGCCGGTCTGCCCGACGGCGTCTTCAACGTCGTGCACGGTGACAAGGTCGCCGTCGACCGTCTCCTCGAGCACCCCGACGTGGGCGCCGTGAGCTTCGTGGGATCGACGCCCATCGCGCGGTACATCTACGAAACGGGCACGCGCCACGGCAAGCGCGTGCAGGCCCTCGGCGGAGCGAAGAACCACATGGTGGTGCTCCCCGACGCCGACATGGACCTCGCGGCCGACGCTGCGGTGGGCGCTGCGTACGGCTCCGCGGGCGAGCGCTGCATGGCGATCTCGGTGCTGGTCACCGTGGGCGACGCGGCCGACAAGCTCCTGCCGAAGATCCGCGAGCGCATCGCGGCGCTGAAGGTGGGCGACGGTCTCGACGCGTCGTCGCAGATGGGTCCGCTCATCACGAAGCAGCACCTCGACAAGGTGCGCGGCTACGTCGACACGGGCGTGCGCGAGGGCGCGGAGCTCCTCGTCGACGGGCGCACGCTCAAGGTGCCCGGCCGCGAGAACGGCTTCTTCATCGGCCCGACGCTCTTCGACCGCGTCTCGCCCAAGATGGACATCTACCAGGAAGAGATCTTCGGCCCTGTCCTCTCGACCGTGCGCGCGGCCACGTACGACGAGGCCATCAAGCTCATCCACGCGCACCGCTACGCCAACGGCGTGGCCCTCTTCACGAACGACGGAGGCGCCGCGCGCAAGTTCCAGAACGAGATCCAGGTGGGCATGGTGGGCATCAACGTGCCCATCCCCGTGCCCATGGCCTACTACTCGTTCGGCGGATGGAAGCAGTCGCTCTTCGGCGACCTGCACATCTACGGCCGCGACGGCGTTCAGTTCTATACGCGCAACAAGGTGGTCATCTCGCGATGGCCCGACCCTCGCTTCCGCGGCGTCGACCTCGGATTCCCTCAGAACCGCTGAAATCATGGGCCCGGCGCGATCCCGGTGGTTCCTGTTGACCCCGCTTCGCGGCGCGATCTAGGCTTCGCCTTCCTCCCCTTTTGCGGGCTGCGGTTTCGCTGATCAACGGCGCCGTTCTCGAGGGAGCGATCACCTCACCCATGGCACTCGTCTCGACCCGCACCGCCGCGCGAATCCTCGATGTTCTCCCGCGGGAGCGCATCACACGCCTCGTGGGCCGCGTGGCCGAGCGGCCCGTTCCGCGCGCCGTGCTCGACCCCGTGCTCTCGGCCTACGTGAAGGCGTTTCGTGTGGATCTCGACGAGGCCCAGGTGCCCGCCGAGGGCTTCGCGAGCTTCAACGATTTCTTCACCCGCAAGCTCCGCGACGGCGTTCACCGCGTCGACGCAGACCCGCTCGCCGTGGTGTCTCCCTCCGACGGGCGCCTCGACGACGCGGGCGGCATCGACGCCGAGAGCCGCTTCTACATCAAGGGCCGCGACTACGACGCCGTGGAGCTCCTCGGGAGCGCCGCGGAGGCCGAGCGTTACAACGGCGGACGCTACGCCATCGTGTACCTCTCGCCGCGCGACTATCACCGCGTTCACAGCCCCGTCGACGGCGTCGTGAGGGCCGTGCGCCACCTGCCGGGGACGCTCTATCCGGTGAACGCGATCGGGGTCGAGCACGTGCCGCGGCTCTTCGCGCGCAACGAGCGCGTGGTGGTGAACGTCGAGACCGAGCGCTTCGGCGACGTGGCCGTGGTGTTCGTCGGCGCGTTCATCGTCGGGCGGATCACCCTCACGATCGACGCGCCGCCGAGGCCGCCGCACGGGGGCACTCCGACCGAGCGGGTGTTTGATCCGTCCGTCGCGCCGAGGCTCTCTCGCGGCGACGAGCTCGGCGCCTTTCTTCTCGGGTCGACCGTGGTGATGCTCTTCCAGAAGCCCCCGAAGGGCGACTGGAGCAACGACCGCGCGACCCCCTTCGGCCCCGTTCGCATGGGGCAGTCCATCGCGTGGCTCGCGGGGGATTAGATCGATGATCGACAGCACGCCGCCGCGCCCGATCGAGAGCACCGAGCCTCCGGCCGACGAGGACGCGACGCGGCGCCACCACCGCGTAAGCCGACACCAGCTCCGCCTCCCGAACGACCTCACGTGCATGGACGCAACGGACGACCGCAACCCCAGTGCTGATGCCACGGCGACTCAACCCGATGGAGGGTCACCGGCTGCGCTCCCTCCCGAGCCGCCGCCCCTCGACGGCGCGCCGACGGACCTGCGTCCGCCCTCGTTCGCGAGCATGAGCCCCTCTCAGGCCGACGTCGAAGTCACGCTCGACACGGCCAACACGGTGTCCGTCCCGCCGCCGCCCATGAGCGCGCAGTCGACGCCGCCGGTCTCACTCGACCCCGCCGCATCGCACAACGGCGTGATGCGGGTCGTCCGTCGTCGCGTTCGCATGGTCGGCGTCGACGAGGCAGGCAACCCGACGCCGTCGTCGATGATCCCCGCGACGGTCCCTGCCGACGCGACGGTGACCGTACCTCCCGCGCCGCTCCCGAAGCTCCCCGACCTGGGCCTCGACTTCTCCGACACCGTGACGAAGTCCGAGGAGCCTCCGCCCGTTGATCCGGGTGATCGCGTCACGCGCCTCGACGTGGTGCCGCCGCCTCCGGTGCGCGTCGTCACGCCGCCTCCGGTGCCTGCGATTCGCGTCGAGGAGTCGGTGCCCAAGCGCCCGTCGACTCCGCCGCCTCCGCGACGTCCCTCGAACCCGCCGCCCCCGATGCCCGCGAGCGCGGTCGCCTCGCCCGCCCCGACCTCGCACGACCCGACGATCTCGCCCGCGGCCACGCAGCCCGATCTGACCGTGACCCCCGCGATCTCGGCCGCGACGTCGTCGCCGCCCGCGGCCGTCTCCACGCCGCCTGCAGCCGTCTCCACGCCGCCCGCGGCCGTCTCCACGCCGCCGGCTGCGACCTCGACGCCTCCTTCCGCCGCATCGACCTCGACGCCTCCCGCTTCGGCCTCTTCGCCACCCGCGGCGCAGAATGCGTCCGCGACGCCGCCGCTGCCGCCCGCCGCGGTGCTCACGTCGCGCGCGGCCCCGGGCTCGACGATCACGATCCCGGTCGGTGGACCGCCGCCGTTCCCGGCGACGAACCGCGCGTCGCAGCCGCCGCCGAAGGCCGACGCGCCGAAGCCGCTCACCACGCCCGCGGCGGTAGAGCCCGCGACGCCCGCGCCCTCGACCGCTGCGCCCTCGACGTCGGACACGCAGCCCCCCGGGCCTGAGACCTCGAGCGCTGACGACGAGAGCGTCGAGGTGTCGCTCGACGAGCACGCCGACGCGCCGGACCTCGGATCTTCTTCGCGCGCCCCTCGCGGCGTCGATCCGTCGCTCGCGCTGCTCGATGAGCTCGCCGAGCTCGGACACGCGACGCCCGTGGAGTCCGTCGATCCCGACGCGATCGAGCACGTCGAGGCCCCCGCGACGGCGCGCAACACGTCGATGCCCCCGCCTCCGCCGACGGACGCGTCGCGCAAGGCCAAGGGCAACAACGGCACGGTGAAGATCACCGGAGGCCCGACGCTCCCCGACGCGAAGCCTCGCCGCCGCCGCATGTGGTGGGAGGAGCTCTTCAACGAGGACTACTTCCGCACCGTCGAGAAGCTCACGCCGCAGCAGGTGCAGACCGAGGCCGACTGGATCGAGCACGCGCTCGGCGTCGAAGCGGGCGCGTCGATCCTCGACGTGGGCTGTGGCGCGGGTCGTCAGGCCATCGAGCTCTCGACGCGGCGCTACGAGGTCTCCGCCGTCGACCTCTCGATGGCGATGCTCACGCGGGCCTCCGAGGCCGCGCAGGAGATCGGCGCGCGCGTCGCGTTCACCCAGTGCGACATGGCCGCGATGGACTTCTCCGAGAAGTTCGACGCCGCGTACTGCGTGGGCAGCACCTTCGGCTTCTTCGACGACCCCCGCAACGCCGAGGTCGCTCGCAGGATCCACCGCGCGCTCAAGCCCCACGGCACCTTCCTCCTCGCGGTCCCCAACCGCGACCACGTGATCCAGCACCAGCCCGCCATGTCGTGGTTCGAGGGCGAAGGCTGCGTGTGCATGGAGGAGTCGGCCTTCAACTACATCACGTCGCGCGTGAACGTGAAGCGCACGATGATCTACGACGACGGCCGCCAGCGCGAGTTCGAGTACTCGGTGCGGCTCTACTCGCTGCACGAGCTCGGTCAGGTGCTCCACGAGGCGGGCTTCCGCATCCTCGAAGTGTCGGGACACACCCGCACGCCGGGAGCGTTCTTCGGCCCCTCGTCACGCGAGCTCATCATCCTCGCACAGAAGCGCGCCCCCGAGGTCGTCGAGCTCGGCGACAACGCGGCCGACTCGTCCCGCCCGCAGTAGCCCGCGCCCGCGCGGATCGTCTGCCCCTTGACGCCCCGGCGTCGTCACCGCCGCCGGTTCCTTCATCGGTCGCGGTGACAGCTCTGTGTTGCGCGACTCTGGGCGCTGCGAGCCTCTCTGCACGCTGCGAGCGTCTCTGCGCGCTGCGAGCGTCTCTGCGCGCTGCAAACGTCTCTGCGCGCTGCAAACGTCTCTGCGCGCCGCGAGTCTGACCGCGCGCTGCGGACGTGTCTGCGCGCTGCGAGTCTGCTCTATGCGCGTCGAGCGCTGCTCTCTGTTTGAGGAACCGGCGGCGGTGACGACGCCGGGGTGACACGGATACATAGTGTTGAGTATCACTTGACACTTTTCACTCCGAGCCCCAACCTCCGCGACATGACGGACGTGACCTCCTCGCTCCTCGATCGGATCGAACGCTCGCTGCCCCGCGGGCTCGCCGCGCGTGTGGCCCTCGCGCGCCGCGACGCCGCGATGGTCCTCGACGGCCTCGCCGGACGTCAGCCCCCTCCCCTCGTCCGCCGCTTCGTGAAGCCCGCGCAGATGCTCGCGGCGGCCCCCCACGGCGCCCGCCTCGTGCGCGTGAAGGAGGTCATCCGCGAGACCGACGCTGCTACCTCGCTCGTGTTCGAAGACCCCACGGGACACGCCTTCGACTACCTCCCCGGTCAGTTCTTCACCGTGCGCGCGACGGTGAACGGCAAGGCCCTCCGACGCGCCTACTCGGCCTCTGGAGAGCGCCCCGGAGGGCCCACGCTCCGCATCACCGTGAAGCGCGTCGAGGGCGGCGAGATGTCGACCTGGCTCACCACGCGCGCATCGCTCGGCGACACCTTCGAGCTCCTCGGCCCCGCGGGCAGCTTCACCTTCACGCCCTCGGTCGGCGCGCGACACCTCGTGCTCGTCGGCGGCGGCAGCGGCGTCACGCCCCTCTACGCCATCGCGTGCGCGGCGCTGCGCGAGGAGCCCTCGTGCCGCGTGACGCTGATCTACGGCAACCGCAGCCTCGCCGACGCCATCTTCGCGGACTCGCTCGCGGCGCTCGCGCGGCAGCACCCCGATCGCTTCGAACTCAGGCACGTCGTCGAGGTCGCGCACGAGGGCTTCGACGGCCTCGTGGGCAGGCTCGACGAAGAGACCGCGGGACGCGCGCTCGATGCGATCTCCATCGGCCCCGCCCCCGAGTTCATGCTCTGCGGTCCCGCGCCGATGCGAGAGGCCGTGCGGAGGGCGCTCGACGCGAGAGGCGCGACGCCGTCGTCGGTGCGCGAGGAGGTCTACACGTCACCGCACACGACGGCGAACGCCGAGGGGGAGCAGCTCGTGACGCTCAAGCTCCGCGGCGCGACGCGCGAGATCACCGTGCGAGGGAGCGAGACGATCCTCGAAGCGGCCACGCGAGAGCGCGTCGACCTGCCGTCATCGTGCACGGTGGGTGGCTGCGGGGCTTGCACGTGCAAGCGCCTCGAAGGCGAGGTGGTAATGGAGGAGCCCAACTGCCTCACGGCCACGGAGCGCGCGGCGGGCGCGGTGCTCACCTGCGTGGGCAGGCCCCGCGGACGCGTCGTGATCGAGGTCCCGTGATGACGAAGCGCGAGGGCGATCACGAGGCCTTCCCCTACAAGATGAAGGACCTCTGCGACCTCACGGGGCTGCCTCGTCAGGCGGTGCACTTCTACATCGCGCAGGGGCTCGTGCCCGAGGGTCACAAGACGGGCCGCAACATGGCCTGGTACAGCGAGCGACACGTCGAGCGCATCAAGCTCATTCGCAAGCTCCAGGAGGAGCAGTTTCTCCCGCTCAAGGCCATCAAGGCGATCCTCGAGGAGCGCGACGAGTCGTTCACGCCCGCGCAGCGACAGCTCCTCTCGGAGGTGAAAGACAGGCTCAAGGGGACGCTCGGCCGAGACGCCTCTCGCGGCGACCTCGTCGAGGTGCGCGCGCTGCTCGAAGGCGCAGGCGTCGACCGCGCGGACTTCGAAGAGATGGTCGAGACGGGCCTCCTCGCCACGTCGCGCGGGCCGCGGGGAAAGATGCTCATCGCCCGCGACGACGCGTGGATCGTCGAGCTCTGGGGGCGCGTGCGCGCGGCGGGCTTCACGCGCGAGCTCGGCTTCGGGCCGAAGCTCATCACGGTCTTCGAAGGCGCCATCGCGCTGGTCTTCCAGAAGGAGGTCGAGATCCTGAACGCGCGCCTCGCGCACCTCTCGCCCGACGCCGTGGCGACGCTGCTCTCTCGCGCTCTGCCGCTCATCGGCGAGCTCCTCGTTCGGCTCCATGAGAACAAGGTCCGCACCTTCATCGGCGCGGCCGTCTGACACACGAAGGAACCAAACTCCCAATGCTCGACCCGACGCGACTGACGAACCTGCTCCCCGCGCGCATGCGCGACGCCGTCGACCCCTACCTCGAAGCGCTCGGGGTCTTCCTCGAGATCCGCGATCCGCGCGTGCTCGCCTCGCTCGGGCCCTCGGGCGTCAAGGGGCTCATCCTTCACCGCGGCAAGCAGGGCGTCCCCACCGAGACGCGCGCCCACCACGCCGCCCACTTCGACTGGAGCTACCCCGAAGATCACCCCGCCATGCGCGCCCTCTACGAGCGCGCCAAGACGGGCCAGTGGGTCTCCGAGCAGCTCCCGTGGAGCACCTCCGTCGATCCGCTCTCGACCGAGGTGCAGCTCCTCCCCGAGGACTTCCTCGACTTCGACCTCCTCGCCACGCACGGCGTGAAGCTCGACGCGCGCGAGCGTCGCGAGGTGCTCGCGAGCGTGTGCGCGTGGCTCCTCTCGCAGTTCCTCCACGGCGAGCAGGGGGCGCTCTTCGCCGCGGCGCAGGTCACCGAGGCGGTGCAGAGCTTCGAAGCGAAGCTCTACGGCTCGACCCAGGTCATGGACGAGGGTCGCCACGTCGAGGTCTTTCACCGCTACCTCGATACGAAGCTCGAGAAGCTCTACCAGATCAACGACAACCTCTTCGTCATCATCGACGCGCTCATGGCCGACGGACGCTGGGACATGAAGTTCCTCGGCATGCAGATCATGGTCGAGGGCCTCGCGCTCGGCGCCTTCGGCACGCTCTACCGCACGACGCAGGAGCCGCTCCTCCGCGAGCTCCTCAAGATGGTCATTCAAGACGAGGCGCGGCACGTCCATTACGGCGTGCTGGCGCTGCGCGAGCACATGACCGTCAACCTCTCGGAGCGCGAACACCGCGAGCGCGAAGACTGGACCTACGAGGTCGCCCTCCTCATGCGCAACCGCTTCATGGCCTACGAGGTCTACGACGAGTACTTCGCGCACCGCATGTCGCGGGCCTCGTGGCGCGCCTGCATGAACGAGGTCCCGGGCATGAAGCGCTACCGCAAGCTCATGTTCTCGCGCCTCGTGCCGAACCTCCGCGAGATCGGGCTCCTCACGCCCCGCGTGATGCCCCACTACGACGCCGCGGGTCTGCTCGAGTACATGCACGGCGCCGCCGCCGACAAGCTCACCGGCGAGCAGATGATCCGCGAGCTCGATCAGGCCGCGTAGTCACCCGAACATCTCCGCGAGGGCGCGCACCGTCTCGGGCGCGCAGCCCTCGGCCTTGTTGCTCACCAGCACGAAGGTCCGTCGCCCCGCCGAGAGCGCGCGTCGCGCGAGCGTCACCACGTCGCGACGCATCTCGGGAAAGGGCTCTCGCACGCGGTCAAAGGGCGCGAGGTCGCGCTTGCGCTCGTCGTAGCGTCCGCCCGGCGGGAGCATCACGCGCACGATCACCTGCGGCATCTCCTCGGGCGCGATGGCGCGCGACTGATCGGGGAGCGAGGGCATCGCCGTCCACCAGTTGAAGACGTGCGAGGCCCCGTGGGCGCGCAGGGTCTTGAGGTAGCGCGGCGTGAAGAGCGACGCCTCGCGGAGCTCCACCGCGTACGAGAGGCCCCGCGGCGCGGCGGAGAGAAAGTCACCGAGACGCGCGCAGAAGTCTTCGGAGCGCGGCGTGTGGGCGCCATCGACGCGCGGGACTTCGAGCATCACGGCGCCGACGTGACCGCGAAACTGTGTGACGAGTCCGATGCCCAGCTCGCGTTCGAAGCGCTCGACGGAGAGGTAGTCGGGGTTGGGCCGCGCGGCGCGCTTGAGGTCACCCGGAACGATCGCCGAGGTCACCGACGCGGGCGCCTTGAAGCAGCACGGAAAGCCCTCTGGGAGCTGCCCCGCGAGCCTCGCGAGGTCATCGTCGGCGATGGGCGCGTAGTAGCTCCGATCGACGCCCACGGCGCGCAGCAGGGGGTGCCTCGCGTAGATGCGCAGCCCCTCGCGCGCGAGCCACTGCTCGCTCTTCGCCTCGGGGTACACGAGGCCCTTCCACCCCGGAAAGCTCCACGAGCTCGCGCCCAGGTGGAGCCCCTCGGGGAGCCTCGCAGCGAGCTTCGCCGCGTCGTCGTAGACCGCTCGCATCGGGTCATCGCCGCCGAAGAGCGCGAGCTGTGGAGGATGGTCTTCGCGACCGTTCATTCACCGCGTCGGCGACGACGCGCCGAGAGCGCGAGGGCCGCGGCGAGCGCCGCGAAGAGCGAGGCTCCGCGCGTCGTGGCGCCGGGCGTCGAGCAGCCGCAGCCGCCGCCCTGATACGCCGTCACGTTGCCCGCATCGACGCGCGCGTCGAGGAGCGCGACGTCGGTCGTAGCGTCGCTGCCGCTGTCGGCCGGCCCCGCGTCGGGCACGGGGCGCATCACGCACTGGCTCGTGGCGCTGTCGCAGCGACGGCTCGCCGCGCAGTCGGCGTCCGAGCCGCAGCCGCAGAGCGCCGTCGCGAGGCACGCCGCGCCCGCGCCCGCCGACGAGCACATGGCAGTCTCACCCATCGCGCATTGCGCGCAGGCGTTGGCGAGGCAGCGCGTGCGACCGTCGGCACGGCCCGCGCACTGCGCGTCGGCGCGGCACTCGACGCAGAGGCTCACGCCGCCATCAGCGCCCGCGAGGCACACAGGACGCGTCGGCGAAGCGGCCGTGCAGTCCGCGTCGCGGTTGCACGTCGTGGTGCACGTGCCCGCTCGCATCGGGTCGTCGCTCGTGCACGACTGGCCGTCGGGGCATCCGTTGCGGCCCTGCGCGCAGCCCGCGGCGCAGCGGTGCGTGGTCATGTCGCAGAGGCGCCCCGAGCGCGCGTCGCCGCAGTCGTTGTCCGACGCGCAGCCGCAGAAGGCCGCGCCGTCGGCGCCCGTCACGCAGGCGCGTCCGTCGCCGGTGATCGAGCAGGCGCGCGCGCCGTCGGTGCCGGTGGTGCACACGACGCAGGTGTCCATCGCGCCGCACACGGGCGTCGCCGTCGGGCAGGCCGTGGTGTTGGTGGCCGAGCACTGCGCGCATCCGCCGGTGCTCGCGCACGCGGTCGTGCCCGTGCGAGAGGCGCACTGGGCGTCCGTCGTGCAGCGTCCGCAGGTGTTCGAGGCCGTGTCGCACACGGGCGAGCTCACCGGGCAGTCGGCGTCGCGGAGGCACGCCACGCAGGTGTTCGAGGGGCCGCACACCGCGGTCATTCCGGTGCACGCGAAGGCGCTCGTCGCGGTGCACTGCACGCAGGCGCCCGTCGAGGCGCACGCGGGCGTCGCGCCGCCGCAGTCGGAGTCCGCGCCGCACGCTCGACACGCGCGCGTGGTGGGTTCGCACACGGGCGTCGTTCCGCTGCAATCGGCGTTCGCGTTGCAGCCGACGCAGACGTTCGTCGCCGCGTTGCAGACGGCGGCCGCGCCGCGGCACGCCGCGGCGTTCGAAGCGGTGCACTGCACGCACGCGCCCGAGGTCATGCTGCACGCGGGCGTGGTGAGCCTCGCGGCGCACTGGGCGTCGGCCGCGCAGCGTCCGCAGGTGTGCGCGGTGACGTCGCACACCGGCGAAGACAGGGGGCAGTCTGCGTCGAGGTTGCAGGCGACGCACACGCTCGCGGCCGTGTTGCACACGGGCGTCGAGCCCGAGCACGCCCTCGCGTTCGTGGCCGAGCACTGTCCGCACGCGCCGCTCGCGAGGCACGCGGGCGTCGATCCGCTGCACTCGGTGTCGCCCGAGCACCCGCGGCAGAGGTGCGTCGCGACGTTGCAAACGGGCGTCACGCCGGCGCACTGGAGGTCGTTGATGCAGGCCACGCAGCGGTTGGCGACGGCGTCGCACGCGGGCGTCGCGCCGGTGCACGCTGAAGCGCTCGAGGACGTGCACTGCACGCAGGCGCCCGAGGTGGTGTTGCAGGCCGTGGTGCCTGCGCGCGCGGAGCATTGCGCGTCGAGCGTGCAGCGGCCGCAGGTGTGGGCCGCGACGTCGCACACGGGCGTCGCCGCGCCGCAGTCCGCGTCGCGGTTGCAGGCCACGCAGCGGTTCGCGGCCGTGTCGCACACGGGCGTCGCGCCGGTGCACGCGGTGGCGTTGGTCGACGAGCACTGCACGCACAAGCCCGAGGCGGCGTTGCACGCGGGCGTCGCGCCGCCGCAGTCGGAGTTCGTGGTGCACGGGCGACAGAGGCGCGTGGCGCTGTCGCAGACGGGCGTCGCGCCGCCGCACTGGGTGTTCGTCGCGCATCGAAGCGCGCCCGTGAGGAGCGTTCCCCCGCCGAGCGTCGGGGTACCGATGGTGAGCGTGGAGCCGAAGATGGCGACGCGTCCGCCGCCGCCTGCGCCCGCCGTCGCGACGCCGCCGCAGCCCGCGGAGGCCGCCCCGCCTGCGCCGCCGACGACGCTGATCATCCCCGCGTTCGAGATCGCGGGCGCGTTGAGGAGCACCGCGCCGCCCGCTCCCCCGCCGCCGCCGCCCCACGAGGTCGATCCGCCGATTCCGCCGTTGGCGATGAGCCTTCCGCTGCCCGTGACGGTGATCGACGCGCCCGCGGTGATCATCACCGCGCCGCCTCCGCCGCCGCCGCCGTTGTGCCCCGCGGCCACGTCGGAGTCATCGCCGCCGCCGCCACCGCCCGAGCCTCCCATGAGCACCGCGAGGTCGTTCGAACCGTAGGTCGCGCCGCCCGGCGTGTTGGGTGACACACGACCGACGCGCGTCCCGACGCCGCCCGTCGAGCCGAAGCCGCCGCCGCCGCCGCCCGCGATGCCGTCACCGCCGCCGCATCCGCTGCTGCTGCCCCACGCGCCGCCGGGTCCGCCGCCGAGACCGCCGCCGCCGCCGCCGCCGCCGCAGTTGTCTGCGGCG
>JBPOHC010000169.1:0-1889 GCA_052035985.1 Myxococcota bacterium | reverse complement strand
CGGAGCGCGAGAGCCACTGCGAGAACTGCGGCTTCGATATGAGCCGCCTGGAGCAGACCATCCTCTACGCCCGCAAGGGCATGGAGACACGGAAGCTCCACTGCCCCATCTGCCGCAGCGACCGGATCAGGCTCGCCGCGCTCGAACGCGTCTTTCCGCGCCCCTCGACGGGACGCTGGGTGCGCTGGCGCGAGGGCGGCGCCGCGGGGACCTCGAACGTCATCACCATCGGCAAGCTCAAGCTCAAGGTCGAGAGCGAGATCGAGTCGCTCTCGAAGGAGCAGATCTGCTTCCGCGCCGTGCCCGTGTTCGTCTCCAACGGCGCGAAGACCTGGCCCGCCCTGCCCGTGATGCCCGAGTTCATCGACTGCCTCGACCCCGCGCAGGTGCGCGCGGCCCGCGAGACGCCCGAGAGCTTCGGAAAGGTCATCCACGAGCGCGGAAAGGCTCGCTACCAGTGCGTGCTCCCGCTCCGCGGACTCAAGCCCACCGAGTGGCCCACCTACGAGTGCGATGTGCTCCCCGCGTCGCCCTTCACCTCGGCGCAGGGTGACGCCGACGCGCTCGCGTTCCGCGGCGTCTCGGTGCGCGTGTGGCCCAACCTCCGTCGCCCCACCCACGCGTGGCGCTACTACCTCGCCTCGGTCAACGCATCGACCGAAGAGGGCATGAACCTCTTCGCGCAGGGACGACTCTTTCGCGCGAAGATGCTCGTTCCCCCCGTCGACGCCGACGGAAGACCCACCAGCGAGACCGCGCTCGATGTCGTCGCGCTCGATCAGGAGGTCGGACGCGAAGGTGACAGCGCCCCCACGGGCTTCGTCGGAGCCTCTCGCAAGGGCCGTCCCTCGTGGGTCTCCGTGGAGTTCTACCAGCCCGCTTCGACCGGAAGCGGCGGACGCCCCGAACCCATCGGCGGAGGGCTCATTCCGCTGCGTCCCGCGGTGGATGCTGTTTCGAACGAGACCTGGTCGCTCGGCATCGACTTCGGAACGTCGAACACCGTCGTCGCCGTGAAGCGTCGCGACGGGAGCTTTCAATGCGTCTCGCCCGAGCGCGGACGCGATCGCTCGCCCACCACGCTCAACCTCATCGACGGCGGACCGCAGACGCTCTTCCGCGGGCTCGATCTGTGGCCCGGCGGCGAGTGGTCGGGACCGTTCCGCGATCTTCTCCCCAGCGAGCTCGGAGCCACCAAGCGTTGGACCGACGTCGCGAGCGATGCGGCCATCCTCGGGCTCGCGTTCGGCAAGGACTTCGGCGTCCCCCTCCGCGGCGCCACGGGGAACTCGAGCTCCGAGTACGTCGTGAGCGAGTTCAAGTGGCTCCGCGCGGTCGAGAAGGACAAGAGCGCGCTCGGTCGACGAGAGGTGGTGCAAGCTCTTCAGGGGCGATTCCTCGAGTCGGCGCTGCTCATGACTTCGGCCGCGCTGCTCGCCGAAGACGACGTCGCGCCTCGCACGGTGCACGTCAACTACAGCTTCCCGCTGGCCTTCGACGAGGGAGACCTCGACACGCTCCGTCACGCCGCCGAAGTGGCCGCCGAGAACCTCAAGGTGCTCACGGGCGCGGACTTCGTCTTTCCTCCGACGCCGCTCCTCGATGAAGCGCAGGCTGCCGCGGGCCACACGCCGTCGGACAAGATGTTCCGCGTGTACCTCGACCTCGGCGGAGGGAGCCTCGAGGTCCTCGTCGACGACACGCTCGCGCGCAACAATCAGCAGGGCCACGCGGGGTTGCATCCCCACGTCTTCTCGACCTCGATCTTCTTCGGCGGGAGCGTCTACCTCCGCTCGCTCGTCGGAGCGTCGGAGAGCGACCGTCGCGGCTCGTGCGTGATGCCCGCGATGTCGTCGTACACGCGCCTCGCCTCGGTCGTGCGTCAGAGC
>JBPOHC010000508.1:0-2546 GCA_052035985.1 Myxococcota bacterium | reverse complement strand
ACCGCTGCCGGGCCCAGTGTCGCTCCGGGCGCGATTGCGCGCCTGGGATGGTGTGCATCCCCTCGGAGAGCCCTTTCAAGCAGGTGTGCGTGCCCGCGCGCGAGTCGTCGATCTGCAGCGGTGACAGCCAATGTCCGCTCGGGTCGGTGTGCCTCGATCACGCGTGCTGGTGGGCGTGCCGCGAGTCTTCGCTCTGCGCCTCTCGCGGAGCGGGCGCGTGTCAGATGCCGCCGGGGCTCTGCGCCATTCCGGCGACCGCGCAGGCTCAGAGCGAGATGCCTCGACTCATCGAGGTGATGACGCCCGCTGACGCCGCCACCGACGCGGACGTCGATGCGCCTGTCGTCGATGCGCCTGTCGTCGACGCGCCTGTCGTCGATGCGCCTGTCGTCGACGCGCCCGTCATCGACGCGCCTGTCGTCGACGCGCCTGTCGTCGATGCGCCTGTCGTCGACGCGCCTGTCGTCGATGCGCCGCCCCGCGATGTCTCCGACGCCGCCGTCATGGACGCGCCGCTCGACACTGCTGCGGATGCTCCTCGCGCGGACGTCGCGGATGTGCCGCGCGAGCCCGGGCCGGTCCCCTGCGCCGACGGGGCCGACTGCGTGCTCCCCAACGCGACCGGGCGCTGCGCGTCGGGCGCGTGCGCGGTCGCGTCGTGCACGTCGGGGTACACCGACTGCAACCGCCAGCCCTCCGACGGCTGCGAGGTGCGCACGGGGAACGACGTGAACAACTGCGGCGCGTGCGGCGCGCGTTGCCATGTGCCCGCGTACACCACCGTCGCCTGCGCGTCGGGGATGTGCGTCCCGTCCGCGTGCGCGGCGGGCTACGGAGATTGTGATGGAGACCCCGCGAACGGCTGCGAGACCGACTTCGCCACCGACGCGGCCCATTGCGGCGCCTGCGGTCAGACGTGCACGCGGCTCAACGTCTCGGGGGCCGCGTGCGCGGCGGGCCGCTGCGTCATCACCCGATGCGCCGCGGGCTGGGGTGACTGCGATCGCACGGGCGCGCCGAGCGATCCGCGCACTCCTTCGCCTGAGTTCGCCAACGGCTGCGAGACCGACCTCACCGTCGACGCGCGGCACTGCGGTGCGTGCGGAGGCGTGTGCAACGAGGTCACGGGGCGTTGCGTGGGAGGCGCATGCACGAGCGATCGTGTGCTCGGGTGGGTGGCCTCTCCGACCTCGTCGACGCGCGAGCTCACGCTGACGGCGACGCCGGGGATGACCACCACCGTGGTGACGATCGCGAGCGGGGTCTACAACCTCGACCGACTCGTGGTGCCCGTGGGCGTCGAGCTGCGCGCATCGGGCGCGGGCTTTCTCGACCTCCGCGTGCTCGGCGAGGCGCGCATCGAGGGCGTGGTGAACCTCTCCGGCGGACACGGCGGCAGCAGCGCTCCGCTCGCGGACACGACGGGACACCTCGGAGGAGGCGGCGGCACGGGGACCGTCGTCGATGGCGCGCCTGCGTCGGCGGCGTCGTGCTCGGCGACGGGTGGCGCAGGCGGAACGGGCGGCGAACCTGGCGGCTGGGCCCAGGGCGCGCGCGCGTGCGGCGGTCCGGGCGACCTGGGGGGCGGCGCTGCGGGAGCGCCAGGACTCGGCGGCAGCGGAGGCGGCGGAAGGTCCGCCGGGTCAGGCGGCGCGTCGGAGTTGATGGACGGCGGCGAGGGCGCTGGCGGCGTCTCGGGCGGCGGCTTCGGTGCGGGCACGGGCGGCGGTGTCGGCGGGAGCGTGAGCATCGGCGGCCTCCCCCACCTCGCGGGGTACGGTGGCTCGAACGCGTCGGGCATGCGCGCCTGCGGTGGATCGAGCGGCGGCGGCGGGAGCATCGGCACGCTCGCGGCGCTCGATCGCCTCGCGCGGACGGAGTTCGTGTCGGGATCGGGCGGCGGCGGCGGCGGCGGGCTCACCGTGTCAGCGGGCGCGGGCGGCGGAGGCGGCGGCGGCGTGTTTCGCCTCTCAAGCGCGACGCGGATCGTGCTGTCGGGCTCCGTCCTCGCGCAGGGCGGCAACGGCGGCAACGTCGTCTCCGACGCGTCGACCGCGGGCGGCGCGGGCGGCGGAGGGAGCGGCGGGCTCATCGTGCTCGCGGCGCCGACGATCACGCTCTCGCCGGGGGCGACCATCGCGGCGCGCGGCGGCGTCGGCGGGCGCGTGACCGCCGCGGGCGTGCCCTGCGGGTCGGTGGGCGGAAGCGGCGGGGCCGGACGCGTCGTGCTCCAGACACAGTGCTCGACCTTCACGCGCCAGGGGTCCTTCGATCCGGTGCTCGCGTCCTGCGTCCCGCAGTCGTCCATCGGACCGCTCATGACGTCGACGCAGCCTCGCTCGCTCGTCATCGACTATCCGTAGCCGTACGCCGCGGGTACGACCTGCGCGGGTCGTGCAACTTCGGCACTGCGCGCGCCTCACAGGACCACAAAAAGCCCTCGAAACACGCTCGGCATCCGCGTTGCTCCATCCCTGCTGTCGGCGCGTGATGCGCCGCGGGGAGAAGACCATGAGCGTGATCCATGATCGTGCGCGGCGCATCGC
>JBPOHC010000713.1:0-2567 GCA_052035985.1 Myxococcota bacterium | reverse complement strand
ACCGCTGCCGGGCCCAGTGTCGCTCCGGGCGCGATTGCGCGCCTGGGATGGTGTGCATCCCCTCGGAGAGCCCTTTCAAGCAGGTGTGCGTGCCCGCGCGCGAGTCGTCGATCTGCAGCGGTGACAGTCAATGTCCGCTCGGATCGGTGTGCCTCGATCACGCGTGCTGGTGGGCGTGCCGCGAGTCTTCTCTCTGCGCCTCTCGGGGAGCGGGCGCGTGCCAGACGCCGCCGGGGCTGTGCGCCATTCCGGCGACCGCGCAGGCTCAGAGCGAGATGCCACGTCTCATCGAGGTGATGACGCCCGCCGACGCGGCCACCGTCGTCGATGCGCCCGTCGTCGATGCGCCCGTCGTCGATGCGCCCGTCGTCGATGCGCCCGTCGTCGATGCGTCTGTCGTCGATGCGCCCGTCGTCGATGCGCCGCCCCGCGACGTCTCCGACGCTGCTGTCATGGACGCGCCACCTGACGCCGCCGCGGATGCTCCTCGCGCGGACGTCGCGGATGTGCCGCGCGAGCCGGGGCCTGTTCCGTGCTCCGACGGAGCCGACTGCGTGCTCCCCAACGCGGCGGGGCGCTGCGCGTCGGGCGCGTGCGCGGTCGCGTCGTGCACGTCGGGGTACACCGACTGCAATCGCCAGCCATCCGATGGCTGCGAGGTGCGCACGGGGAACGACGTGAACAACTGCGGCGCGTGCGGCGCGCGTTGCCACGTGCCCGCGCACACCACCGTCGGCTGCGCGTCGGGCATGTGCATCCCGACCGCGTGCGAAGCGGGGTTCGGCGACTGCGACGGCGACCCGGCGAACGGCTGCGAGACCGACTTCGCCACCGACGCGGCCCATTGCGGCGCCTGCGGTCAGACGTGCACGCGGCTCAACGTCTCGGGGGCCGCGTGCCTGGCGGGCCGATGCGTGATCACCCGCTGCGCGACGGGATGGGGCGACTGCGATCGCACCGGCGTCCCGAGCGATCCGCGCGCGCCCACGGCGGAGTTCTCCAACGGGTGCGAGAGCGCCACCGACGGCGACGCGCTGAACTGCGGAGCGTGCGGTGTCGCGTGCAACGAGGTCACGGGGCGCTGCGTGCGAGGCGCCTGCGCGAGCGATCGCGTGCTCGGATGGGTGTCTGCTCCGACCTCGGCGACGCGCGAGCTCACGCTGACCGCCACGCCGGGGATGACCACCACCGTGGTGACCATCGCGAGCGGCGTCTACAACCTCGACCGGTTCGTGGTGCCCGTGGGCGTCGAGCTGCGCGCGTCGGGCGCGGGCTTTCTCGACCTCCGCGTGCTCGGTGAGGCGCGCGTCGAGGGCGTGGTGAACCTCTCGGGCGGACACGGCGGCAGCAGCGCGCCGCAGTCGGATACGACCGGTCGCCTCGGGGGCGGAGGCGGCACCGGCACCGCCCTCGACGGCGCGCCCGCGTCGGCGGCGCCCTGCACGGCGACCGGAGGCGGCGGCGGCACGGGCGGCGAACCCGGCGGCTGGGCCCAGGGCGCGCGCGCCTGCGGCGGTCCAGGGAACCTCGGCGGAGGCGCGGGTGGAGCGCCCGGGCTCGGCGGCAGCGGAGGCGGCGGAAGGTCCGCCGGGTCAGGCGGCGCGTCGGGGTTGATGGACGGCGGCGAGGGTGCCGGCGGCGTCTCGGGCGGTGGTGCGGGTGGCGGTTCGTCGGGCGACGGAAATAGTGGCGACGTGATGATCGGCGGCGTCCCCAACACCGCGGGCTATGGCGGATCGAACGCAGTCGGCGCTCGCACCTGCGGCGCGTCGAGCGGCGGCGGAGGGAGCATCGGCTCGCTCGCAGCGCTCGATCGCCTCGCGCGGACGGAGTTCGTGGCGGGATCGGGCGGCGGTGGCGGCGGCGGACTCACCGTGTCGGCGGGCGCGGGCGGCGGCGGAGGAGGCGGCGTGTTTCGCCTCTCGAGCGCGACGCGGATCGTGCTGTCGGGCTCCATCCTCGCCCGGGGCGGCAACGGCGGAAGCGTCGTCTCGGACGCGTCGACCGCGGGCGGCGCGGGCGGCGGAGGCAGCGGCGGGCTCATCGTGCTCGTGGCCCCGACCATCGCCATCTCGCCGGGGGCGACCATCGCGGCGCGCGGCGGCGTCGGCGGACGCGTGACCGCCGCGGGCGTGTCATGCGGGTCCGTGGGCGGAAGCGGCGGGGCCGGACGCGTCGTGCTCCAGACGCAGTGCTCGACCTTCTCGCGCCAGGGGTCCTTCGATCCGCTGCTCGCGTCCTGCGTCCCGCCGTCGTCCGTCGGCCCGCTCATGACCTCCACGCAGCCTCGCACGCTCGTCATCGACTATCCGTAGCCGCACGCCTGGAGCGCGACCTGCGCGGGTCGTGCAACTTCGGCACTGCGCGCGGCTCACACGGCTGCGAAGGCCCTCGAAACACGCCCGGCATCGCCGTTGCTCCATCCCCGCTGTCGGCGCGCGATGCGCCGCGGGGAGAAGACCATGAGCGTGATCCATGATCGTGCGCGGCGCATCGCCGCGCTGGCCGGGGTGATCTGTGTGTCGGGCGCGTGCGGAGGAGAGTCCGTCTCGGACCCGACCGCCGCG
>JBPOHC010000608.1:0-10511 GCA_052035985.1 Myxococcota bacterium | reverse complement strand
CACGTCGACTGCCCCGGCCACGCCGACTACATCAAGAACATGATCACCGGCGCGGCGCAGATGGACGGCGCCATCCTCGTGGTCAGCGCGCTCGACTCCGTCATGCCCCAGACGCGCGAGCACGTGCTGCTCGGGCGTCAGGTCGGCGTGCCCCGCATCGTCGTCTTCCTCAACAAGTGCGACGCCGTGGACGATGTCGAGATCCTCGACCTCGTCGAGATGGAAGTGCGCGAGCTCCTCTCGAAGTACGACTACCCGGGCGATGACACGCCCGTGATCCGCGGCGCGGCCCTCCCGGCGCTCAACGGCGACGCGAAGTGGGAAGAGAAGATCGTCGAGCTGGGCCAGGCCCTCGACACCTTCATCCCCGAGCCCCAGCGCGAGATCGACAAGCCCTTCCTGCTCGCGATCGAGGACGTGTTCTCGATCAAGGGCCGCGGCACCGTGGCGACGGGCCGCATCGAGCGCGGGATCATCAAGGTCAACGAGGAGGTCGAGATCATCGGCTTCGCGCCGACCCGCAAGACCGTGGTGACGGGCGTCGAGATGTTCCGCAAGCTGCTCGACCAGGGGCAGGCGGGCGACAACGTGGGCGTGCTCCTCCGCGGCGTGGAGAAGAACGACATCGAGCGCGGTCAGGTTCTGGCCAAGCCCGGCTCGCTCTTCCCGCACAAGAAGTTCAACGCGCAGGTCTACGTGCTGAAGAAGGAAGAGGGCGGGCGTCACACCCCGTTCTTCACCAACTACCGCCCGCAGTTCTACATCCGCACCACCGACGTCACGGGCACCTGCAAGCTCGCCGAAGACGTCAAGATGGTGATGCCGGGTGACAACGTCGCGATGGAGGTCGAGCTCATCACCCCCGTCGCTCTCGAGGAGCAGATGCGCTTCGCCATCCGCGAGGGCGGCAAGACCGTCGGCGCGGGCGTCGTCACCAAGATCCTCGAGTAGTCGGCGCTGCGCCGAGAGGTGTAGCGGGGGTGCGCTGCCAGCGCGGCGCCCTCCGCTCCCTCGAAGCTCCAAGCGACAACGCTACGAGATACAACCGAAGGAACACGTTCGATGGCCGCTACCAAGATCCGCATCCGCCTCAAGGCGTACGATCACAACCTGCTCGACCAGGCCGCCAAGGAGATCGTCGAGACCGCTCGTGGTACGGGCGCCGACGTGGCGGGACCCATCCCCCTGCCCACGAAGATCAACCGTTACACGGTGCTGCGCGGACCGCACGTCGACAAGAAGTCGCGCGAGCAGTTCGAGATCCGCACGCACAAGCGCCTCCTCGATATCGTCAACCCCACCCAGCAGACCCTCGACGCGCTCATGAAGCTCGACCTCAGCGCCGGCGTCGACGTCGAGATCAAGAGCTGAGAGGTAGTTACTGCAATGGCCAGGCTCAACGTCGTCAATACCGCAGGCGAGCAGACCGGAGAGATCGAGCTCTCTGACTCCGTCTTCGGCATCACCGAGATCAACCAGGACCTCTTCTACGAGGTGGTGAAGGCGCAGCTCGCGTCTCGCCGCGCCGGCACGCACGCCGCCAAGGGCCGCTCCGCGGTCGCTGGTTCGAAGAAGAAGATCTACAAGCAGAAGGGCACCGGCAACGCCCGCCACGGCAACATCCGCGCGCCCATCTTCGCCAAGGGCGGCAAGGTTCACGTCCCGTCGCCCCGCGACTACGGCTACCGCCCGCCGCGGAAGGTCCGCGCCGGCGCCCTGTGCCACGCGCTCTCGCTCTTCGTGAAGGAGGGCAGGGTGAAGGTGCTCGACAGCTGGAGCCTCGAGGCGATCAAGACCCGTTCGGTGGAGAACACCCTCGGCGCGCTCGCCACGGCGGGCTCGACGGTGGTGGTCGACACGGCCACGAACGAGAAGCTCCGTCTCTCGACGCGCAACCTCGCCAACGCGACCTTTCTGCCCCCCGAGGGCGTGAACGTCTATGACCTCCTGCGGCACGACACGCTCATCCTGACGAAGGAAGCGGCGAAGGCCCTCGAGACCAGGCTGAGCGCGTAGAGGAGTCACTGAGATGTCTTCGATCCCCAACATCCTCCGCCGCCCGCTGGTGCTGACCGAGAAGGGCACCAACCTCAAGGAAGAGCTCAACCAGGTGCTCTTCGAGGTCTCGCGCGAGGCGACCAAGCACCAGATCCGCGCGGCCGTCGAGGCCGCCTTCAACGTCAAGGTCACGAACGTCCGCACGATGGTCGTTCGCGGCAAGATGAAGCGCATGGGCCGCGGCTACGCCAAGACCCAGAACTGGAAGAAGGCCATCGTCACGCTCCGTGACGGCGACAAGATCGCGGCCTTCGAGGCCTCGTGAGGTAGAGAGAGACCCAATGGCCATCAAGACGTTCCGCCCGAGGACGCCCGCGCGCAGGTACTACACGGTCACCTCGTTCGCCGACCTCACCAAGAAGGCTCCGGAGAAGAAGCTCACGGAGCACCAGACCTCCACCGGAGGTCGTAACCACTACGGCCGCATCACCAGCCGCTTCCGCGGCGGTGGTCACAAGCAGCGGTACCGCATCGTCGACTGGAAGCGTAACCGCGTGGGCATCCCCGCGCGCATCGCCTCCCTCGAGTACGATCCCAACCGCACCGCGCGCCTCGCGCTGCTCCACTACGTGGACGGCGTGAAGACGTACATCCTCGCGCCCGACGGCGTGAAGGTGGGCGACGTCGTGATCTCGAGCCGCAACGCGGACATCAAGCCGGGCAACGCGCTCCCCCTGCGCTTCATCCCCCTCGGCACGGTGATCCACAACGTGGAGCTCAAGATCGGCAAGGGCGCCCAGATGGTGCGCTCCGCGGGTTCGGCCGCGCAGCTCATCGCCAAGGGCGACGAGTGGGCCCAGGTGCGTCTCCCCTCGGGCGAGATTCGCAAGGTGCACCTCGACTGCCGCGCGACCATCGGTCAGGTGAGCAACGCCGACCACGCCAACGTGACGATCGGCAAGGCCGGCCGCTCGCGCTGGCTCGGACGCCGCCCGCACAACCGCGGCGTCTCGATGAACCCCGTCGACCACCCCATGGGTGGTGGCGAAGGCCGCACGTCGGGCGGGCGTCAGCCCTGCTCCCCGTGGGGCTGGCTCACCAAGGGCAAGAAGACCAGGCACAACAAGCGCACCCAGGCGATGATCATCCAGCGCCGCGGCGCCAAGGGCTGAGGAGCAACCAATGCCTCGTTCGCTGAAGAAGGGTCCGTTCATCGACCTGCACCTCCAGGAGAAGGTGTCGGCCGCGGTTCAGGACAAGTCGAAGAAGGTCATCAAGACCTGGTCGCGTCGGAGCACCATCACGCCCGACGCGGTGGGTCTCACCATCTCCGTCCACAACGGTCGCAAGTTCGTGCCCGTGTACGTGACCGAGAACATGGTCGGCCACAAGTACGGCGAGTTCGCCCCGACGCGCACGTTCCACGGGCACTCGGGCGACCGCAAGGGCAAGGCCGCGGCCGGCAAGGGCACCGGCAAGAAGTGATCGTCCGCCGCTGCGTTCCCGTCTGCCGACACGCGCCTCTCTTCGCCTCTCCGCCGTGCGCGAGCGCGGCCCTGTAGCGAAGCTCCCGGCGACCGACGACAGACGGGGCGCACGCGCGGCCCGATCCATCCCCCCGCCTCGCCCGTTCCACCCTCAACACCCCCGACCGCCGATGCGAGCGCGCGCAGCGCCGCGAGGCTCCGTGTTGCGTCCGCGGACGCGCGCGGTTTCATCGAAACAATTGGGGTTCCGCGTGCGGCGCGCTACGGTGCGGACGTGAGCGTCTCTCGATGCCTGTGACCCGCTCCGAGCTCCCTCCGCCGCCTTGCGCGGGCGTCGTCGTGCTGCGTCGTCGCGCCCTCGTCGTCGAGTGCCTCCTCGTGCAGACCCCGACGGGTCAGTGGGGCTTTCCCAAGGGCAAGCGGAACCGCGGCGAGGCCGTGGTCGACAACGCGCTCCGCGAGCTCTTCGAAGAGACCGGCCTCATGCGCCTCCAGCTCTCGCTGCGCGAGGACCTCTGGTTCGACGAGCGCTCGGACAAGGGCAACCTCGCCGTTCGATACCTCCCCGCGACGCTCACCGACCCGGAGCCCACGTTGATCCCCGCGCACGGCGAGCTCACCGACGTCCGCTGGTGGACCGTCGATGACGCCCTCGGGGTCCTGAAGACTGCGCGCCGCGATGTGTTGCGCGCTGTCCTCACCGTGATGGGGATGTAGCGCCCGCCTCGCGACGCAATTCGCCGCGGCCGTGTGATGGCGTGTTCCGTGCTCCCTCGCGGGATGCTATCCAACGAGACAAGTGGAGGACGCATGAACCATCGATCGATCGTGCTGAGCGCCGTGCTGGCCCTGATGACCGTACTCTCCGTTCCGATGACCGCGAGCGCGCAGCGCGTGGTGGTGAACCCTCCGGGCCCCGGTCGCGTGGTGGTCCGTGGGCCGAGGCACCCGCACACGACCGTCGTGGTGAATCCTCCGGGGCCCGGTCGCGTGGTGGTGAACCCGCCTGGTCCCGGTCGTGTGGTGGTGAACCCTCCGCCTGCGCGCGTGGTGATCAACCCGCCGGGCCCCGGGCGCGTCGTGATTCGCGGCCGCCGTCACTGATCGATCGAGGCGCTACCGGGGCACGAGCCCCAGCGTGCGCGTCTCTCCCCCCGCGAGCTCGACGTCCTGTGCGAGCTCCACGATCCCGCCATCCACGGTGAAGCGCGCGCGGAGGTGATGAACGCCCGCGCGCAGCGTGAACGCGTGCGGAGTCCCGACGGGGTCGCTCCCGTCGATGGAGACGCGCGCGAAGGGGAGCGCGTTGACCCGCAGCGTCGCGCTCGCGGGCGCCTCGACCTGCGGGCCCGCGTCGACCTCGAGCGCCGCAGGACGCCCGTGCCGAACGACCGCGTGGCGAAGCTCTTCGCGTGTCGGCACCGGAGAAGACACGCGCTCGATCGGCGCCGCGCGCGGAGGGGTCGTCTCGCTCGGGGGCGTCGGCGGCGGAACGACCACCGGCGTGGGCCCGGGCTGCGCCTCTCCACGTGAGACAGCCGCCGCAGAGGGCGTTGCCGTGCGATGTGGGCGTGGAGACTGGCGTGACGCGAGCGCGATCCACAAGGCCAGCGCGGCGCCGCCCGTGAGCGAGAGCGCGAGGGCCCTCGGGCGCCGTGCGCGCGGCGTCGCGGTTTGCGTCGCGGTCACCGTGGCGGGGGCGACGGAGACCTCGGGCGGCGCTCCGAGCGGGCGAGGTGAAGCTGACGGTGGCGCGGGCGAAGGTGTTGCACCAGACGCCGCGACGGGGAGGCTGACGCGGTCGTTGTCGGGGCGCTCGGCGGCGAGCAGGCCCGCGAGGGCGTGGTGTACGCGGTCTCGCGCGCGGGTCGCGTCGCACACCCGAGCCGCGAGGCGAGCGCGTCCGCGGCAGAGCGTCGGGACCGCGTCGAGGAGCGCTTCGGAGAGCGCGTCCATCGAGTCGTAGCGCTCGTCGGGGTCGCGGCGTGTCGCGCGCTGTGCGACCGCGCGGAGTGACGCGCGTGACGGGGTGTCTTCGGTGAGGTCGAGGTACTCCTCGAGGACGCGTCCGAGGCCGTAGACGTCGGTTGTGGGGCCGACGCTGCGCCCTTCGAGCTGCTCGGGGGCGATGTAGCGGAGGTTGCCCACCACGACGCCCGTCGTGGTTCGCGTGTCGCGGTCGACGGCCCACGCGATGCCGAAGTCGGTGACCTTCACCTCGCCAGCGCGCGACAAGAGGAGGTTCTGCGGAGACAGGTCGCGGTGCAGGATCGGCGCGGGCTCTCCGTCGGCGTCGAGGAGCGCGTGGGCTGCGGACATCCCGCGCGCGGCCTCGTGGGCGATCCAGGCGAGCTCGTCGGCGGTGATCGTCGCGTCGCACTTTCGCAGCGCTTCGAGGAGCGCGTGGCCGTCGAGGCCGTCGACGTGCTCGATCGCGAGCCACGGGCCGTGCGCGTCGGCGCCCGCGTCGAGGAGGCGCACCACGTTGCCGTGGCTCACCCGCGCGAGCGCGCGCCCCTCGCTTCGAAAGCGCTGCGCGAGCGAGTCGGTGGTGCGCGCGACGCCGTCGATCAGATCGACGCGCGGACGCTTGATGACCGCGCGCTGCGTGATGCCTCCGTGCAGCGCGCGCTCGACGAGCCACACGGCCCCCATGCCTCCGTGGCCGAGCCCGCGGATGACGCGCATGCCCGCGGGAGGCGGTATCTCAAGGGCCCTCGCGTCGTCGGCCGGACCGTTCATCTCAGTTCGAACACGAGAGCGTGAGCACGCCGCTCGCGTTGGGGTTGGTGCTCCGCCACGACGCGGTGCTCCCCCCGAGGAACGACACCACGAAGGCGCTCACCCCGCCGTCGCCGGGGGTGAGGTCGGTGAGCGTCACGGCGTCTTCGGCGGGCTGCGGGCACTGCGCGAAGAAGCGTCGGAAGTCGCTGACCGACACGCGGTACGAGCGCGCCCTGGCCTGCGTCGGGCCCATCGTGAGGCGCCACGCGCCCGAGAGCGTGTAGCTGTTCGTGTGAAAGTTGTAGGTCGACGTGACGGGCGCGTCGGTGGCCGCGGAGACCTCGCGGTGGACGTACTGACCGAAGGTCCCCACCGCGGTGTAGCTGCTCTGCTCGACGGTGGTGCGATACTCGAAGCTCCCGTCGCTCACGGTCCGGCGTTGGAAGAGCGCCGTCGCGTCGAGGTCGGTGATGCGCGCGAGGTTGACCCGCAGGGCCGCGCTGGTGACGCGCACGCGGACCCTGAGCTCCGACGCGCCCACGAGGTCGAGGTTGTAGAGCAGCTCGCCCGTGACGTTGCGGAGGCCGAGGCGGCCGGGGCAGTTGCGGAGCACCACCCGGAGCACCCCCGGCGCGAGGCGCGTCGTGGTGGCGCAGCGGCCGTAGAAGTCTCCGAGCTGCGTGTCGGCGCCGTTGAGCGCGTCGACGAGGCGCTCACCGCCCGCGCGCCCCGAGTCGAGGCCGCGGATCACCGAGAGGAACAGCCCGCTCTCGTGCGAGGCCGCCTCGATGGCGTCGGCCGTGAGGGCAACGTTCACGGGGACCACGGGGTCGCCAGGGTCTCCGCAGCCGGCGAGCGGCAGCAGGGCGATGAGGGCCGTGATCGGGGCGACGCTGCGCATGACGGACGAGACGGTTCCTTTCGTGAATCGTGCCGGAACCCGTGGGTGCTTGTCACGCCTCGCAGCGCAAGAACGGAGCGCGCCGCGTGCGGCCTCGAGTCGACAGCGCGTCGCGTGTCGACCACACAGCGCCTCGCGCGTCGCCGTGGCATCGAGGCGAGGGGATCGGGTACAACCGCGCGTGGCTCACGATGAGGCGCGCGCTCACAGCGATGATGCTCGGCGGAGGCATCGGTTCGGTCGCCTGCGAGCGCGCGTCGGTCGTCACGCTCCTCGTCGCGGAGCCCCTGCGAGACGACGCAGGAGCCCGCGCCGACGGGGCCGCGCCGCCGCGGTGCCGCGATGAACCCGATACCTCGGGCGAGGCGATCCTCGACGACTTCTATCGCGACACGGGCCGCGAGCGCTGCGTCGTGCTCAGCGTGAGCGCCGACACGGGCGACGTGGTCCCGCGGTATCACGCCGTGCGCGCGAGGCGCATCGCGCCGCCGTCTCCCGCCGTTCCGCCGTGCCTGGGGGCGCGTGGCGAGACGCTCTTCGATGAGCTCCCCGAGACGAACTACACCATGCGGCTCATGGTGCTCGACACCGACGGGCTCGATGGGATCCAGGGCGTCCCCCTCGCCGTGCAGAACCTCCAGCGCGGCGGCGACGGCGCGTGGCCCGTGGCGACGTGCTTCCCGTGGTTCAACTGCGCGCGCGCCCAGAGCGCACGCTCGGTCATCGCGGGGCCCTTCGAAGCGTGCCTCCGCGCGGACACCCCTTCGGTGGCCGTGTGCTCCCTCGGCCCGAGCGGAGGCACGACGTGTCCGGCGCCTCGCTGATCCGCGCGACCCTCTCGGTGGCGCTCACGCTCGCGCCGATCGCTGCGCGCGCCGACGACCGACCTCTCTGGCTCCGCGAAGAGGGCGCCACGCGTACTCCGCCGTCCGACGTGATCGTTCCGCCTGTGATCGCGCCCACCGCGGAGCCCCACGCGGAGCGCGTGCGCGCGGCCATCGCGAGGGCGCGCGAGCTCTTTCTCGCGTCCGCATTCAGTGACGCCGCGACGTCGTTGCACCTCGCCGCGAGCGACCACGTCGAGCATCTGCTCCGTGGCGACCGCGCGCTCGTCATCGAGCTGCTGCACTGGGAGGGCGCGTGCGCCCTGCTCGCGAGCGACCGCGACGGAGCCCGCGACGCGTTTCGAAGGGCGCTCTCGATCGCGCCCGACGCGCGGCCGCCCGATGGGGTGTTTCCCCCCGAGGTCGACGCGTTCTACGACGAGGTGCGACGCGCGATGGCCCTCGCGGGACCGACCGTGCGCACCATTCGAAGCACGCCGTCGGGCGCGCGCATCGAGGTCGACGGACACGACGAGGGCGTCACGCCCGTCACCCTGCGACTCTCACCCGGCGTTCACGCGCTGCGCCTCGAACGCGCGGGCTATCGCACGTGGATGGGGCCGCTCCAGACCAGCGGACCCGCGGCCGACGCGCTCGAAATCGTGCTCGCCGAGGCCACGGGGCGCGACCTTCGTGCGCAGGTGAGCGACCCGGTGGGGCTGAGAGACGTCCCCGATGCGGCGACGCTCGCGCGCATCGAGCGCGAGTATCAGGTCGAGCGCGTGATCGTCTCGCTGCGCAACGGGACCGAGCTCGTTCACCCTGCGAGGGCGCCGTTTCCGTGGCCCTGGGTGATCGCTGGCGCGAGCGTCGCCGCGGTCGGAATCGGCGTGGGCGCGTACTTTCTGCTCCGTCCTCCGCCGGTGTTGCGGGTGATCAGCGGTTCGCCCTGAACTGGCGCGCGCGGCGCGAAGCGGGTAATGGGTCGCGTCGCCGATGTCACGGTCTCGCGCACAGGTGCTCGTGTTCCGCGCAGTCGCGATGCTCGCCGTCGTGACCGCGATGCTCACCGGCGCGTTGATGGCGCTCTCGAACACGCGCCGCACCGACGCCGCCGCGCTGAGGGCCATGCGCATGGGCGCGCACCGACCGAGGAGCGCGAGGCCGAGGCTCATCGTCGCGCAGACCGACGGCGGAGGCGCCGAGCCCGTGGGCATGGTGGTGCCTCCCGCGGACGAGGTCGCGTGGCCGCCGCCGCTGCTCAACCCCGAGGCGCACCTGCGCGCCGCGTGGGACCTCTCGATGGGGCGTCCGGGCTCTCACGAGGTGCTCTTCAGCTTCGACGACGGACCGAACCCCGGCACCACCGATCGACTCCTTCGCATCCTGGAGCAGGCCCAGGTCCACGCGGTGTTCTTCGTCTGCGGCTGGCGCATGGAGGCGGAAGAGCCCCTGCGCTCTCGCGCGCGAAAGATCCTGCACGACACCGCCGCCGCGGGGCACATCATCGGCAACCACACGGTGCATCACCGCGTGCTCCCGCAGCTCACGCCCGCGCAGATCGCGTACGAGATCGACCACAACGCCGACCTCATCGAGGAGGTGCTCGGCGAGCGTCCGCACCTCATCAGGCCGCCCTACGGCGCGTACAGCGAGGACGTGCGGCGGCACATCACGAGCCTCCACAACGAGATGTGGCTGTGGTCCATCGATCCCCACGACTACCTCGTCGTGGGCGACGCCGAGGCCGTCGCGCAGCGAGTCATCGTAGGCATCGCCAACCACGCGGGCGGCACGGTTCTCCTGCACGACACGCACGCGTGGAGCGTCGCCGCGGTGCCGAAGATCCTGCACTGGCTCGACGAGACCAACCGCGAGCGCCGCGACGCGGGCAGACCCGTCTACGACATCCTCGACGCGCCGCGCTTTCTCGAAGGCGCCCGCGCGCGGCTGCCGCTGATCCGGGCCGCCGAGGCCGCCGCGCAGCCGAGGGTGCGTGACGCGGGCGCGCGTGACGGCAGCGCCGATGCGACCGCGGTGGAGCCGACCACGGGCCCGGTGACCGAGGTGTCCGACGCCGGCGCGATCCCGACGAGCGCGAGCGAGGATGCGGGCGTGAGGGCCGCGACGCCCGACGCGTGAGGGATCGCGGTCGCTCGCGGGGCGTTTGGTATCGTCGTCGCGAGGTTCCGCATGACGCCCGCGATTCCCGTCGAGACGCTCTACGAGCAGCACATCAAGCAGCTCTCGGTTCGCGATCGATTGCGGCTCATGGTGCTGGTCGCGAACGATCTGAGCGGCGCGTCGATCGAGCCCGTCGTCCATCGGGTCAGCCCGCGGCTGCTCCATCAAGAGCAGGCCGCTGACTTCGCGATGGATGCTTGAGAGGGCGGAACTCTCGTCGCTCCCGCGCGCTCGTTGACGCCCGACGCGTGATGCGCGCTACGCCGTGACGGGGGTGCTTCTCCTCGTCGCGCCCGCGGTACACGCGCGGGAGAGCGTTCGCCGCCCCGTCCGTCGCCTCCCTCCGCGCGCGGGAGCCACCCGCTGACCCGTCCGTCGCCTCCCTCCGCGCGC
>JBPOHC010000348.1:0-1731 GCA_052035985.1 Myxococcota bacterium | reverse complement strand
GGACTTGGGCTCGGCCATCGGTGTCTCTCAGGGTGGAGGTGAACGGGAGCGGCGACGCGCGAGGCGCCCTGCGCGTGAGGGCTCAGCCCGTGGGGTTCAGCTCGCGCGGCGCGCGTTGCGGATGACGCCCGCGAAGTCGGCGCCGACGAAGTGGATGGGTGAGTCCATGCGGGTGACCCAGACCTTGTCGGAGCCCATCGGGCCATCGGGGTCGAAGGCGGTGCGCACGGCGATGCCGCCCGCGCTGCCGAGCGACGTGCGGAAGCGCCGCGTCGAGGTGAGCGCGTCGCGCGCGGGGTTGACGTGGCCCATCCAGACGTCGGTCTCGCCCCAGGTGCGGGTGACGTTGCCCGCGGCGTCTTCGAGCAGGTGCTTCGAGATCCAGACGTTCTCGATGCCGAAGAACTGCGCGAAGTTCGCGGGCTGCAGGATGCCGTTGGAGGCCACGTACCTCCCGAAGAGGATCTCCTGAAGCTGCGCGTTCACCTGCGCCGCCGACCACACGAGGTCGCTGAACACGCAGTGGTTCACCGTCGCGGGGATGGCGAGCTGCAGGTCGAGCATGTTCTGCACCGGGTCCGCAGCGGAGCCGTGGTTCCACTGGAAGGTGGGTGTGAGCGTGACGACGTTGCCCGCGGGGTAGTTGCTCGCGGTGAGGAGCGTCTGGGCGACGTCGCGCTCCTGCTCGCGGTCGTGCATCGACATGACGAACTCGGTCTCCGAGCTCATCTGGTTGAAGGTGGGCGCGACGGCCTGCGCGAGGCGGTTGATGCGTCCCGAGAGGGCGCGGGGCTCGGTGGCGAACATCTGCGAGCCGACGCGGCGCGAGACCTCGCGCACCTGCCCGTTGGGACCGATGCGTGAGTCGACGACGACGCGCTGCCCCGCGCGGTCATAGGTGAAGTACTGCCCCGACACGACGCTCTCGGTCTGGATGGGGCAGACGCGGCCGTGGATCGTGTCGAAGTTGCGCCACTCGCGCGCGGCCTGCGCGAGGAGCTGCGTGACGAGGGTGTCTCCGACGTCGAGCCCGAAGGTCTCCTTCGCGCGCCGCGCCACGTCCGTGTAGGGCATCGCGGGCAGCTCCCCCATGAAGCGGGCGAGTCGCGGGTCCTGCGCGCCGCGCTGCGCGAAGGGGCTCGCGAACGCGGGGGCGCCGAAGGGCTGCGCGGCGGAGGCGGGTCCCTGAAACTGCTGCCCGAGCGAGAAGCCCTGGAGGCCGCCGACGTCGAAGGTTCCGCCGTGGGCGCTGGCGACGCGTCGAGCGAAGAGCTCGGGGTCGACGCCGCGCATGGCGAGCAGCCGCGCGGCCTCGGGGTGCATCCCGTGGCTGTTGGGCGCGTGCATCTGTCGCTGCTGCACGCTCGTGCGAACGAAGGGTCCGTGGGTCATCGAGAGAACTCCGTGGGGTGACCGCGCAGGCGCGCGGCGGTGAGCGGGTGACGAGGCGATGGGCGAAGTGCGACGAGGCGGTGAGCAGCGAGGTGACGGGGCCACGAGGCGAAGAGGCGACGGGGCGACGGGGCGAAGGCGCGACGGCGCGACGGGGCGACGGGGCGACGGGGCGACGGGGCGACGAACAGCGACACACTCGCCGGCGGCGGTAACGACGCCGGGGCCGTCACCGACGGTCCAGCGAGCGCGTCGGCCGTCGCTCCAACGCCCTTCCATCGGGCGTGATCGACGCGATGGTTCGGCTACGAACGATCTCGTTCGAGGCCGTACGATCAG
>JBPOHC010000502.1:0-1893 GCA_052035985.1 Myxococcota bacterium | reverse complement strand
GTTGCAACGGAAGTGCAGGACCGCGCGCGCTCGGAGTGGGCGGATTTTTGGCAGGGCGCGGAGCGCACCGCGAAGGGCGTTTCGAAGTACTTCATCGCGGCGCTGGCTCTCGGCGTCGTGCTCAAGGTTGCGAAGTAAGAGCCGCTCTGCGGCAGACGAAAGGCAAAGGGGCATCATGGCAGAGACGGCGATGCAGACGACGGAGCAGAAGAAAGACGCGGCCGAACGCGCGCACGAGGCGAACATCCTCCGCCGGGCGATGCTCGGGGAGGTGCCCTGGCTCTCGAAGGAGGTCGTCAAGCCCGTGGCGATCGCGGGCGCCGTGGGCGCCGTGGGCGTGGTCTCGGGGAGGTTTTTCGCGAACAAGTACTTCCCGAACACCGACGCTGACGGCGAGGCCGACGACAACGCGAAGACCAAGCGAGGCGCGGCGAAGATCGCGCTCGGCCTCGGCGGCGCGGCGCTCCTCAAGAAGATGCCTGCGGCGGCGGTCGGCTGGGCGGTGGGCCTCACGGTCGACGGCGTGGCGGACATCGTGGAGGATTCGATCGACGACAAGCTGCATGAGTACTTCGACGCCGACGGCGAAGACTCGCGTACGCCTGACGGCGTGGCGCCCGCGGACGCGCCGAGCGAGAACGCGGGCGGCGCGGTGCGCATGCGTCGCGTCCGAAGCGCCTACTGACGGCGCGGGCCGGTCACAAGCAAGTGTTCAACGCGCCGAACGGCGCTCACAAGTCGAGGGTTTTCGATGGCAGACGAGAAGTTTCAGGTGGTGCGCGTGCGTCGCGCGGAGGGCATTCAGTACGCGTACGCGCCGAACGGGGAGCGCACGGCCCCCTTCGCGGGCAACCTCAACCTCGCGGCGAAGAAGGAGCGCTTCGCGCTCGCGCCGTGGCGCGTCGCGCGCTTCGCGTTCGTCGCGAGCCGCTCGACGGATGGCGGCGTCAACTACATGACGCTGCGCGAGGGCGACGTGTCGCTCTTCAACGTGGGAAGCGGCGGCGCGTACACGGCGGTGAACGGTGGCATGACGGGCACGGCGACCGACGCCGAGTCGATGGCGGGCCCGCAGGGCGCCATTGTCCGCAACGGCGCGAGCTTCGTGGGCGTGGGCCTCGACATCGTGCGTGAGCGGCCCTGGTTCACGTCGGCGGCGTCCGCGGCCAACCAGCTCGGCAACCGCGACGTGACCGACTGGATGTCGGAGAGCGGCGTCGGCGGCTTCGAGTACGGCACGAACCTCCAGGAGCAGGCGGAGCAGGCCGCGTTCTTCAGGTACCAGCTCTTCCCGAACACCCAAGTGCAGGAGCAGCGGTGCGGGTCCCTCGCCGACTGGATCAACCGCGGGGCGAGGATCGCGCTTCCCGGGAACTTCATCGCGTTCACGTCGGAGTACGGGTCGGGCGGTCAGAAGACCAGCTCGCAGCTCCAGAGCTTCATCTCGCTCGGCGGCGACCCGGCGCGCGTGATCCGGGTGCAGGAGCGCCTGGGCCTCACGCTCCCGGCGACGGGCTCGCTCATCCTCCCGTACGCAATGCGCATCTGGGGATACACCGTCTGCGGCGACCCCCCCGATGACGACGTGTGCGCGATGCCTGGCGCGTCCGCGCAGAGTCTCGGCCTTCTCAGGGCGCAGATCGAGCAGTATAAGGCCCTCCTCGAACAAGGGATGCTGACGCAACAGCTCTTCGCCACGCTCGTGCAGACCACCACGGCGAAGATGGCCGAGTTGTCGGCGTCGAACGGCTGACCGCAACCGCTGAGGAACACGACGCATGCCCTCGTTCGGCAACACCTTTCGCACTGACTCCTACAAGCCCGATGGGCTGCACGGTGATGTGGCGTGGGTGATGTCGGGCGAGGGCCTTGGCGTGCGGCCTGGTGGCGCGG
>JBPOHC010001132.1:0-38176 GCA_052035985.1 Myxococcota bacterium | reverse complement strand
CGACTGCAACGCGGGGTCGAAGAGAAACTCGCACATCGCGTGGATTCGAAGGAAAAAGTAGCGACGCACTCATGGCCCGCGCACCGACCGCCGTTGTACCTGGTGAGGTGGTTGAGATGCTGTTGTTCACTCCAGAGACTGGATGGGATCAGGCGCGTACGGACGTGCGGTACTCGATCGCGACGCTCCGCGCGTCGGGGGCGCACGCGAGGCTGCTCGGGCCGCTGCTCGCCCTCGTGGAGCAGTGGGGCGAGCTCGACGTCGAGCGCCAGACCGCGCCCGACGTGCTCGACGACGCTAACGCCGTGATCGCGTGGCTCGACGAGGTGCTCGACGCTGCCGTGAATCGCTTCTCCGCGAAGCTCCAGGGCGAGCTCGGGACCCGCGATCACGACGTGTTCACGACGTTCTTTCCCGACGCGCCGAGCGCGGTGACGGAGCTCGCCCTCGAGCGCGAGTGCGACCGCGTCGCCGAGTGGGCCACGGTGCGAAAGCACGTCGAGGTCTCTGACGCGACCTCCGAGGCGCTCGACGAGATCGCCGCCATCGAGGCCCGCGGGCGCGCCGCGCTCACGATCCGCAAGGACGCGCTCACCGCGCAGGCGGGCAACGCGCTCCGGATCCAGGCGTGGAAGGGCGGCGCCAACAGCGTCCGCCGCACGACGGAGACCTCGCTCGATCAGCACGCGAACACGCACAAGTTCCCGCGCGACTACTCCGATCGCTTCTTTCTCCGCGCGCCCCGCGCGAAGGCGAAGAAGCCCGCCCCGCAGCCCGCCCCGCAGCCCGCCCCCCGCTGACGTACGGCCCCTATCCCCGACGCCTTCTCTGAATCGCCTTCTGCCTTCCCCTCCCTTTCACTCGCTCCGCGGGGGATATGGGTCGGGGATAGGGGGCCGCGTTGGCGAGCGCTCGCGCGACTCCGCCGCCGATCGACAAAGCTTGACGCCGGGCCGCGCGGCGACGTCCCATCGCCATGAATTCATCCTTCCGTGGAGGTGATGCGGTGGCGATGCGGAACGAGACGGTACGGTTGCGGCTCGCGTTGGCGCTCCTCGGGGCGACGCTCTCCGCGTGCTCCGGGAGCAGCATCGTGGGCGTGCGGCCCTTCGATGCGACGATTTCCGACGACACGAGCGACGCGTCGGACACGCCCGACACGCCCGCGACGCCCGACGTGACCATCGACACCCCGGCGCCCGACGTCACCCCCGACCTCCCGCCCCCGATGGACGCCGTCGACGCCAGCGACGCCCCCACGGACATCACCTCCGAGCTCCCCTCGGGGAGCTGTCGCGACAACACCGACTGCGGCTCCAACGAGTTCGGGCTGCGCGTGTGCGACCAGCCCTCGGGGCGCTGCGTGCAGTGCTCCGCGGGCAACCGCGACGCCTGCACCTCGACGCAGTACTGCACCTCGGCCAACCGCTGCGAGACGGGCTGCGACTCCGACGCGGCCTGCACCTCGCGCCACTGCGACACGACCCGCCACGTCTGCGTCGGCTGCATGGCCGACGACCAGTGCCCCGCGGGCCAGGTGTGCAGCCCCACGCAGAACTGCGTCGCCGGATGCAACACCGCCCACGCGTGTCCGAGCGGCGAGTCGTGCTGCGGGTCGATGTGCCTGCGCACCGCCACCGACGCGATGAACTGCGGCATGTGCGGCCGCGCGTGCGTGGTGCCCGGCGCCACGCCCTCGTGCGTCGCGGGCGCGTGCGCCGTGGGAGCCTGCAACACGGGCTTCGGCGACTGCGACGCCAACGCCCTCAACGGCTGCGAGACCGACCTCACCTCGTCGATCGGCAACTGCGGCATGTGCGGCCGCGCATGCGCCACGGGCGCCAACGCGACGGCGTCGTGCATGGGCGCGACGTGCCGCTCGGCGTGCAACCCGGGCTTCGCCGACTGCGACATGAACCCCGCCAACGGCTGCGAGGCCAACCTCGCGGACCCCGCCTCGTGCGGCGCCTGCGGGACGACCTGCACCGGCGCGACCCCCCTCTGCATGGTGGCCAGCGGCGCCGCGACCTGCGTCTCGGGATGCGCCGCGGGGCAGGCCCGCTGCGGCATGGCCTGCGTGAACACCGCGGCCAGCGTCGACAACTGCGGCGCGTGCGGAACCGTGTGCCCCGAGCGCCCGAACTCGGCGAGGGCCTGCGCCACGGGGCGCTGCTCGTTCACGTGTGACGCGGGCTTCGCGGACTGCGACGGCGACGCCACCAACGGCTGCGAGGCGCGCCTCGACGCCGTCACGAGCTGCGGCACCTGCGGAACCGTCTGCCGCGGCAACACCAACGCCACGGCCGTGTGCAGCCGCGGCGCCTGCGGGCTCTCGTGCACGCCGGGCTTCGGCGACTGCGACGGCAACAGCACCAACGGCTGCGAGGCCAGCACCCTCTCGAACGTGATGAACTGCGGCGCGTGCGGGGCGGTGTGCTCCGCGGGCTCCAACGCGCTCGTGGCCTGCGTGGCGGGCGCGTGCCGTACGGCCTGCATGTCGGGCTTCGCGGACTGCGATGGCAACCCCGGCAACGGCTGCGAGGTGAACCTCCTCACGTCGGTCTCCCACTGCGGGGCCTGCGGGATGGTGTGCCCGTCGGGTCCCTCGTCGACGGCGACGTGCGCGGGCGGCGTGTGCGGCCTCACCTGCGCGTCGGGGCGCGCCGACTGCGATTCGAACCCCGTGAACGGCTGCGAGAGCGACCTCGCCTCGGTGCTCACCTGCGGCATCTGCTCGAACCGCTGCTCGGGCACGACGCCCGTGTGCGTGATGGGCGCGACGGGCTCGTCGTGCGGAACGGGCTGCGCCACGGGTCAGGCCCGCTGCGGCATGGCCTGCGTCGACACGCAGACCAGCGTCGACAACTGCGGCGCGTGCGGAAACGTGTGCCCCGGCGGCCCCGGCGCCACGCGCACCTGCGTGGCCGGACGCTGCGGCATCACCTGCGCGACGGGCCTCGCCGACTGCGACCGCAACCCCTCGACGGGCTGCGAGGTCGACACGCGCACCGACCCCTCGAACTGCGGCGCCTGCGCGGGCGCGTGCACCACGAGGGCGTGCACCGCGGGCGTGTGCACGGCGCCCCGCAGCTGCGCGGAGATCCTCAGGGCGTTCCCCGGGACGCCGAGCGGGACCTTCGCGCTCGACGCCGACGGCCCCGGCGGCGAGTCGGGCTTCACCACGTACTGCGACATGACCACCAACGGCGGCGGCTGGACGGAGATCTTCTTCGCCGACACGGGCGGCTACAACAGCACCACGCTCGACTACCAGGTCACGAGCCGCACGCTCCGCAACGACGCGTCGCAGGTGCTCGTGTCGTTCCGCCAGGCAAACCACGCGGTGCTGAGCAACTGGGCGCGCTTCACGCTGCCTTCGAACTGGCGCACGCAGTCGCCCTTCCGCTACCCGCAGGTCGACGAGACCATCGCCGTCTCGATCGAGGGCGCGGGCGCCGTCGCGACGACCCTGCGCTACGGCTACAACAACTGGCCGACGCTCTGCACCGACCCGTGGGCCGGCGTCGACTCGCGCTACGGCCGCATCTGCTTCACCGGCACGCGGGCGCCCTACTACAACGGCTTCGGCGTGGGCTCGAACCTCTGCCCCGACAGCTCGCAGAGCTACTCCGCCGTGACCTGCAACGCCGACCGCCGCTACTCCATCGCCGTCCGCTGACGGAGCCTCAACTCACCGCCTCGTGAACGCCGCGGCCGCGCGCTCGGACTCCCGGGCGCGCACTGCCGCGCACTGGCGCGCGACCTCCGCGGTCTGCTGGAGGCTCCGCGTCACGCCTTCGAGCTCGCCGAGGTGCTCGCGGAGGAAGCGCTCTCCCTCGGCGATCGAGGCTTCATCGCAGCGCGCGCCGAGCGACCCGATGATCGCGCGGATCTGATGCCCGAGCCTCGCGTGGAGCGCGTCGAAGTGCTCCGTCGCCCAGTCGAGGAGGAGGGCGCGCGCCGCCGACGTTGCCCCCGAGCGGCCGTAGAGCGTGCGGAGGTCCTGCGCGCGGATCGCGTCGGTGAGCGAGAGCTCGTAGGCCCTGCGCACGAGCGAGAGGTCGTCGAAGCTCACGAGCGCGCCGAGGATCATCGCGCGCTCCTGCGGCGTGTTCTCGGGGCGATCGAGCGCCGCGCGCAGCGCGTCGAAGCGCGCGGAGTCACCGTGCCGCGAGGCCATCGGGAGCGCGATCGCGGCGAGGTCTCCGTCGACGGAGCGTCGGTCCGCGAGCCAGCGCGACGCGGCGGATTCAGCTTCGCGACGCGCCCACGGGTCGTCGGTGAGCGAGCCGAGCACCGAGAGCGCGCTGCGGCGGAGGTCCTTCGTGACGTCGTCGTCGCCGGGCCTCGCCGCGAAGCCGAGGGCGCGCGCGCGGGGGCCCACGACGCGCTGCGCCCACGCGCGGAACGCGGGCCTCGACGCGTCGGTCACCATCGCGCGTTCGACGTTGAAGATCCGCCCGATGGCGCGGTCGGCCACGTTGGCGTCGCGGTCGTTGGCGAGGCGCGCGATCACGTCGATGTACGCGCCCGCGTCGAGGGCTCCCGCGTCGACGAGGGCCTCGGCGGTCGAGAGCAGGTCGAGCTTCTCGACGGCCGTGAGCGTCGCGGGAGAGGCCACGAGCGCGCGCATCCCCTCGGGCGTGAGGCGATACCAGTAGTAGCCCCGCGCGTCGGCGTTGGGCGCGAGCCACGCGGGACACTCCCCCGCGCGCGTGTCGAGGGCCTCGCTCAGCGTCTCGTCGGAGAGCACCACGCAGCGGTTCCGCGTGGAGGTTCCCGACGGGTAGCGCACGCACACGGGGATCGACCACCGCGTCGTGTCGTTGGTGAGCGGTGCGAGCGAGAAGCGCGACTGTCGCAGCGTGAGCCGCGCGGGCGCGTTCGCGGCGCACTCGACCCGCGCGTCGATGAGCGGAACGCCCGTCTGATCGAGGAAGCTGTTCGCGACGGGGCCCACGTCTCTGCCCGCCGCGGCCGTGAGGTCGTCGAGGAGGTCGGCCGCCGTGGCGTTGCCCCACGCGTGGGCGCGGAGGTACGCGCGCACGCCTTCGCGGAAGCGTTCGGGACCGACCCAGGCTTCGAGCATCCCGAGGAGCGCGGCGCCCTTCGAGTACGTGGTGGCGTCGAAGGACTCGATGGCCTGACTGGTGGAAGTCACGGCGACGCGCATCGCGTGAGCGCTCGCGAGGGAGTCTGCGTTGCGGGCCCAGGCTGATCCGCCGACCTCGTCGTAGCGGGCGCCGAGGGCAGGGCGCCACGTGTCGAGCACGCGCGCGCCGGCCCAGGTGGCGAAGCCCTCGTTGAGCCAGAGGTCATCCCACCAGGCCATCGTGACGAGGTTGCCGAACCACTGGTGGGCGAGCTCGTGCGCGATGATCGAGTAGACGTGATAGCGCGAGCGCGAAGGCGCGCGATCCGCGTCGACGAGGAGCGCCGCGTCGCGGAAGGTGATGAGCCCCGGGTTCTCCATCGCGCCGGGGAGAAAGTCGGGTACGGCGACGAGGTCGAGCTTGGGGTACGGATACGGCCGCCCGAAGTAGTCGCCGAGCACGCGCAGGTGCTCCGCGGCGGTCTCTGCGCCGAGGCGTCCGAGGGCCGAGCGACCGCGCACGGTGACCACGCGCACGGGGACGGGCTCGCGCGGTCCTTCGAAGAACTCGAAGGGCCCCGCGGCGAACGAGACGAGGTACGTGGGCATCGGCGGCGTGACCGCGAAGCGATGCGTGCGCGTGTGGCTCGCGGCGTCGTCGGTGTGGCTCTCCTCGGGCATGTTGGCGAGCGCGGTCATCTCGTCGGGCGCCGTGATCGAGACCTCGACGGGCACCTTGAACGACGGCTCGTCGAAGCACGGAAACGCTCTGCGCGCGTCGGTCGGTTCGAAGTCCGAGAAGGCGTACCAGTCGTCGCCCGCGCGCACGCGGAAGGCACCGCGGAGGTCTGGCGAGAAGCTGCCCGAGAAGCGCAGGTCGATGCGCGCGCGTCCTGCTGCGATGGGCTCCGCGGTGGTGAGCACGAGCTCCTCGTCGGCCTCGCGTCCGCCGACGGCGCGGCGCGTGAGGTGGTCGGCCGTGAGCGCGCGCTCGCCCGACATCACCGACGCCGTCGCGATGGTGAGCCCCCGCGCGTGGAGCACCACGGCGCGCGTCGGAGCGGGCACGTCGACGTCGATGCGCACCTCGCCCGAGTAGCGCTCTCGCCGCGGGTCGAGCGTGAGCGAGAGGCTGTAACGCGTCGGTCGGGCGAGGGGAGGGAGCCTCCCTGACGCCAGGGCCGCGGGCGGTGTGAAGGGGGTTGAAGCGTCAGCCGCGGTGACTGCGGCGCGCGCCTCGGGGGCGGGACGCGGAGTGGTCGACGAGCACGCTGCGAGTCCGAGTGCGAGGGCGATGCGCCGGGTTGTCATTGGGGGCGGCGATGATCGTCGCCCGCCGCGCGCCGGGTCAACCGTGCGTGTTGCGCAGAAAGTCGGCGAGGTCGGCGAGCTTGCCGTCGAGAAAGGCCCTGATGGGCCCCTCGATCTTGTTGCGGTCGAACGAGGCCCTCATGCTGCGCATCCAGGCGTCGCGCATGGCGATGTTCACGGCGACGTTGCCGTGGCGCATGCGGAGGCGGGGATGTCCGTGGCGCTCGATGTACGTCTGCGGTCCGCCGAGCCAGCCGATGAAGAAGAGGGCGAAGCGCTCCTGCGACTCGGGCGAGACGCGCCCTTCGGCGTCGCAGGGGTGGAGCCGCGCGAGGGCGGGCTCGTCGCGCGCCATCACGTCGTAGAAATCGCGCACGATGGACCGCACGACCTCTTCACCGCCGAGCACTTGAAAGGGGATCTCGATCGTGGCGCTCATCGCGCGAACGGGTAGCGAATTCCGCGCGGTCGCACAAGGGCGACGGTCACGAAGCGGGCTTCGCGGGGGTGAGTCCGAGGGCCGTCGGGGCCATGAGCGCGGCGACGAAGAGGGCGGGCCCCACGAGGGGCTGCGGGGTGAGTCCGAGCGCGCTCGCGGCCGACGCGGCGAGGGCCATCACGAGCCGCACGCGCGCATAGAAGACACGCCGGGGCTCGGAGAGAAGGGGCAGCGCGAGGTCCGTCGGGAGGAGCACCGCGAGGAGGTGATTCTGCGAGAGCTCGGGGAGCGACGAGGCGAGCGAGAGCGTCCACACGAGCGCCGCCGCGAGGCCCGCGAGCAGGGCGCCGACGACGCGCGCGAAGCGACGTGAGAGCCGCGGAATCGAGAGCGTCGCGAGGGCGAGGGCCGCGGCGGCGATGAGGTGCCTCCCCGCGAAGGGAGAGCCCGCGGGTGGCGCATCGGGGCGCGCGTGGATCATCACGGGCGTCGCGCCGAGCGCGCGCGTCACCTCGCTGCGCATCACGGCCGGGAGGAACATCGCCTGCCACCGCGAGGGCTCTCGGTCGAGCGGGCGCCCGAGGAGGAGCTCGCCCGCGACGAGGAGCCCCGCGGAGCCCGAGAGCCCTTGCAGCACGAGGGTTCGCCACGTCGCGCCGTGGGGTTGGCGGTCGGTGCCGCGACGGAGTGATCCGTGGGTGACGGCGTCGAGGTGGTCGCGGAGGCGCGTGGTGCAGTTGTCGAGAAAGTGGTGATAGACGTACTCGCGCGAGCCCGGTCGGAGGTCGTCGCGGAGGCGCTGTTCGAGGGCCTCTGCGGCCTCGGGCGAGAGCGCGATGGACTGCCGCCAGAGCGTGCGGTCTTCGCCGCGGGGGCCGTACCAGTCGATCATGCGGTCGAGGGGAGAGACCGAGACCCAGAAGCGCGCCCGGCCGCGGAGGACGTTCCATGTGAGGGGGACGGGGGTCGAGAAGTCGGTGGTGCCGTAGTTGTAACAGCGCCCATCGGGGCTCTCGCGGTCTCGCACGCACAGGGCCGCGTGGCCGAAGCGGGAGAAGACGTCGCGTCCGGGGCCCATGGTGTAGAGCTCGACCGACACGTCGCCGCGCTGCGCGCGCGCAGGCGCGGCGAAGAGCGCGACGGCGCTCGCGACGAAGAACGGACCCGCGCGTCGGAGGGAGCTCATCCGAGGGAGAAGATCGACGGCGTACGGTCTATTCCCCGCCGCGCGTGCGGTTGCGGTACCTTCCTGCGTCGATGCGACGCTCCCACGTGCTCTTGATGTGTTCCCTCCTCGGCGGGTGCAGCTTTCCCACGAAGGAGTTCACGCTCGGCGGGGCTACGACCGACGTCCCCGCGGTGGACCTCCCCGCCACTGACACGCCCGCGGTCGACGTCCCCGAGAGCGACACGCCGCCGACTGACGTGCCCGCGGTCGACGTCCCTCCCGCGGATGTTCCTCCCGCGGATGTTCCTCCCACGGATGTTCCCCCTGCGGATGTTCCCCCCGCCGACGTTCCTCCCCTCGACGTGCCGATGACCGACGGCGGCGGCGACGTGACCGACGCGTCCGACACGGGTCCCGACGCGGAGCCCTGCCCGATGTCGTTCCAGGTCCGCTGCTCGGCCGACGGCGGGACGGTGTGCATCAACCCCCTCAACGACACGCGCAACTGCGGCATCTGCGGGCGCACCTGCGCGGCCGACCAGAGCTGCCAGCTCGGCGGCTGCCAGATCACCTCGACGGGCTACTCGCGCGACCCCTCGGCGACCTCCGCGACGGTGCCCTACATCGACGCGTGCACGGGCGGGACGCGCCTCTCCTTCACGACCAACGACGACGCTGCGACCCCCGTCGTGCTGCCGTTCCCCTTCACGATCTTCCGCTCGGCGGTGGCCGCGAACTCGATGATCAACGTGTCGACCAACGGGTTCCTGTCGCTCCAGAACATGGCCGCGTCGGGCTACTCGGGCGACATCCCCTCGATGGAGATCCCCAACGGCGTCATCGCTCCGTTCTGGGCGGACCTCATGCTCCGCGCGACCACGGCGGCCGTGTGCACCAACGTCGTCGGCACGTCGCCCAGCCGCAAGTTCGTCGTCGAGTGGCACGACGTGAGCTGGTACACGGTCTCGTCGTCGGCCCCGACGATGAGCTTCGAAGCCATCCTCAACGAGGGCAGCAACGTCATCGACTTCGCGTACCAGACGGTGCAACCGCGCCCCACGGAACTCAGCCGCACGCTCACCATCGGCGTCGAGAACCTCGCCGGGCTCGCGGCCTTCGCGGTCTGCAACGGCGCCTACACCTCCTGCGGCATCGACTCCGACCGCCGCGTGCGCCTCACGCCCCTCTAGATGTGTTGAATCGTCGCGACGGCGCGGCGCTACGGCAGGGCCATCGTGAAGTGGGGCCCCACCGTGGCGTGCAGCTCCGTGATGCGGTGAAACACCTCGCCGTCGAGCACTGGCGCGAGCTCCTCGCCGGGGTCGCAGAGCACGTCGAGCGTGGTCGCGGGCCCGTCGAGCGCGTCGCGCAGGAGGTGGTGCACGGAGCGTCCGGTCATGAGGCCGGGCATCACGCGCGCGGCCTCGCCCACGGAGATGTAGCCCGCGTGGACGTGCATCTTGCCTTCGCCCGCCTGCGGGAACACACGAAAGATCCCCGCGAGGTTCACGGGCACCGAGGCCGCGTGGAGGACCGTGTGCTCCCGCACGGGACGCCCGTCGTCGCCGCGGAGGACGGTTCCGTCGACGCGCACCTCTCCGCGCAGCGGACGCAAGAACTCGTGCTCGGCGCGCGTGATGAAGTCGGGCTTGAGCGCCGCGAGGGCGCCGCGGAGCGTGGTCTGCGCGAGGCCCGCCGCGAAGGCCGCCGCGAGGAGCTTCGCGATGCGAGGGCCGCCGTACTCTTTGTTGCCCCGGTAGAGGGGGCCGAAGAAGTTGGCGCCGAAGCCCGCGAGCGCGCAGCCGAAGCCCACGCGCCGCCACGCCACGGCCTCGTCGCCGTAGACCGTCTGCTTGCCCGTGAACGACACGACGGGCACCTCGACGAGCGGCGGCGTGCGCCCCTCTGCGACGGCCGACGCGAGCCGCGCGACGATCTCCTGCGCGGAGCCTTCGATGCCGATGGCCTTTGCGACGAAGTCGATGGTGCCGCCGTTGGTGGGCACATAGACCGCGAGCGAGGCCGCGCGCTGCGGGCCGAAGTAGCGCACGGCCTCGTTGATCATCCAGTGGAGCGCGCCGTCGCCGCCGTCGGCGACCCAGTAGCGCCGCCCCTCTTTCGCGAAGCGCTCGAGGGCGGGCACGATGGAGTCGACGCTCGGGGTCTCGATCACGGTGCCGTGGCGCCCGAGGGCCTTTTCGAAGCGGCGCACGCGCGACGGCTTGTGCCGGTTCTTGCGGGAGTTCGGGTTGACGATCAGTCCGATCATGCGGGTCGCGGGTCTCTACCGCGCCGCGATCGTGCGGGTCAACGCCGCGGGTTCGCGAGGTCGTTGAGGGGATGCTCCGCGGGGGTCCACGCGCCCGTAGGCGCTGCGGGCGCGGCGCCGACGACGGAGAAATCGATGCGTCGGTTGCGCGCGCGGGTGACCTCGTCGTGGGGCTGCGCGATGGGCCTGAGGTCACCGAGCCCGAGGGCCTCGAGGCGCTCGCGCTCGACGCCCTGATCGACGAGGAAGTTCACCACCGCGAGGGCGCGACGGAGCGAGAGTTCGAAGCCGTGGCGGCGCGTTCCGCTGTCGTCGGCGTTGCCCTCGACGCGGAGTCGTCGCACCTCGGGGTGCTCGATGAGGTACTGCGCCACGGCCCTGAGGGGCGCGATGGAGTAGTTGGGGATCGTCGAGCGATCGCCCGCGAAGTAGACGCGCTGACGGAGCCTGAGCTGTCCGTCGACGATGGTGATGACCTCGCGCGACGCGGGGGGCGCGTCGGGGCAGCCGTCTTCGTCTTCGAAGCCGTTGGGGGTCTCGGCCTGACGCGGGCAGCGGTCTTCGGAGTCGGGGAAGTTGTCGCCGTCGTCGTCGAGGTCGGGGCAGCCGTCGTCGTCGCGGTAGCCGTCGTGGTCTTCGACGACGTCGGGGCACTCGTCGGAGAAGTCAGGAACGCCGTCGTAGTCGGCGTCGGGCGCGTTGTCGGGGTTGATCGCGAGGAGCGTCCCGGCGCGCGTGCGAGGCGGCGGCGAGGGGCGGATGGCCATCGAGAGGCCGAAGGAGACGTAGTGCGCGTCGGCCTTTCCGTCTTCGGAGCGGCCGAGGTCGTCGGGCTGGAGGATGTGCCAGTAGCGCACGACGGGGCCGAGGGAGATGTACCGTGTGACGGCGATCTCCCACCCGACGCCGACGTCGAAGCCGAAGCGGTACGTGTCGGTCCCGGTGGCGGCGACGCCCGCGTTGGCGTCGATGAAGAGCCGCCCTTCGGGGCGCACGGTGCGAGGCTCGATGCGAACGCCCGCGGTGTAGGTCGCGGTGACGTTGAGCGGGAGCCCCTCGGCGCTCGACACGGGCGGAAAGATCCCGACGGAGCCCGACGCCTGGAGCGAGAGCGGACCCGTGAGCGCGAGGCCGAGGTGCGCGACGCCGAAGAAGCCGAAGCCGAACACCCGCGTCTGCGGCTCGCCGACGACGTGCGAGAGGAGCAGCTCGCCGCGAAGGGTGATCCGCTGCCCGAAGGGGACCGCCTCGGCGCGACCGGGCGCCGCGATGAGGGCGCACGCGAGCGGCAGGGCCATCGCGACGCGCCGGGTGATCACGCCGACCGCGCGCTCCATCGACGCGTCGCGCGCGGTTCGGAACTTCGATGCCATGCCCCGGGGATGGTATACGGAACGAGTATGAAGCGCGATCTCCGACGCCTGTTCGCCTTCACGACCGCGCTCGTCGGATGCCAGCTCGGCTCGGCGCCGCTCGTGCCCCCCGAGGAGCTCGATGGGAGCGCGCCCGACGTGGCCGCTCCGCGCGACGCGCCGTCCGCGCCAGACCGCGCCTCCGTCGATGTCACCGCGCCGCCGCGCGACGTGCTCGTGGTCCCCGACGCGGCGGCGCCCGTCGACGCGATCGTTTCGCCCGACGTGGTCGCGCAGCCCGACGTGATCACACGGCCCGACGTGATCACACGGCCCGACGTGATCGCGCAGCCCGACGTGATCACACGGCCCGACGTGGTCGCCGACCGCGGGAGCCCGATGCCCGACGTCGTCACGCCCGTCGACATCCCCGCGCCCGATGTCCCTCTGCCCGACACGACCGCGATGGTGCCGACCTTCGACGCGCTGACGGCGGCGCACGTCCGCGAGGTGCGGGCGCGCGGCGTCGCGCGAGGGATGCGCCTCAACGTCTTCACGAAGATCGGCGACTCGATCACGGAGTCGGGGAGCTTCCTCTCGGACATCGGCTTCGGCTGGTACGAGCTCGGCGCGTGGGCCGCGCTGGAGCCTACGATCACGTACTTTCGCGCGCAGATGATCGACACCCGGAACTCGTTCAACCGCCCGAGCCTCTGCGCGATGGGGGGATGGATCTCGCAGTACGCGCTCGCGATGGATCCTGACAGCGCGCTCCGTCAGGAGCTCGCCGCGACGCGCCCGGCCTACGCGCTGCTCATGTACGGCACCAACGACCTCGACCACTACAGCACGACGGTCTTCAGGACCAACATGGAGCGGATCATCGACGTGATCGAGGCCAACGGGACCGTCACCGCGATCAGCACGATCCCCGACCGCCTCGACCGCGCTGACGCCGGCGCGCTCGTCCCGGTGTTCAACCAGACGATTCGAGACATCGCCGCGGCGCGGCACCTGCCGCTGATGGAGTACTGGGGCGCGCTCCAGCCGCTCCCGCGACACGGGGTCGACGCCGACGGGATTCACCCCTCGCCGTACATGACGGCGGGCGGCGGGGTCGCGTGCGGGGTGCTCACGGCCGCGGGCCTGCGGGCTGGCTACAACATGCGGAATCTGGTGGCGCTGGCGGTGCTCGAACGACTGCGGTCGCTGCCCTGAGCGGTTGAGGTCCGCTCAGGGTGATCGGGTGGCTTCGAGGGCTACTCGAGCTCCTGCGTGATCGAGATGTTCGAGCCCTGGAGCTCACCCGACACGATGGCGCCCGTGCGCTCGAAGGTCGCGACGGTGCCGTCGCCGTCGAGGTCGCCGACCGCGCGCGAGGTGAAGGCCGATCCGCCGCCGGGCGAGATGTACTGGTAGTAGTGGGCGGCATCGAGCGAGAAGCCGAGGGCGGTCCAGTTGGCGTCGGCGGACCACTGAGACACGTTCGCGGTGTACTTCGCGGCGCTCGGCGCGGCCGTCGGCATCACGGTCGCGTTGAGGTACGTCGCGAATCCGCGCTCGAGGGCGGCCTGGTAGTAGGTGAGCTGTCCCTGGTAGAGCTTGGTGATGTTGCCCGTCGCTTCAGCGGTCTTCGAGCGCTTGACGTAGCGCGTGAACGCAGGGATCGCGACCGCCGCGAGGACGCCCAGGATGACCACCACGATCATGAGCTCGACGAGGGTGAAACCGGCAGCCATCTTCTTGAGCGACTTCTTCATGGGGGACTCCTCTTGCGGGGCTGTTCGGAGCGCGATCTCTTTCGCGTTCTGACCAGTTCAACGACGGCTCAAAAATTTGTATGAGCCCTCGCGAGGAGACCTCGTCACTTTTTCTCAACGCGCTTCTGAGGGCGCGTTGGCGTTAGGATCCACGGCCATGCGCGGCGCTGAAGTGACGATTCCCGGTGACCCTTCGCGGGGCGATCCGCCGACTCCCGCCTACGCGTCGTTGCCCGATGGCGCGACGAAGGCCGTGGTGGTCATTCATGAGATCTTCGGCCGCGCGCCCGACATCGACGGCGTCGTCGATCGCTTCGCGTCACGGGGCTACGCGGCCGTCGCGCCGGACCTCTTCGCCCACGGTCAGCTCGCGTGCATCCGCGCCGTGATGGCCGCGTTGAAGACCAACGACGAGGTCGCGGCGGTACGCGTCGCACGCCGCGCACGCGCGTGGCTCACCGAGAAGACCGGCGTCGCGGCGGAGCGCATCGGCATCATCGGGTTCTGCTTCGGCGGAGGCTTCGCGCTGCTCGCGGGCAGCGGGTGGGCCGCCGTGTCGAGCAACTATGGCGAGGTCCCCACGGCCGAACGGATGCGCGGGATCGGTCCGGTGATCGCCTGCTACGGCGGGCGCGATGTGCTCTTTCGCAAGAAGCCCGATGAGCTCAGAAGAAAGCTTGCGGAGGTAGGGGTAACCCCGGAGGTCCATGTGTTCCCCTCTGCGGGGCACGCGTTCCTCACGGACGGGAAGCGCCCCCTGGCGTCTGCGCTGACGTGGCCGCTGATGCACGTTCACTACGACCCCGCCGTGGCCTCGGAGGCGTGGGAGAAGATCGACGCCTTCTTCGATGGTCACCTCGGCGGTTGAGCGGAGCGCTCCACGAGGTCGAACCACGATGAGAGCTCTCTCTCCATGCGATCGTGCGCGGTGAAGATGAGGTAGTGGTCCTCTTCGGGGAGGGTGATGTACCGAACCGCGAATCCCGACCCGCGGAGCGTTCGAACGCCGTCATCTGCGTAGTCGAGCGGGATGCGGTCGTCCCGTACGCCGTGGAGCACGAGCGCGGGCGTGCCCGCCCACGACGGGTCGAGGGGGGCCTCTTCGAGCACGTCGGGCTCCACGACGGCCGAGATGAAGGCCACGCCGCGGTAGCGCGAGGGGCCGCTTCGGATGACGCGCGTCACGCCGCGGCCGCCGTGGGAGAGGCACACGAGGTAGATCTGCGCCGGGTCGACCCAGGGCTGCGACGCGAGCCAGCGTCGCGCGCGCTCGATCGACGCGAGTCCGCCGGGGCGGTTCCAGTTGCCGAAGCCGAAGGAGGGCTGCGCGAGCCCCATGCGCCGACGCGCCGCGAGCGCGCGCTGGCCTAGAAAATAGCCCTTCCAGCTCCCCGCGCTGCCGTGGAGGAAGAGCATCGCGGGGCGTCGCTCACCGGGCGCGTGCGGCGGCTCGTAGACGAACATCCGCCCCGTGTCGCGGTTGGTGATCGCGTCGCCCATCGCGGAGCCGAGCGCGCCCGCCTCGGCGTCCTCGCGGCCTCGCGCGTAGGCGCTTCGAATCGCCGCCCTCAGCCGCGTCGCGCTCGCGAAGTTCATCACCGGGTCGGGGATCCACACGAGCCACGTCGCGAGCGCGAGCTGGTCGACCTCGGGGACGAGGTTCGTCGGCGCGAGTCGAGAGGCGCCGCCGCCGAGGAGGTACACCGCGCGCGTCGTCGCGCCCTCCGTGGGCGATCCCGAGGGCGCGCGCGCGACGAGCGTCACGCCGCACACCAGCAACAACGCGAGGGAGGCGAGCGCGGCGCGGCGACGGCGCGCGATCGCGAGGCCCGGCGCGATCACGCAGAGCAGCGCGCAGACCGCGGCGAGGCGGCCTTCGAAGGTCACGCCGTCGATGAGCAGGAGCAGCGAGAGGAGCGCGAGGGGCGACGTGACGACGCCCCACGCGACGACGCTGCGAGGCATCTCAGAAGCGCATCAGCGAGAACACGTCGACGTCGTCGGGCAGGCGCTTGCGGCCGTTGAGGAACGACAGCTCGACGAGGAAGGCCACGCCCGCGACGGTGGCGCCCTGGCGGCGCACGAGCTCGACGGCGGCGGCGGCGGTTCCGCCCGTGGCGATCACGTCGTCGACGACGAGCGCGCGCTCGCCCGCTTCGAAGCTCCCCTTGTGGATCTCGATGCTGTCGGTCCCGTACTCGAGCGCGTACACGATCCGGTCGGTCTGCCACGGGAGCTTCGCGGGCTTGCGCGCGGGCACGAAGCCGACGCCCAGGCGCGACGCGAGCGCGGCGCCGAAGATGAACCCGCGGGCCTCGATGCCGAGCACCTTGCGGATGCCCTCGGAGCGGTAGCGGTCGACGAGGGCGTCGAGCACCGCCGCGAAGCTCTCGGCGTCACCGAGGAGGGGCGTGATGTCCTTGAAGAGAATCCCGGGCTTGGGGAAGTCAGGCACGTCGCGGATCATCGCGCGGGCGCGTTCCAGGCGTTCGCTCATGGGTCGGAGTAGACCACCGCCGCGCGGAGGCTGAGAAGCGTCATCGATGCGCGTCGCGATGCTTCGCGGCGACGTCAACTTCGCTGCATCGCGCAGAGCTCCGCGGCGACGCGTTTTTCGCCCCGCGCGCCCATGTGGGATACGGTCCTACCAGACCCTCAACCCGCTGGAACGTAGCGATGGCAGACCCGAAGCACAGTTCGAACGATGCTCCGACGGCCGCTCCCCGGCGGGTCGTCCGCATGATCGGGCGATATCAGCTCGCCAAGCTGCTCGGCGAAGGAGCGATGGGGAGGGTGTACCTCGCGTCGGACCCCGAGCTCGGACGCGACGTGGCCATCAAGGTGCTGCGCCTCGACCAGGCCGGGAGCGCCCGCGACGCGTACATCGCGAGGTTCCGCAACGAGGCTCGCGCAGCGGCGCGGTTCAACCACCCGAACGTGGTCTCGGTGCACGACGCGGGCGTCGACACGACGCTCGGGCCGTACCTCATCTATGAGTTCATTCCGGGCCTGACGCTGCGCGCGACGCTCGACCGCGCGCGCCTCGACACGGTCACCCTGGTGCGTGTGGCGAAGGGCGTGGCCGCCGCGCTCGACGCGCTCCACGTGGCTCGCATCGTTCACCGCGACGTGAAGCCCGACAACATCCTCCTCGCGCCCGACGGACGCGTGAAGCTCACGGACTTCGGCATCGCGCGCGTCCCCGACGTGGCCCTCACGCGCGACGGGCAGTTCCTCGGGACGCCCGCGTACGCGGCGCCCGAGGCCATCGCGAAGGGAGAGTACAGCCCCCGCGGCGACCTCTTCGCGCTCGCGGCCGTGCTCTACGAGGCGCTCACGGGGACGCGCCCCTTCCCCGGCGACGACGCGGTCACGGTCTCGTACGCGGTGGTCAACGACGTGCCGAAGCTCGCGTCGGAGCTCATGCCCGGACTCCCCGCGGGCGTCGATGAGGTCTTCGTGCGCGGCCTCGCCAAGCAGCCCGAAGACCGCTTCGCCAGCGCTCGCGAGCTCGCCGACGCGCTCTCCGCCGCGCTGCTCCCCGCCGCGGCTCGGAGCGTCGCGCCCGTCGCGATCGGCGCGCCCGACCGCGTCGTCACGCCCGCGCGTCGCACGCACGGGCCCCGCCCTCTGACGCAGGGACCTCGCACGGCCTCGCGCACCTCGCACGGCTACGCCCCCGCCGTGATGGTGGCGCTCGCGCTCGCCGGCGTCGTCGCCTACGCCGCGAAACACTACGGGACGCAGGCCGATGTGCCCGCGATGGCCGCGATGCAGGCCCCCGTGAGCGCGCAGCCTCAGGCCGCCGTGACGCCCGCGTTTCGTCCGCTCGGTCCGCGCGCTCGCGTCGTGCGTCGCGCCGCCGTCGCGCTGCCTTCGCCCGTGTCCGCGCCCGTGGCCGTTCGCGCCGCGGCCGCCCCTCGCCGCTGATCCGTCGTCGCAGCGGACACGTGTCACGAAGCCCGACGCGCGCTTCGAAGCGCCTCTCGCGATCTCCCTTGAAATACAGGCTTGTCGTACGCTCCGCTCGTGCTGGCACGGTCGCTGCGAACGCTCGTGGCGCAACTCCCCGAATGGAGGTCAACACCATGAAGCGATCGCTCTTCGTCTCCGGCCTCATCCTCTCGCTCGCCGTGTCCGCGCCCGTGTGGGCCCAGAACGCTCCCCAGTCTCCCACCGCGCAGGCGCCCGCGATGCAGCGGCCCGCGCCGACGCCCGCGCAGGCGTCGGGCAACCTCGTGCGCTTTCTCGTCGGCCCCGGCGGTCACGTTCGCGGCCTCGTGCTCGACAACGGAACCGTCGTGATGGTGCCTCCGCGCGCCTCGGCCGACCTCGCGCAGCGCGTCCGCGTGGGTCAGCCGCTGCGCGTCGAGGGATTCACCTTTCCCGGCGCGACGGCGGGCACCTCGACGATCTTCCGCGCGACGGTGCGCGGCGCGGATGGCTCCGTGATCGCGGCTCCTCCCGCGCAGGGCCAGTGGGCGCAGAACGGCGCCGCGGGAGCGCCCGGCGGGCCGATGGGTCACGGCGGCTTCGGTCGTCGCGGCGGCCCCGGCCACGGCGGAGGCTTCGGTCACGGCGGAGGCTTCGGTCACGGCGGCGGCGGCTTCGGTCACGGCGGCGGTGGCTTCGGTCACGGCGGTGGCGGCTTCGGTCACGGCGGCGGCTTCGGTGAGCGTCGCGCCGAGCGCGCGGCGCACCTCGCGGCGATGCCTACGCAGGCGGTGAACGGTGCCGTGCAGCAGGTGCTCTCGGGGCCCCGCGGCGGCGCGCGCGCGATGCTCTTCGCGAACGGCGTCACGGTGTACCTCCCGAGGCCCATGATGATGCAGCTCCAGCAGCGCGGCGTGCGGGTCGGCGAGAGCGTGCGCGCCTCGGGCCGCGGCACCGTCACGCCGCAGGGCACGGGCATCATCGCGGAGCACGTCACCTTCGCCGACGGGACCACGCTCGACGCGCCCATCCCCACGCAGCCCGTCGCGCCTCCCGCGGCGCCGAACGTCGCGCCCGCTCGCTGACCCTCCGCGCGGCGCGTCGTCCGCGTCGATCGACTCATCCCCCTCGAACGAGCACCTCCCCATGAACATCTCGCTGCGCAGTCGGTGGATCGCGGTCTCGATCCTCGCGCTCATCGCCTGCGCGGCGTCGCTCCTCTCGGTGCTTCAGCTCGCGCGGAGCAACAGCGAGCAGCGCCTCGAGCGCGCGAGAGAGTTCGTCGAGCGCGAGGTCGAGCGCGTTCGCGACGACTCGGAGCACGCTCGCGGTCACTTCGGCGCGCGCTTCGGTCGCGGAATGACCGGCTACCTCGACGCGCGCTTCGACCCCGTGTCGGGACCTCCCGGACCTCCGCACCTCTGGGCGTTCAGGCTCGACGTCGCGCGCGAGGCCGCCCGCACGAGGACCACCGTCGTGCGCACGCTCGAACAGCGCAGGCCCGGGGGCTTTCGTCGTCGCGCGCCCGACGGTGAGAGCGAGGGCACGCTCGTGCTCGGCGTGGGACCCGGCCGCGACGGCGGCTACGCGTGGGCCGCGACGTGGGTCGCGCAACCGCGCGGCGAGAGGATCTGGCGCTTCGGCGCGACGACGCTCTCGCTCGCGACGCTCGCGCTGGTCATCGTCGCGATGCACACGCTCCTCACGCTGCGACGCGGCGCGGGGCAGCTCGGCGAGACGCTCCACGCGCTCGCGAAGGACCTCCGCGCGCCCGTCACGCGGCCTCCGGTCGCCGAGCTCGCTGCGGTGTCCGACGGCATCGCGTCGCTCGCGCAGGCCCTCCTCCGCGCGCAGGACGAGCAGGCCCGACTCGGGCGAGAGCTCGAACAGCGCGAGCGCCTCGCGTCGCTCGGTCGTGTCGCGGCGGGCATCGCGCACGAGGTCCGCAATCCGATGGCCTCGATCAAGCTGCGTGTCGACCTCGCGCGGCAGACGGTGCTGCTCCCTCGGGCCGACCTCGCGGGCGTCGCGGCGGACCTCGCGGAGGCCGGCGATGAGGTCTCGCGCCTCGACCGCCTCGTGGCCGATCTGCTCGTGATCTCGGGGCGTCGCATGGGCCCGCGGCGTGAGGCCGACCTGCGCGCGCTCGTCGATCAGCGCGCGGCCTTCATCGAGCACATGGCCTCGGCGCGCGCCGTCACTCTCGCGGTCGAGGGGAGCGCGCGCGCAGAGGTCGACGTCGACAGCGCGACGCGCGTGATCGACAACCTCCTGCGCAACGCCATCGAGGCGTCACCCGAGGGTTCTCCCGTGCGCGCGGTGCTCTCGGAGCGAGAGGGCTTCGCGACGCTCAAGGTGATCGACCGCGGCGCGGGCGTCGCACCGGAGCGCGAGCGGGAGCTCTTCGAACCGTTCTTCACCACGAAGTCCGAGGGGACGGGGCTCGGCCTCGCGCTCTCTCGCGCGGTGGCGGAGGCGCACGGCGGCGCGCTGCGGTACCGTCGCGACGGCGCGGCGACGGTCTTCGAGGTGACCCTCCCGAAGACACGCAGCAAGGAGGCTTTGAGCAGTGGCGACGGTGCTGGTGATCGACGATGAACGCGGCGTGCGTGAGGGCCTCTGTCGCGCGGTGACGTCCGCCGGGCACCACGCGATCCCCGCGGCGGGGGTCACGGAGGCGCGCGCGGCCATCGCGAAGGAGGCTCCCGACTGCGTGCTCCTCGACGTGCGGCTCAAGGACGGCGACGGGATCGCGTTCCTCTCGGAGCTGAAGGGGGGCCTCGCGCCCGACGCGCCGGTCATCATGGCGACGGCGTACGGCGACTCGGAGCGCACCATCGGAGCGATGAAGGGCGGCGCGTTCGACTATGTGACCAAGCCCTTCGACCTCCCCGCGCTCCTCGCCACGGTGGAGCGCGCCGTGCGACAGCGAGACCTCGCGAAGGCCGTTCCACAAGCCGATTCAGCGCATGCGACGCCCGCGCCCGAAGGGACGCTCATCGGCTCCAGCGCCGCCATGCTCGCCGTGTGGAAGATGATCGGACGCGCGTCGTCGAGTGACGCGCCGGTGCTCCTCACGGGCGAGACTGGCACGGGCAAGGAGCTCGTGGCGCGCGCCATTCACCAGCACTCGTCGCGCGCGTCGGGGCCCTTCGTGGCCGTGAACCTCGCGGCCCTGCCCGAGACCCTCATCGAGGCCGAGCTCTTCGGTCACGAGCGCGGAGCCTTCACAGGCGCCGTCGCGCGAAGGCCCGGTCGCATCGAGCTCGCCGCGGGGGGGACGCTCCTCCTCGACGAGATCGGCGACCTCGACCTGTCGCTCCAGACGCGGCTTCTTCGTGTGCTTCAAGACGGACGCTACGAGCGCGTCGGAGGCACCGAGGTGCTCACAAGTCGCGCGCGCGTCATCGCGGCCACGCACAAGCCCGTGAGGCCCGGCCAGCCCGGCGCGCGGCTCCGCGAAGACCTCTACTACCGCCTCGCCGTGATCGAGCTCGAGCTCCCTCCGCTGCGCGCGCGGCGCAGTGACATCCCGCTGCTCGTGGCGCACGCGCTGGCGTCGTCTCCGGCGCGCGCCGTGAGCGAGGAGGCGATGAACCTCCTCCAGTCGTACGCGTGGCCCGGCAACGTGCGCGAGCTCGTTCACGTGGTGCAGCGCGCGGCCGTGATGTGCGGCGCCGAGGTCATCGACGTGGGCGACCTCCAGCCCGCGCTGCGCGCCACGCCGTCGCTCCCGCCGGTCTCTCCTGGCGGCCCCGACGGCCCCGGCGAGCCCTACGCCTCGATGCCCATGCGCGACGCCGTCTCGCTGCTCGAGAAGCGCATGATCGAGATGGCGCTCGCGAAGTCGGGGGGCAACCGCGCCGAGGCCGCGCGCATCCTCGGAATCGCCCGCCCGCAGCTCTACGCCAAGATGGACGAGCACGGCCTCGCCAACCGCGCGAAGGAGTAGCATCGCGCGTCGATGCGCTCCCTCCACGCTCTCTTCGCGTTGACGCTCGCGCTGCTGGTCGCGTGCTCCGACAACCAGGTCGCCAACCCCAACCGACCCGACGTCGTCGCGAACGACCTCCCCGCGCTCGACGCGCCCGACGTCGCAGACGTTGAAGCCCCGTCCGACGCGCTCGACGTCCTCGATGCGAGCGACGCGCTCGACGTGAGCGATGTGAGCGATGTGAGCGACGTCTCGGATGCCTCGGACGCGTCCGACGTCGTCGAGGCCGCGGTCGACACCGGACCTCCACCGTGCACCGCGGACTCCGACTGCGCGACGAGCGCCGGGGGCCCCGCGTGCGACACGCTCACGGGACGCTGCGTGCAGTGTCGCCCTGGCAACGACGCGCGCTGCTCGGCGGGCGAGTACTGCGACGCGCGGATCGGGCGCTGTATGACCGGCTGCCGTGACGACGCCGCGTGCGAGGCGACCGCGGGACCCGGCGGCGCTCGACCCGTGCACTGCGACACGACGATGCACCGCTGCTTCGTGTGCTATCTCGACTCGCACTGCCCCGCGGGGAGCATCTGCTCGGCCAACACCTGCGTCCCCGGGTGCAGCGACGCGCAGCCCTGCCCGCGAGGATCGTCGTGCTGCGACGCGCAGTGCATCGACACGATGTCGAACCTCACGAACTGCGGCGGCTGTGGCGTGACCTGCGCGGCCCCGCGCGGCTCCGTCGCGTGCTCCGCGGGACGCTGCGTCATCACCGGGTGCCCCGCGCCCTACGGCAACTGCGACGACGACGCTTCGAACGGCTGCGAGACCGACAACGACACCGACCTCCGCAACTGCGGCTCGTGCGGCAACGCCTGTCCCGCGGGGCAGAGCTGCGTTCGCGGCGAGTGCAGCCCCCTCTGCGTCGGCGCGCTCTCGGCGTGTGCGGGCGCGTGCCGCGACCTCCAGCGCGACCTCGCCAACTGCGGCGCGTGCGGCCGCGCGTGCGCATCGCCCGACAACGTCTGCGCGATGGGCGCGTGCGCGTACGACTGTCGCCTCCCCGGCGCCGCGGCGTGCCCGAGCGGACGCGTCTGCGATTTCACCACCGGCGCGTGCCTCGCCGTCGACGCGTCGTGCCTGCTCACCGGCTCGTTCCGCGCGTGCGGCGCGCAGTCGTGCGGACCGGGGACGTACTGCGACGCGACCACCTCGAGCTGCGCGCCCTTCGGCGCGTGCAGCGCGCTCGTGTGCGACACGGCCGGGCGGTGCTACGGCCGCGACTGCCCGTGCACGCGACCGACGACGTGTACGCCGCCCACGCTCGAGCAGCTCAACACCGCGCCGATGAACAGCGGCCTCGTGAGCGTCGACATCGACGACGCGTGCAACGTCTACGGGAGCACCGTGATCGGCGGAACCGACTACGTGCGCCGCATGAATCCGTCGGGCGTCTACTCGGAGTTCGCGGGGCTCTCGAACCTCGACATGGGCGAGGTCGCCGTGCAGCGCGGCGGCGGAGGAGCATCCCCCAACATCGCCGCCGTGTACGCGTGCTGCTCTCGCTGCGGATGCTCGGGCAGCGTGATCCAGGGCGTCGGACTCGTCGATCGCGCGACGAGCACCATCCCCATGACCGCGCCCGCGGAGGTCACGACGGGAGGCAGCGCGATCCCCGTGATCTACTTCAGCGAAGGGCCGCTCGGCCTCGCGATCGCAGCGTCGGGTGACGTCTTCGTGGGCAACCTGCGCGCGAGCGGAGACTACTTCCGCATCCCCGCGATGGGCGCGTCGCCCGTGATGGTGAGCGCGCTCCCGAGGCGCGTTCACGCGAGCGCGATGCTCGACCCTCGCACGATGCTCGTCGCCGTCGAGACCGGCGAGCTCTACCGCGTCGACCTCGCGGGCGGAGCCTCCCCCGAGCGCGTCGGGACGCTCGGGATGGGCGTCGCGTCGATGCGCGCGGACTTCTTCTCGGGCCGCGTGTACGCGTCGCTCTCGGACGGGCGCATCGTGTCGTTCCGCGCGGACGCGAGCGATCAGCGCACGGTGGCGACGCTCCCCGACGTGCAGCGCATCGCCTTCAGCCCCGACGGCTCGCTCTTTCACATGTCGGTTGCGGCCGTGGGCACGGCGCGCTTCTCCCGCATCGACGTCGGCGACCTGCGCTGAGCGGCGCTTCCCGTTCGCGTCGTTCGTCGGTATACCTTCTCGCGGCGCATGGACCTCGAAGAGCTGCGGGCCTTTCTGGCCGTCGTTGAGACGGGGTCGTTCCTCGGTGCGGAGCGCTCGCTTCGAATGCCGCGCGCCACGCTCCGCCGTCGCGTCGACGCGCTCGAGGCTCGCGCGGGCGTTCCGCTGCTCCGCCGCACGCGCGTGGGCATCGAGTCGACGGAGGCGGGCGCCGTGCTCGCCACCCGCGGAAAGCAGATGATTCAAGAGGCCGCGGCCCTCGTGGCCTCGGTGCGCGAGATCGGTCAGGAGCCTTCGGGGGTGCTCCGCGTCTTGCTACCGATCGGACTGCCGCCGCAGCTCCTCGTGCCGCTCTACACCGCGGTCCGTACGGCCTTTCCGCGGCTCTCGGTGCGCGTGCGCTTCAGCGCCGATCCGCTCTCGTCGCTGCTCGACGACGTCGACGTGGCGATGCACCTCTGCGATCGCACGCCCGCGGGGCCGTGGGAGTCCTTCGAACTCCTGCGCGTGCGGGAGCGCGCCGTGGCGCACGTCGACTACCTCAAGCTCCGCGGAACGCCGACCTCGCCCGCGGAGCTCTCGAAGCACGAGCTCCTCGCGTGGGACGCGCCCGGCGCAGACCCTCGCTCCTGGCCGCTGCGCTCGGGCGGACACATCGCCATCGAGCCCGCGCTCGTGAGCTCAGACATTCATTTTCTTCGTCAGTGCGTGCTCGCGGGCAGCGGGATCGCGCTGCTCCCCGATGCGATGATCCCCGATCCGGGCGCGGACCCGGGCGCGCTCGTCCCCGTGCTCGAAGACGTCATCGGGCGCGAGCGCTCGGTGCGGCTCGTGGTGCCGTCGGTGCTCTCCGACGTGCCCAAGATCAAGGCCGTTCTCGGGCACGTGAGAGCGTTCACGGGTCAGCTCTGAAGCGTCACGGTCCGCCACAGAGCGCGGGGTTCGGCGGCGGCGGCAGCGGATACGAGGCCGTCGCGGCGGCGGCGAACTGGCACTGTCGGTCGTCGGCCTGGCAGCCCGCCTGACTCACGCACTGCCCCATCGCGTCGGTGCGCTGGCACTGGCACTCGCGGTCACCTTCCGCGCAGAGCTCGACGAGCTCCATCATGCCCTCGTCCTCGTGGTTGAGCTTGTGGCAGTGCTCCACGAAGCTCCCCGTGAAGCGGCGGAAGCTCATGAGCACCTGCCGCGGTCGGTCGTCGACCTGCACCCAGAACGTGTCGCGCCAGTGCGCGAAGTTGGGCTCCTTGTTCGAGTCGTTGGGGCACACCACGAAGGGGTTGATGTGAATGTGAAAGGGGTGCCCGTCGAGCGCGACGATCTCCCACTTCTCGCTGCGTCCCACGACGCCCACGCGGTCGCTGCGGTAGCCCCGCGCGCGGCGCTGTTCGAAGCTCCGGCAGTTGATGTTGGGCGACGGGCACTGACACACCGAGCCCGCGGGCACGTCGTGGTGCTCCGTCGGGTTGCACGCGCCGCCGCTCGACATCCGCGTCGACGAGGGCACGGCCACGGGCGGCATGAGCAGACCCACGCGCTGATGGAGCCGCGTCACCGACTCGCAGCTCACCTGCGTCATCGCGCCGTCGACGTTGCCCATCCAGGTGACGGGCGGCGCGTGCGAGGTCACCACGCTCTCCGGCGGGATCGTCGTCGACGTGGCTGTGCCCGCGTCGTCGCGCACCTCGACGACGGCGATGACGGTGCCCGTGAGGTCGTGCGTGCGACGGCCCACGAGGCAGAGCGTCTGCGCGGTGGCGGGCATCTGCACGAAGGAGTCGACGCGGTAGCCGGGCGAGACCCACACGACGTCGTTGCGGTAGTAGTGCGGCATCGTCACGCCGTCGCGCGCGTACTGCACGATGCCCACGTTGCGGATCGGGTCGTAGCGCTCGCAGTTGGCGTCGAGGCCGTAGCGGAGGGTCATTCCCATCTCGTCCGGCGTGCCCGCGTAGATCATCCGCCAGCGCTCGACCTGCGAGCGCGCGGTGATGAGCCGCGGCTTGACCTTGCCGTTGATGAGCATGGGCATCCCCTCGGTGACCGAGAGGAAGTTGTCGATCGAGAGGTTGTTCTCGTTGCACGCGTCGCCCGCGCGCAGGGGCATCGCCGTCGCGTGGTGCAGCGGGATCTCGTTGATCACCATGACGCGCTCCTTCGTGGCGCGCACGGTGGGCTCCGCGTCGAGAGGGCCTTCAACGATGAGCGCGCCCGCGACGCCGTTGATCACCTGGATGGCCGTGGAGCCGTGGGTGTGCGGGTGATACCAGTCGGTGCCCTCGTGGTGCGGACCGTCTTCGTCGAGGTCCCAGCGGTACCGGGCCGAGCGGCCCTGGTTCACGGTGACGAGCACGTTGTCGCCGTAGTAGCGCCCGTCGGAGGCGCAGCCGTCGCCCACGCAGGGGTGCGCGGGGTCGGGCGTGGCGAAGTTGGGCTGCACGTGCCCGCCGTGAAAGTGCAGGTTCGTGACGTTGAAATCGTGGCAGGTCGGGGGCTCGTTGCCCTCCATGCCCGAGATCTCGCGGCCGTCGACGCGCGAGAACTCGTTGCGGAGGTCGACCCTCACGCGGCGGTCGCTGCCCGCCCTCACGCGGATCGTGGGGCCCGGGACGAGGCCGTTGTACGTGCGCATGCAGTAGCGCTGGCCGTCGAGGGTGACCTCGTGCGGGCCGTAGCGGAGCTGATAGACGCCGTCGGAGTCGGGGGCGAGCTCCGGCGGATTGGCGAAGGTCTCGACGCCGTTCGATTGCGGCGGAGCGCTGTCTGAGCAGCCCTCGACGAAGGTCGACAGGCACGCGAGGAGGCACACGAAGACACGGTCGCGCGGTGCGATCATCGAATTCCCCTCCAGGGAATGGGCGCCGCGCGGCAACGAGCGCCGACGGCTGAGCGCACCGTACGACGCGTCGCGCGCGTCGCGGTGGTCACATTCGATGCAGCGCGTGGTCACCGGTGGTCACCCGCGCAGGAGATCACGCGGTCGCGTGACGTGTGTCGACGGTCAGAAGGGGCCCTGAAAGGGCTTGTGGATACGCGATTCGGGCGAGCTCTCGGGCGCCTCGCGGGGGCGGTCTCCGCGCATCACGTCGAGCACCGCGCGGGTCACGTCGTCGGCGCCGGGGTAGTACGCGCGCTCCAGTGAGGGCGCGCAGGGCGTCGGTACGGCGGGCAGTCCCACGCGGCGAACGGGGGCGCGCAGCGCGTCGAAGACCTCTTCTGAGACCCTCGCGGAGATCTCTGCGGAGACGCCGAAGGTGATCCATCCCGTGTCGGCCACGACGAGTCGACCGGTGCGACGGACCGAGGCGCACACGCCCTCGACGTCCCACGGTCGCACCGAGCGGAGGTCGAGCACCTCGCACTCGACGCCCTGCTTCGCGAGCGCGTCGGCGGACTTCATCGCCTCGCTCACCATCTGCGAGAGGGCCACCACGGTGACGTCTCGCCCCGGCCTCGCGACGCGCGCCTCGCCGATGGGCACGGTGTAGTGCCCCTCGGGGACGTCTCCCGTGACGCCGTAGCTCCAGCGGTGCTCGAGGCACACGACGGGATAGTCGCCTTCGAGCGCCGAGAGGAGCATCCCCTTCGCGTCGTAGGGCGTCGCGGGCATGATGACCTGAAGCCCGGGGAAGTGCGCCATCACGGCTTGCAGGCTCTGCGAGTGCTGCGCGGCCTGGCCCCATCCGCGGCCGATCACGGCGCGCACCACGACGGGGGTCTTGAGCCGTCCGCCGGCCATGTAGCTCCACTTGGCCGCGTGGTTGGCGAGCTGGTCGAGCGTGAGCAGCAGAAAGTCGTTGCGCGCGTGGACCATGAGCGGACGCATCCCGCTCGCCGCGGCGCCGACGGCCATGCCCGTGAGCATGGGCTCGCTGATGGGCGTGTCGAAGACGCGTCGGTCTCCGAAGCGGAGGTACGGAGCCCTCGTGGAGCCGAAGATCCCGCCCGGGTCATCGACGCCGACGCCCATGAGAAAGACGCTCGGGTCGCGCTCCATCGCGACGACGGCGGCCTCGGCGAGCGCGTCGCTGTAGGCGATCACCCGGGCCATACGGCAGCCTCCCCCGCGAGGTCGCGCATGAGGTCGCTGGCCGCGGGCTCCGCGCTCTCGCGCGCGAACGCGACGCCGCGTTCGATCTTCGCGCGGGCCTCTTCTTCTGCGCTGTCGAGGCGCGCGTCGTCGACGCCCGCGGACGCGAGCGCGCGGCGCATGAAGGCCACGGGGCAGCGCTCCCGCCACGCGTCGAGCTCCTCGGCGCTGCGCTTCATCCTGCCGGTGTCGAACTCGGTGCCGACGTGCGACATCCAGCGGTACGCCTGCACCTCGAGGAGCGTCGGGCCGTTACCTCGCCGAGCCCTCGCGACGGCTTCGCGGGCCACGGACATGACGGCGCGCGTGTCGACGCCCTCGACCTCGACGCCGGGCATGTCGTAGGCGTGCGCGCGCTGCGCGATGCCCACGCGCTGCCGCCCCGAGATGTGCGAGAGCGTCGCGTAGAAGTTGTTCTCGCACACGAAGATCACCGGGAGCCTCCGCAGCGACGCGAAGTTGAGGCTCTCGTGAAAGATCCCCTGCTCGACGGCGCCGTCGCCGAAGAAGGCCACGCCCACGTCGTCGCGGCCCTGCATCACCGACGCGAAGGCCGCGCCGATCGCGAGCGGAATCGATCCCCCCACGACGGCCGACGCGCCGTACATCCCGCGGTCGACGTCGAGCAGGTGCATCGAGCCCCCCTTGCCCTTCGAGCACCCCGTCGCGCGGCCGCAGAGCTCGGCGATCATGCGGTCGACGTTGCCCCCCTTGGCGAGGTAGTGCGCGTGGCAGCGGTGGGTGCTGTAGGCGACGTCTGTGTCGCGCAGCGCGGCGCACACGCCCACGGCGGCGGCCTCCTGGCCGATGGAGAGGTGCGTCGGGCAGCGGATCGAGAGCGCGGGCTCCTCCTTGCGCGCGAAGGCCGCGTTCTGCGTGGCGTACTGCGTGATGATCCACTCCTCGACGCGTCGCACGAGCACGAGGCGGCGATAGAGTTCGAAGTCGTCGGGTGCGTTCATCGGTGGTCGGGGGCTCAGATGAAGTTCACGTGGGCGCCGGGGTTGAGCACTGCCTCGAGGTAGAGGTTCACCTGGTGCATCCGGCAGTTCTGTCGGCACTCGGAGATGTCGAGCCCGTCGCGCACGTACGCCCAGTTGGCCTTGCGACGCTCGCCGCGCCACACCTCGCCGAACGACGAGGTGTTCACGTTCCCGTAGCGGAAGCGCTCGTCGCCGAAGTGCTGATCCCCTTCGTCGCGGCCGAGGTACGCGCTGCACCCCCAGACCTCTCCGTCGGCCTCGACGTAGGCCCAGTGGAAGGGCGTCGCGTGGCAGCGCTCGTAGCCCCGGTCCGTGCGTTGGAGCTCCTTCATGGTCTCGTAGCGCACCATGACGTTGAAGCGCTCCGTGGCGTACGCGCGGAGGTCCTTCGCCCACGCGGCGGCGTCGGGGTACACGGTGCCCTCGTAGGCCCGCGTCTCGCTGCTCATGAGGTGCTGCGAGTAGGGCTTCACCACGAGGTAGTCGACGCCCGCGTCGCGGAGCCTGCGCGCGAGTTCGGGCGCGGTGTCGTAGTTCGCGGGCCACTTCACGGGCACGAGCGGGCGCTTCGGGTCGGTGCCTCGCACCTCGGGCAGCGCGACCATCTGCGCGCCGAGGGTGCACTTCGATCCGAGGCGCTCGCGCACCTTCACGGCGGCCTCGAGGTTGGCGAGCACCTTGTCGAAATCCTCGGGCTTCGTGCGGTGGATGCGCGCGTAGGTCTCGCGCTCGCCCGCGTTGATCGAGACCTTGATCCAGCGGAGGCGCTCGGCGGCGAAAGCCTTCTCGGCGAAGGTCTCGGTGAGGAGCACGCCGTTGGTGGTGATCGACGTGTCGACGCCCTTGCGGTCGGCGTGGACGATCGCGTCGGCGAGGGGCTTGTAGAGCAGCGGCTCGCCGGCGCCCGCGAACATGACGCTCAAGACGCCGTTGGCGGCCATGTCGTCGACGAGGCGGGTCATCACCTCGGGGCGGAGCGTGGGCTTGTCGGGGCGGTCGAGCATGTAGTCGACGCCACAGAAGGTGCACTCGTGGTTGCAGTACCCCACGGGCGAGACCTCGACGTAGATCGGAAAGACCTCGCGGGCCTTCTCCCAGTCGCCCTGCGCGTCGAGCCACTGCGCGACGCGGCGAGGGTGCAGTGACATCTTCTCGCTGTCGATCCTGAAGGGGTCTCTCATGGCGCTCGCGGACCTCGGAGTCTATGCGGTGAGCGCGGCGGGGCGCTCACCGAAAATTCTTGTCATCGCCGCGGGGCTCGAAGACAACCGCACCCATGGCGAACTCACAGCCGACGAGGGCTCCGCGTCACGGCGCGAGCGCAGGAGCGCTCCGATGACCGCGACGCCGACGAACCGTCCGACGGTCACGCTGATGGTGGTGACCCTCAACGAGGTCGAGGGCATGAAGGCCATCATGCCGAAGGTGCCGACGGAGTGGGTCGACCAGATCATCGTGGTCGACGGCGGCTCGACGGACGGCACCATCGAGTACGCGAAGGAGCGCGGCTACGAGGTCTACGTGCAGAAGAAGCGCGGGATCCGCCACGCGTACATCGAGGTGTACCCGCAGCTCCGCGGCGACATCGTGGTGACCTTCTCGCCCGACGGCAACAGCATCCCCGAGCTCATCGCGCCGCTCGTGCAGAAGATGGCCGACGGGTACGACATGGTGATCGTGTCGCGCTACGCGCCCGGGGCGAAGAGCGTCGACGACGACATCGTCACGGGCTTCGGCAACTGGCTCTTCACCAACGTGATCAACCTCGTGCACGGCGGCCGCTACACCGACGCGATGGTGATCTACCGCGGGTGGAAGCGGGAGCTGTTCCGCGACCTCGACATGCTCAAGGACGAGAGCTACGTGACCGAGAAGCTCTTCGGCACGGTGATGGGCTGCGAGCCGCTGCTCTCGATCCGCGCGGCCAAGCGCAAGCTCAAGCTCGCGGACATCCCCGGCGACGAGCCGCCGCGCATCGGCGGCGTGCGCAAGCTCCAGGTGATCCGCTGGGGCGCGGCCTACATGGCCCAGGTCTTTCTCGAGAAGGTCTACTGGCGCTGACGGTCTACGGGCAGCGGAAGAGCGACGCGAGGTCTCGCATCTCGGCCTCGGTGAGCGTCTCGTTGGCGAACGGGGGCATCGCGCCCGCGTAGCCGAGAAAGCTCCCGTGGCGGGTCTTCTCGGCGACGATGGCTCGGATGTACGCCTGGAGGTCGGTGTAGCCGACCTCCGCGAGGTCGTCGCCGCAGTGCTCGACCAGCGTGTCGCGCGGGAGCACCGAGGCGAGGGGGCTGACGCGTCCGCTGCCGCTTTCGAAGGCGCCGTGACAGGTGGCGCACGCGCGTCCCCAGAGGGCGAGCGCGCGCGTGCGGTCTCCGCCGTCGCCGGGGTCGCGCACGGTGCGAGGCCAGGTCATCGCGACGGCCGCCGTGCCCGTCGTCGACCCCTCCGGGGCGAGCGAGTCGAGCCACGCGCCGAGGGCCTGTCCGTCGGGGCCGTCGAGGTCCGCGGGGACGCCGCGCATGAAGCTCGTCCAGCAGCGCTCGACCGCTTCGCGCAGGTGCGTGACCTCGCCGCCCCAGTACGTCGGACGCCTCGCGGCGCCCTGGAGGGCCGCGCCCGGGAGCACGCGCTGGCCCTGCGAGCCCGCGGCGACGGGGTGGCACGTGAGGCACGAGACGGCGTTGTACTGCGAGCGCGTGACGCGCGGGTCCGACGCGAGCTGGGCGCCTCTCTCTGCGAGGGGCGCGAGGCGCTCGGTGTCGCCGCACGAAGAGACCGCGAGGGCTGCGAGCGCAGCGAAGACCGTGATGACTCTCACCGGGGAGCTCCAAGAAAGTAGATCGCGTCGGGGAAGACGCCGACCTCGTAGCGCGCGACCACCGAGAGGTCGTCGGGCGAGAGCGCGAGCACGCTCCCGCGCTCCTGTCGGATGCGGTCGTGGACGCCCTCGCACACGAGGTAGTAGCGCCCGTCGGGCCCGAGGCTCACCTGGTGCGGGAGCACGCACTCCGCGGAGCTCACCGGCACCTGTTCCATCACCCGCAGCGGCGCCGACGTGGTCACCCGCGCGAGCGCGTCGCGGCCCTGGAGGGGGATCACCATCGTCGCGCCGTCGGGCGAGTACGCGCCGAAGAGCGGCGTGCCGATGAGCGACCGCGTGACGCGCGCCGTGTCGAACGCGCCTGTCCGCGTGTCGAAGGCGATGAGCAATCCGCGGTTGCCCGCCGACGGATCGGGCGGCGAGCACGAGACCCACACGGTGCTCCCGTCGGGTGAGGGAGTGACCGCGTAGGGGCCGTAGGTGGGCGACGTGGGCGTCGTCGAGAGCTGGCCGTTGATGGGCACGAGGCGCACCGTGGGAGGCGTCGTGGCGAGCGAGACCACGCCGAGCGCGTCGTCGCCGTAACACGCCATGTAGACTGTGTTTCCGTCGGGCGAGACGACCATCCCGTGGGCCGCGACGCACACGGGGATCGAGAGGGTGCGCTCCATCGTGCGGGCGTCGACGACGAGGAGGTTCGAACGCTGCGCCTCGCGGTTGTTGATGTTGTTCTGCGCGCGCACGAGGTCGAAGTGCGACACGAAGATCCGCCGACGGTCGGGCGAGAGGAGCATGTCGCCGGGGTTGGCGTCGACGTCGACGCGGCCGAGGAGCCTGAAGTCGTCGAGCGCGCGCTTGATCAGAACGCCCGGCCGCGTCGAGGACCCGTGCGCCGCGTGAGGCCCCGACGGGATCGCCGCGGGCGGCATCGAGAGGGGCATGAAGATCGCGTTGGCCGCGCGGTCGATGGCGAGGTGGTGCGGGCCGTTCTCGGTGAGCGGCACCACGCCCACGGGCAAGGTCGCGATGGTGCGGCGCGAGGCGAGGTCGAGCACCGACACCGAGTTCATGAGGCTGTTGCTCACGAAGCCGTAGCCCGCCGCGCCGCCGTCGGGGACCTCCCACGATGCAGCGGGTGCGTCCCACGCGCTCGCGTCGAGGGGCGCGTAGCGCGTGACCTCTTCGCCGCAACCCGCGAGCGCGGCGGCGCAGAGGGCGAAGCGCGTCGTCGTGCGTGTCTTCACGGGCTGAACGTGTCGGGACTCCCCCCTCGCTTGTCAAGCGCACGCTTGACCCCGCGCCGAGAACCGATGGACGCTCCGCCCCGACCACGATGAGCACCATCACGCGCAACCTCATGCTGACGGCGCTCTGCGCTGCGTCGATCGGGGCGTGCTTTCCCGACGAGACCCTGCGACCCGATGACGCATCGATCGACGCGCCACGGAGCGACCTCGGCGGGCCCGACGTCGTCGCAGACACTCCCTCCATCGACCGACCCGAGACGCCGCCTCCCGTCGACGTCCCGCTGGTCGACGTGAGCGACGTGAGCGATGCGAGCGACGTGACCGACGCGAGCGTCTGCGAGTCTCTGCCGCGCGACCCCGTCGCCGCGATGTCCATCTACGAGCGACTCCCCGACGCCACGGACTTCGCCTTCGACGGCGCCGGAGAGCTCTCGGTTGCCTCGCTCCGCGACGTGCTCGGCATCGGCGCGATGGGCGCTCGCTCGCTGCGCTTCGCGGGCCTCGCGGGCAACGTCACGGCGCTGCGATACCTCACGTCGGGCGAGCTCGTCTTCGCGGTGACCCCCGCGATGGCAGGCGGATCGCTCGACGGCGGCGTGCCCGGTGAGGGCGCGATCTTCACGGCCGCGTCGGGTGACGGCGGAGCACCGCAGCTCCGCGTCACCGCGGGCCGCGTCGGAGGCATCGCCGTCGACGGCGAGGGGGCCGTGTGGTTCAGCGACACGCCGCGCAACAGGGTCTTCAGGCTCACGTTCCGCACGGGCGACGCGGGCGGCGGCGTCGACGTGTCGCCGATGATCTCGGACGTGATGGCGCCCACTGCGCTCGCGTTCGACGCCTCGGGGCGCGTGCTCTACGTGGCCTCGACGGCGATGGGCGGATCGCTCTACCGCGTCGGCCTCTCGCGCACGGTGCTCGGCGACCTCATGCCGAGCGACGCCACGGGCGTGCTGCGCGGACTCGGGAGCGTCTCGGGTCTCGCCGTCGACCAGTGCGGCAACGCGTACATCGCAGACGAGACCGCGGGCCGCATCGTGCGCGCGTCGGAGCCGTGGACCGCCGCCACGACCCTCGTCGCCGACGTCCCGGGGGTGCGCGCGCTGGCCTTCGGGCAGGGCGGGACCTTCGACGGCGACACGCTCTTCTTCCTCTCGGGCGGCTCGGTGCGCGCCGCGAGCGTGAGGGCGCGCGGAGTCGCGCTGCCTGTTCCGACGCGCTGAGCGAACACCGCGATCGGCGATGGACGTCACGCTCGGTTCGACGCGCTTCTGGTGCCGCGAGACGCCGCAGTACGCCGTGGGCGTGAGCGCGCGCGTCGCCGTGATCGCAGGCTTTCCGAGCACGTGGATCTGGTCTGTTCCCGACGGCGCGCTCCTCGCCGTGTGGGGCGCTCGCCCGCTCGGCAGAGACGTCATCGCGCTCGATCTCGACGGCGAGACGCTCGTCGTCGACACCGCGACGCATCGCCGACGCTACGACCTCCAAAACGGCGCTCTTCGATCGGAAGAGGCTCCCGTGTCTCACGCGCGGATCGCGCTCGATGCGTCGCGCGCGGAGGTGACCGTCACGCTCCCCGACGGCGAGGTGAAGAGGCACGCGATCCCGTGGAGCGCTTCGGTCACGGTGGCTCGCGACGGAGCCCGCTTCGCCACGAGCGACGCGCGCGCCACCCGCGTCTACGACACCCGCGACGGAGCGCTTGTTTTTACGTGTCCTCGCGCGAGCGGACCGACGCTCTCGGCCGACGGCGCGACGCTCATGACCTCGCTCTTCGGCCCTCCTCGCGCGCAGCTCTACGACGTCGACGCGCGTCGAAGAGTCGGCCCCGATGAGCCGCCGCACGTGGGCGAGGTGATGCTCGGCGACGGCGTCGCGGTGATCGACGACGCCGCGTGGAGCCTCGATGACGCGCGGGAGTTCGCGCCGCTCGAAGGCGTCGGTGGTCCGCTTCGAATCGTCGGCGATACGCTCGTCGCGCGCGGCGATCGCTCCCTCGGGCGATGGAACCTCCGCACCGGCGAGCGCACGCGGTCGATCGAGCTCGGCGGCGACGCGGAGTGCGCCTCGGTCGACGGCTCGGGACGCTTCGTCGTGCTCACCCGCTACGTCACGCAGGGGCTCCTGTACGTGCCGCTCCCCGGGGTCACGCTCGTCGACGTCGAGACCGCAGAGACACGCTCGCTCGGCGATGTGGCCGACGACGTGACGCGCTCCGTGGCGATCGCGCCCGACGCGTCGGTGATCGCGATCGCGGGTGACGACACGGTGCGCGAGCTCGACCGCGAGGGACGCCCGATCCGCGCTGCGCTGGCGCTCACGGGCGCGTCGGCGGTGATGTATTCGGGCGATAGCGCGACGCTGGCCGTGCGGTGCGGACACGCTGACTCGGCGCGCCAGGGCGTGACCCTCGTCGAAGCGGGCGTCGCGTACGTGACCCTCCTCTGCGCGCGCGACGAGGTGATCGGCTGGTGGCGAGACGACCTGCTCCGTCTCACGGGCGGACGCTACGAGCGCGTCGATCGACGCACGTTGGAGGTCGTCAGCGCGTGGTCTCCCGAGGCTTCAACGCGCGACGTGTGGATCGGTGATCGTCTCGTCGCAGAGAGCTCCGGCGACGGGACGCTGCGCGTGCGAGACCTCGTGTGGACCTGACAGACCGGGCGGGTGCTACGCGTCGCCGCTGTCGGTCACGTCGCTCGCATCGCTCGCATCACTCCCATCACTCACGTCGCTCGCATCACTCGCGTCACTGCCATCGCTCACGTCGCTCGCATCGCTTGCGTCCCTCGCGGCGTCGGTGACGTCGGGCGCGGAGACGTCTCGCGCGGCGTCGGTGACGTCGGGCGCCGAGACGTCGGGCGCCGAGGCGTCTCTCGCGGCGTCGGTGACGTCGGGCGGAGGCGGCGGCGTGGTCTCGGACGAAGCCTCGGGCGTCGCGTCGGTGCCCGGGATCAGCGGCACGTCGAAGCGCGCGGGCGAGGTGCAGCGGAGCGTGCCGTCGAGGCTTGATTGACAGCGCAGGCCCGAGGCGCACTCGCGGTCCATGAGGCAGTCGTCGCCGAGCTGGCGGGTGCGCTCGATGGTGCAGCCCGCGAGCGCGAGTCCGAGCGCGAGGGTGACGGCGGTTCGCAGGCCCATCGTGGCGGCGAAACTAACACACCCGGCGCGCACCTCCGCAAGCGATACGGGCTCGCGCGGAGCCACGAGACGCATATACTCGCGGCGCTTCGCGCGCGGAGCAGTTGCAACTACTGATGGCGGTCCCGGCGGCACTGCTGGGAGGAGGGCATTTCGGATGCGGTCCAAAGCGATCTTCGCATCGTTCCTGACGATCTCGGTCATGAGCCTGTTCGTGTTCATCCTCGTGTCGCCCTTCATGATCGCGGCGCTCAGCGACGCGGCCAGCGGGGCCCTCGGGCCGGTGCTCGGGCTCCTCGTGGCGGTGGGCCTCACCGTGGGCATCAACCTGCTCATGTGGTTCATCTCGCCGTGGCTCATGGACCTCTCGAACCGCTGGTTCTACCGCTGTCGAGACATCTCCATCGAAGAGCTCGGCCAGTACCGCCCCGCCGTGGCCCAGTTCGTCTGGAACACCTGCCAGAAGCACGGGATCAAGGTCCCCGCGCTCAAGCTCATCGACGACATGAACCCCACGGCCTACTGCTACGGCTCGACGGCCAACCGGTCGCGCCTGGTGGTCACCCGCGGGCTCCTCCACTACCTCGACGACGAGGAGCTCAAGAGCGTCTACGCCCACGAGCTCGGGCACATCATCCACCGCGACTTCATCGTGATGACCATCGCGTCGGTGCTGCTCCAGATCCTCTGGCAGATCTACGTGGCGGCGAAGAACACCCGCAGCGACAAGGGCCGCGAGGCCGCGATGGCCGTCGCCGCCGTGGCCTACGTCTTCTGGTGGGTCTCGCAGTATCTGCTGCTCTACCTGTCGCGCGTCCGCGAGTACTACGCCGACGAGTTCGCCGCGCAGGAGACCATGAACCCCAACGCCCTCTCGATGGCCCTCGTGAAGGTCGCCTACGGGATCGCGCGTCAGCCCCAGACCTCCTTCGCCAAGCAGCTCCTCGGCGGCACGCGCGCGATGGGCATCTCCGACCCCCGCGCCGCGCAGACGACGGGTCACGCGTACGCCACGGCCAACGGCGGCGGACACGCCATGGCCGCGGCCATCTCGGGTCACGAGGTGGGCGACGTGCCCGCCACCGCCGAGGGCATCGGACGCATCGAGAAGGTCTTTCTCTTCGACCTCTTCAACCCGTGGGCGAAGGTGCTCGAGCTCGGCTCCACGCACCCCCTCACGGGCAAGCGCATCAAGGCGCTCTGCGACTACGCGGGCGCGATGCGTCAGCAGCCGCTCTTCCGCTTCGACCCCATCGACGCGTACGGTCGTCAGCTCGATCACGCGAGGCTCTACGGCAACTTCACGCTCGAAGTGGCCATCTGGTTCGCGCCCTCGATCCTCATGTTCGTGATGATCGTGCTCGGGTCCGTGGGCGCCATCGCGGGCTCGGCCACGGTGGGCGCGCTCGGCTTCGGCGGCGTGCTCCTCGGGTGGGGCGCGGGCGCTGCGATCCGCGGGCTCTACAAGTTCCCCCGCATCGGCGAGCCGCAGCTCACGTCGGTGATGGACCTCATGATGGACCCCTACGCCTCGCCGCTCCGCGGCAAGCCCGTGCGGCTCCAGGGGGCAATCATCGGACGCGCCGACGCGGGCGCCTCCTTCGGCGAAGACATGATGATGGAAGACCAGGGCGGCGGCCTGATGATGATCAACTACGAGCACTGGCTCCCGGCCTTCGGCAACGCGTGGTTCGGCTACAAGACCGTCAAGGCGCTCATCGGCCAGCCCGTGCAGGTGACGGGGTGGTTCCGCCGCGGAGTTTCTCAGCAGGTCGACCTCGACGAGATGATCACCGCGCAGGGCGAGAAGGTGTCGTCGTACACGGCCTTCTGGGGCCGCTTCGGCGGCGTCGTGGCCGTCGGCATCGGGCTGCTCTTCACGATCGCCCTCGTGGCGGGCGTCGCCTCGTCGGGTTGACCCCCGCGCGCGCGGTGGTGTTCACTCCCGCGCCCTGATGAACTCCCCTCGCAGACCCCTCGACGGCTTCGCGCTCATCCTCGGTGCATCCAGCGGCTTCGGTGAGGCGACGGCGATCGCGCTCGCCGAGGCCGGCATGGACATCGTCGGCGTCCACCTCGACCGCCGCTCGACGATGCCCCACGTCGAGGCGATCACCGCGAAGATCACCGCGATGGGCCGCGAGGCGTGGTTCTACAACGTCAACGCGGCCGACGACGGCAAGCGCAAGGGCGTGCTCGACGACGTCGACCGTCGCATCGCCGAGCGCGCGAAGGGAGAGACCGTGCGCGTGCTGATGCACTCGCTGGCCTTCGGCTCGCTGCGCCCCGCGCTCACCGAGGGAGACAGCCTCACGCGCATGCAGGTCGAGATGACGCTCGACGTGATGTCGTCGTCGCTCCTCTACTGGACGCAGGACCTCGTGACGCGCAAGCACCTCGCGCAGCACGGCCGCGTGTACGCGATGACGAGCGAGGGGAGCCGCTC
>JBPOHC010000616.1:0-2403 GCA_052035985.1 Myxococcota bacterium | reverse complement strand
GCTCGTGCCCGAGCTCGCGGCCGACGTGCACCTGCTCGCGGGCGATCCCTCACAGTCGGGGGCCTCCCTCGGGGACCGTTGGACGGCGGGCGCGGGCGTCTCGCTGGCGCTCCCCCTCTTCGACCGGCAGCAGGGTCGCGTGCGCGAGCTCACCGCCGAGTTCGACGGGCTCATGGAGCGCTACGTTGGCCTCGCGATCGACCTTCGCTCCGAGGTGCGCGAGGCGCGCAACCGCCTCGCGTCGACGCACGCGCGGGCGAGGCAGTACGACGCCGTGATCCTGCCTGCGCGCGCGCGGGTGCTCGAGCAGACCGTGCTCCAGTACAACGCGATGCAGACGGGCGTGCTCCAGCTCCTCGACGCGCGGCGCGCGCAGCTCCAGTCCGAGCTCGCCGCCGTCGAGGCGCGGCGCGCGTACTGGACCGCCGCCGCGGCCTTCGAAGCGCTGCTCGCGGGCGCGCGGGTGAGCGGCCGCGCGACGCGCAACACCCCCAACGGAGAGCACTGACATGGACCGTCGCACCTTCCTCTCGGGCGGCGCCGCCCTCACGGGCGCCGCGCTCGTCACGCGGTCGACCGAGGCCGAGGCGCAGACCCACGCGGGCGCGCAGCACCCCGCCGCCCCCGCGGCGCCCGGCGGTCAGAGGGCCGTGGTGACCCCCAACGGCTCGACGCTGCCGCTCCGCACGGTGCGCGGCGTGAGGGTCGGTCACCTCGTGGCCGAGGCTTTCGAACACGAGTTCCTGCCGGGGCTGCGCGCGGAGTGCTGGGGCTACAACGGCGCGACGCCGGGGCCCACCATCGAGGCCGTCGAGGGCGAGCGCGTGCGGATCTACGTCACCAACCGCCTGCCCGAGCCCACCACCGTGCACTGGCACGGGATGGTGTTGCCCAACGGCATGGACGGCATCTCGGGGCTCACGCAGCGCCCGATTCCCCCGGGCGAGACCTACGTCTACGAGTTCGCGCTCCGGGCGCCCGGCACGTTCATGTACCACCCCCACCACGACGAGATGGTGCAGATCGCCCTGGGCATGGCGGGCATGTTCATCGTGCACCCGCGTGTTCCCCGAGGCCCGCACGTCGACCGCGACTTCGCGCTGATGACTCACGAGTGGCGCGTCGACGCGGGCGCGCGGCGACCGAACCCGATGGAGATGATCGAGTTCAACGTGCTCACGTTCAACAGCAAGGCGTTCCCGGCGACGGCCCCGATGGTCGTCGGGCGCGGCGAGCGCGTGCGCATCCGCCTCGGGAATCTCAGCCCGATGGACCACCACCCCATCCACCTCCACGGGCTTCAATTCAAGGTCACCGCGACGGACGGCGGGTACGTGCCCGAGAGCGCGCAGCGCCCCGAGACGACGGTGCTCGTGCCCGTGGGCTCGACGCGCGTGATCGAGTTCGTGCCCGAGGAGCCCGGCGACTGGGCCATGCACTGCCACATGACCCACCACGTGATGAACCAGATGGGTCACGGCCTCCCGAACATGGTCGGCGCCGACACGGGCGCGCTCGACCGGCGCATGCGTCGCGTGGTGCCCGAGTACATGTCCATGGGCGCGACGGGCGTGGGGGCGATGGGCGAGATGGGGATGCCGACGCCGCCCAACAGCGCGCCGATGCGCGGAGGCGCCGGGACCTTCTCTCACATCGACATGGGCGGGATGTTCACCCTCCTCAAGGTGAGAGACCGCCCCGACGAGGCCGACGCCGGGGCGTGGTACCGACACCCCGAGGGCACCGTCGCCGGCCCCGCGAGCGCCGATCAGTTGCGCGCCGACGGCATCGACACGGACGTGAGGTCGGGCGAGCGCCGAAGCTCCGATCCGCACGCGTGAACTCCGCGACTCCGCCGAGCTTGCGCCACGACGACGACGCCGTCCGAATGGCATCTCGGGCTCCCGGCTCGACTGCCCCGACGACGCGGGGCACGGCGTAGGCAGCGACCCGAGCCACGTACCTCACAGGGATACGAGTTCGTCGAGCAGAGCGACCCAACACGCGCGCTCCACGTCGGGAGCGATGAGCGTTGCGCTCGCCCTGCATGAGACGGCGAGGGCCTCGTAGAACGCGGTGTCTGTCTCTACACGCGCGAGGAGAGCAGCGAGCGCCTCGGTATCACCCACGGGGAAATAGCCCGGGTAGTCCTCGCCGAGGAGCCCGATCGTGCCGTCGATCCGTGACCCGACGACTGGAGTGCCGCACGCGAGCGCCTCCGAGATGACGTTCGCGCCGCCCTCGAGTTCGGAGGTGAGCGCCATGAGGTGCGTGGGGGCGATATTGCGGAGCGCCTCCTGCCGTGGGCGCGCCCCCACCCAGCGATACCGGGGGTTCCGCGCCTCCTCCTCGCGCGCCCGCGGGGCGTTCGCCTCGTCGCGCGCCGCGCCCACGTGAATCACC
>JBPOHC010000811.1:0-3930 GCA_052035985.1 Myxococcota bacterium | reverse complement strand
ATTCCAGGTGGACCCTTCACGATGGGGGACAACATGGCCTCTGCAGGCAGAGAGCAGAAAGCCGTCCCCCTTCAACCATCCATCCGAGTCGATGCGTTTGTCATCGATCGCTTCGAGGTGACGGTCGGGCGCTTTCGTCGTTTCTGGGCGGACGCGGGACATCCGGGGGTCCCCGCACCTGTTCAATATCCTGATGGCACGCGCCTTTCTTGGAGTTGGAATGGCGACCTGACGGAACCCGTCACAGGTGTCAACGCGTGTACGTGGACCCCCACAGTGAGTTCGAACGAGGGGCTTCCTCTGAATTGCGTGGATTGGTATGTCGCTCAGGCTTTCTGTGTGTGGGATGGTGGTCGCCTACCGACGGAGGCAGAGTGGGAGTTCGCGGCGCGTGGAAGCGATGGTCGATCCTGGCCGTGGGGCACCGACGCGATCGACTCTCGCGCCTGTTGGAATCGTTGGGGACCACCACCGCTCGGCCCGTGCGAGGAGGAAGACTCGGCCTGGAGTGGCGACGTCTCCCCCTTCGGAGTTCGCCACATGGCAGCGAACGTAACGGAGTGGGTGGCGGACAACGTCGCGAGCTATGCTGACGTCACTTGTTGGGGTTCCACGCCGCGACGCAACCCGCTGTGCGTCACCAGCGGCGGAGCGTGGCGCACCGTTCGAGGTAGTGCCTGGTCCAGCGACACCCCGGCGGACACCGGACGTGCTGCCACGCGCGTCAGCTACGCACCCACGGGCCGATTCCCTTTGCTCGGCTTTCGTTGCGCTCGTACGCGTTGAGCAGCGACCCACCATCGGTTGTTCGAGGGATCGTTGACGCGCGCGACGCGCCGTGGCGATGATCGCCGCGATGCCTCCCTCGCCGCCCGCGCTGCTCGATCCGAACGCTCCCTTCGGCCCCTACAAGATCGTGCGACTGCTCGGTCAGGGGACCTTCGGCAGCGTCTACGAGGCCCTGCGGCTCCCGGTGGGAAAGCGCGTGGCGCTGAAGGTCCTCGACCCCAAGCTCGCGAACCGCCCCGAGGCCATCGCGCGCTTTGAACGCGAAGCGTACGCCACCGCGAGCCTCGACCACCCCAACATCGTGACCGTCTTCGACGTCGGCGAGGAGCAGGGATGCCTCTACCTCAAGATGGAGTACCTCGACGGCGAGACCCTCGAAGGACGCCTCACACGCGAGGGCGCCCTCTCTCCCACTGACCTCGCGGAGATCTTTCTACCGCTGCTCTCCGCGCTCGCGAAGGTGCACGAACAGGGGTACGTGCATCGAGATCTCAAGCCCGCGAACGTGTTCCTCTCGCATCGGGTGGCGGGCGTGGTCGAACCCAAGCTCCTCGACTTCGGGATGGTGAAGCCCGACGAGGCGCACGGTCACGCCGCCCTCACGCGCAAGGGCGCACTCCTCGGGAGCCCTGCGTACATGTCGCCCGAGCAGGCCGAGGCGAAGTCCGTCGACCAGCGCAGCGACCTCTTCTCCCTGGGGACGATTCTCTGGGAGTGCACGACGGGGCAACGACTCTTCGCGGGGAACTCCCTCATCGAGCTCCTGAACGCGGTGGTCAACGTCCCGATCGCAGCGCCGAGCAAGGTGCGCCCATCGACCCCCCGCGAGCTCGACGGCCTCATTCTGAACGCCCTCCAACGAGACCCCTCGCGCCGCTTTCAAACCGCGCGGGAGATGGCGCGCGTGATGCTGTCGATCGCGGCTCCCGCGGTGCGCGACCGTTGGTCAGCGGAGTTTGGTGGACCGACCACCGTCGAGTCACCCGCGGGATCACTCACGGTCGAGCCCATCGCACGAACGGAGAGTCCCGACGACGCGCTCGAAGCGGCCACCACGCCCCTCGACACCTTCGCAAGTGCGCCGGGAGCCGTGGTGTCGAGCACTTCAGAGACCGTTCCGCTCAACGTCGTGAGCCCGATCGCGCAGCCCCCCTACGGCGCGCGGACGGAGCAGCTCGCGAACCGCGACGGCACCCTCTCCACCGCTTCGAAAGCGATGCTCGTGGCGGGCGCCACGGCGTTCGCGGCCGCCCTCGGCCTGCTCATCTGGCACTTTCTCCGATAGCGCCCCCCCGCGTCACACCCGCACCACCGCCACCTCGCGCCCGCCCGGCGCCTTCACGCGCTCCACGCGCACGCGCTCGCTCAGCTCGCCCGCGCCCTTGCGCTGATCGAACACCACGAGCCAGCCGTGCGTCGCTCCGACGCGCGCGAGGTACGCCTCCAACTGCGCGACGCCCTCCACCGCGGGATCAGCCCGCTTGTCGCGGTCGCGCCACGTCTTCACCTCGATGCCCAGCACGGCGCCCTTGAACTCCACGCGCAGGTTCATGCGCCCGGTGCCCGCGGCGTATTCGCGCTCGATGCGTCCGCCGCCGTTCACCACGCGATGCAGAAACGCCAGCAGCACCAGATGCGACGCAGCCTCGGCGTACGGAGACACCGTCTGCATCGTCTCGCCGTGCAGCGTCCAGAACGCCACCCACGCCGCGAGCAGCGCCTCGACGTCAAGCATCCCCTCCGCGTCGATCCACGTCGCCTGGATCCTCGGGAGCGACACCCGCACGCTCAGCGCGAGGCTCCTTCCGATGATCTCGCGATAGATGGGGTTCGCGACCTCCAGCGCCGCCCCGATGCGCGCCCCGGCCTCGGCGGCGGGCCACGGCGGAGGCCAGAACTCCTTTGGAAGCCAGACCTCTGCGTCTCGACGCCACGAGCCAAGGATCGCCCCCTCTGCCCGCCCGATGTCGTCCTCGAAGGGCGCGCCGGTCTCCATTGTCACGAGAAGAGCCGCGTAGCGCCCCTCGGCTGTGAGCGTCTTGCCGAGCGAGAGGAGCGACGTGGTCTTGCCCACCTGCCTCGGCGCGTGGAGCACGAAGTAGCTCTGCCCATCGATCACGGCACGAAGCTCCGGCAGGCGGCGCTCCGTCGAGAGCGTGTAGTGAATCGACGGAATGCAGGGACCCCCCGGTGTTGAAGTGGCGCGTCATCGATCGCTCTCGAAACGCTCTACCAACGCGTCGCGCGTGTCACGCGGCGCTCTCCTCGCACGCCGCAACGCACGCTGCCCGCCCCTCACGCCCATCCCCGAGTCGCACATCCCGATCCCCGAGCGCTCACGCCCATCCCCGAGTCACTCACCCCCATCCCCGCGTCGCACACCGCGATCCCCGAGCTCTCACGCCGATCCCCGCGGCGCACACGCCGATCCTCGCGTCGCGCACGCCCGTCCCCGCGTCGACCTCATGCGCGGCGAGACTCCACCCACGCGATGATCGCGCGCGACACGAGCCATCCCGGCGCGACGAAGAGCAGCACGAGCCGCAGCGCGAGCGTCACCAACGCCACCACGGCCCACGCCACCACGGCTGCGCGCGAAGACCCGATCGTCACGCGATCGAGCGCGTACGAGAGCGCTTCACACAGCGCGAGCGCGACGCCTGCTTTCATCCACCGACGGAGCTCGATCTTCACGCGCGGGCTCACGGCGACCTCGCGGTGAGCATCGCGAAGAGGAGCGCGTTGCCGAACGCTCCACCCACCGCGAAGCGCGATCCTCCGCTGCGGCGCACGGGCAATCCGAAGAGCGACGCCGTGCGATAGAGCGCGCGAAAGCGCTCGCGGTCACCGACCTGACGCGATGACGAGAGCGCGAAGCCCGTGGCCGACACCGACACGCCGAAGAGCACCGGGCCCGAGTCGATGTCCCCTGCCCCGGCGTAGCCAGGCGCGTACTCGCGAACGCCGCCGAAGCCGAGGAACTCCGCGTGTCCCGTGCGTCCGATCGCGCTCGCGAGGGCGCGCGACATCGACGCGTCGGCGAAGGACCAGAAGTACGACGCGAGCGCCGTCCCCGAGCCTCGGGGCTCTCCCGTGGCGTGTCCGTCGGCGCCCGAGACCGACTGCGCGAGGTAGCCCGAG
>JBPOHC010000808.1:0-1506 GCA_052035985.1 Myxococcota bacterium | reverse complement strand
GATCCAGTGCTCGCGCGAAGGCTGCGAGCGTCGCGGGGTGTTCCAGAACCAAGAGCCCATCCGCGAGACGACCTTCGCGGCCTTCGTGCTCGACCACATGATGCGCGAACAGGCGTGGGGCACCGATGAGAATGCCTGTCCGCTGTGCAACGAGCACGCGCCCCGCAAGCGGTCGGCGCTGGTGAGGGACACGCTCCGTTCGATCAACCCGTACGAGGTCGTCTTCGACCGTGGCGCGATCAAGCTCTCGATGATCCCGCCCGAGGCGCGGGCTTCGCTCTACGGGATGGTCGGCCGCCCGGTGGCGATCCTCATCACCCTCGCCGACACCCGCTACGCGCACGTTCGCATGGCCGACCCCGACGACACGGGGGTGACGAACTATGTCGCGACGCTCCCGTGTTGCGACTGCGAGACCGTGCTGGCCCTGCCCGGTGCCGCGCCCGACGGCGCGACCGCAGAAGCCGAGCTCCTGGCCTTCGCCGTCTCCCAGAAGTGGGAAGCGAAGCGCGACCCGGTCGACGCGAAGCTCGTCTCCGGCATCTGCCCCACCTGCCTCACCGCCGAATAGTGGCGTCGACACCGCTCGCGGCGGTACGTCCTACGGCATGGCCGATCCGCCGAACGCCACACACCACCATCGCGCGCTCATGGCGATGAAAGAAGCGTCCACGACACGCCTCGCAATGGCCCTCGTCGCCCTGGCCGATGAGGTGACCCTCGACATCCACGTCAACCGCGGCCTCGCGCGCTTCGTCGTCGACGAGGCCCTCTCGCACGCCAACGGCACCAGCGAAGAGCGGCTCGTGAAGGCGACGCTCGTGTGGACGGAGCGCGCCGGGGCGACGTGGCAACGGTGCCTCGATGAGTCCGAGAAGTGCGCCGTGGTCGCGCTCTCAGCCCTCGTGACGGCCGTCGCCGCCGCGAGGGCGAGACCGGGCGCGCACGTCGGCGCCGCGCACGAGGCGATCGGTCGCGTGATCCAGCTCCTCCAGCGCCGCGCAGAGCCGCGGAAAGAGGTCGCGCGTGTGCTCGCGCAGGTGATCGAAGCCCTGTCCGGTGAGGGGTAGACCATGAAATGCACGCTGAAAATCAACTGCCAGTGCCGCGACTCGCACGACGGTCACCCGCTCGACGCGGCAGAGATCCTCGTCGCGAACACCTACGGCCTCGGCAGCACGCTCTACGTCTTCGCCGCCGTGTGTCCAGCGTGCGCGGGAACGCTCGACCAGTTCGGCATGAGCACGCACATGATGGGGCCGGTGCATCTCATCGGCGATCGGCAGAGTCCCAACGGCTGCTATCCCGGCAGCGAGAAGCGGCTGACGTTGCCGAACTGCGTGGACTGCGGCGACGATATTCGCACGAATGAGGTGATCGGCGGCCGGTATCACGAGCGATGCAAGGAATGCCTGAACGCTCACCGGATCGCGGCTGCAACGGCCGCGCAGACAGCCGCCGCGGAGGTGCAGACGCAGACGCTCGCGAAGATCAGTGTGAATCAAA
>JBPOHC010000065.1:0-2028 GCA_052035985.1 Myxococcota bacterium | reverse complement strand
GGAATCGCGGGGCGTCGAAGGTCACGCGCCCCGTCCACGCCGAGCCCGCGCGCACGCTCACGACGAGGCCGTCGGCGGTCGGCGCGGCGCCCCAGGAGACGTCGGCGCGCCAGGGTCGCACCCACGTCCCGCGGGTCTTCGCGCGCACGTAGAGGGTCGCGCTGCGGTTGGCGTTCGCGCCGTATTTGTCGGGGCCCCAGTAGCGCGTGGCGAGGTAGCGCGACTGCGAGTCGATCCAGCGCTCACCCTCGGGGACGTCGCGGTTCGCGAGGAGGTACATCGCGCCCTCCATCGAGTCGGCGAGGCCGTCGACGTTGGTCTCCTGCCAGGGGTAGTCGTCGAAGGCCGGGTCCGCGAGGCTGCGGAGCGCGCGGTCGACGTACTCGAAGTAGCGCGGCTGATTCGCGAGCTGCGCGTAGATGAGAAAGGCCACGTAGTTCTGGCCCCAGTTGTCGCTGAGCGTCCCCCGCGGCGCCGCGACGGGGCCGCGCGTGGCGGTGTGCGCGGTGTTGGGCATCATCCCTTCGGGCGTGAGGCCGTAGTCGACGATGTAGTCGAGCATGTTGCGGAGGAGCGCCTCGTAGCGCAGCGCGAGCGCGGAGCCCGACTGTCGCTCGACGGCGTAGAGGAGCGCGAAGCCGCCGATGATCTCGCAGCCGTGGTCGCGCAGGTCGATCGGTCGATAGCTGTCGTTGACGAGGTGCTGCTCCGCGATGCGCTCGGCGTATTGCAGATAGAGCGCGTCGCCCGTCATCGCGTAGAGCCGCGGGAGCGTCTGCATGTGGTCGCCGCTCACCTCGAGGTTGTTGATCGGGAGCGTCCCCGCGGGCGCGTTCCAGCGGCCGTACTGAAACGAGTCGAGCTCGATCTCCTGCATGCGGTCTGCGTAGGGGCCGCGGCCGACGAGCTCCACGATGGGCGTGAGTCCGTCCTTGGCGTACTCCGCGGCGCCGAAGTGGGGGTCGTTCACGTCGCGCAGCACACGCATCTGCGTGCGCGTGTCGAAGTCGTAGGGGAGCCTCCCCGTAGCGGGCACCACCGTCCGCGCGCGTTCGGCGTCGAGCACCGCGCGCACGGGGCCCTCGAACACTGCGCTGTCGAGCAGGTACGCCTCCCACGCGAAGAAGGGGTAGATGTCGGCCCCCGTGTCGCGCGTGCTCCACGTCGCGCTGAGGTCGAGCGTGTCCATGAGGAGGTGGCTCGTCGCGTCGACGTGGGTGAGCTCCGCGGTGAGCCACTCGCGGCTGCGCAGCAGGAGCGGCTGCGCGAGCGTCGCGTTCGCCGCGGCCGTGACCGCGAGCGCGGCGTAGTCGACGGGAACAACCGCGCCGCCATCGCGCGGAGTGCATACGGGCGAGGCGTCGGGCGAAGCGTCTGCGGTCGAAGCGTCGACGCGCGTGACGTCAGCGCGAGGCGCGTCGACGGGCGGCAGGTCGATGGGCGACGTGTCGACGACGGAGGCATCCTCCCGGTCGAAGGACGCGTCGGAAGAAACGGTCGTTCCGCCGCAGCTCGAGGCGACGATCGACAGCGGCAACACGAGCGAGGCGCGGAGTGCGCGGCGCATGATCGCGAAGGATGCACCCGCCAGCGCGCGACAGGGGCGTGAGAACTCGCGGGCGGAGCGCAGACGACGCGGTGGGAGGCGCTCACGAATCGGTCACCGCCCCTCGACGCGTCGATCGGCGCTACCGTCGTGACGACCGATGCGAACACCGGGGAACGACATCGCTTCGAACGCGAATGAACGCGGAGGCTCACGCGCCCGTGGCGGCTGGCTGCGCCGCGCGATCCTCGCGTCCGCCGCGCTCTGGCTCGCGGCGAACGTCTACGCTGCGTGGAGGCTCACCGCGCCCGGCCGACACGCGGTCCCGACGCCCGCATCTTCGCGTGTCACCGCGTGGACGCTCTCTCGCGGCGGACCGCAGCTCCGCGGGTGGTCGACGACGAGCCCCGCGACGCGCGCCGTCGTGGTCTTCGCGCACGGCTACCGAAACGATCGCTCGCTCGGACTCCCGCTCTCAGAGC
>JBPOHC010001147.1:0-11431 GCA_052035985.1 Myxococcota bacterium | reverse complement strand
CCAACGTACCGATCGTTGCTTCCAACGTACCGATCAGTGCTCCCAACGTACCGATCGCAGCTCCCAACGTACCGATCGCAGCTCCCAACGTACCGATCGCAGCTCCCAACGTACCGATCGCTGCTCCCAACGTACCGATCAGTGCTCCCAACGTACCGATCGCTGCTCCCAACGTACCGAACTGAGCCCGGTTCGAGGCGCGTGAGCGCGCCGCGGAGGGGCTTCGGAGAGCGCGTGCGCGGTCGATCGGCCGGGGCGCTGTGGGGCATGAAACCCGCGCGGACCGTGTTATGGTTCGCGCACGATGGAGTCGTTGCTTTACGGAGTCCTCGGCGCGATCGCGCTCTCGGTGCTGATCGTCGTCCACGAGTTCGGGCATTTCATCGTCGCGCGCGCCTTCGGGATGCGCGCGAGGGTGTTCTCCATCGGCCTCGGGCCGGTGATCGCGAGGTGGCGCCCCCGCGGGAGCGAGACGGTCTTTCAGGTCGCCGCGCTGCCCCTCCTCGCCTACGTGAACATCGCGGGCATGGACCCCCGCGAGCCCAACGAACCCCACGACCGCGGGAGCTACAAGAACGCCTCGCTCCTCGCGCGGCTCTTCGTCATCGCGGGCGGTCCCCTCGCCAACTACCTCGCGGCCATGCTCATCGTGTTCGGGCTCCTCGCCGTGGGCGGCGAGCAGGTGGCCATTCCGACGATCCGCGAGGTCATCCCCAACAGCGCCGCCGCCGCCGCGGGCCTCCGCGCGGGCGATCGCGTCGTGCGCGTCGCGGGCTCCCCCGTGACCGAGTGGCGCCACCTCGTCGAGCGCGTCTCACGGTCTCACGGCGAGCCCCTGGAGTTCATCGTCGAGCGCAACGGAAGCCCCACCACCGTGACGGTCACCCCCCGCCTGGACCCGACCTATCGGGCCTACAAAGCCGGGATTCACCCCACGATCGGGTACGCGCCCGTGGCCCTCGGAGAGTCCGCCGTGCGCGCGATGATCGCGCCCGCGCGGGCCGTGGTCGAGAGCGCCAACGCCCTGCGCCGCATGGTCCGCGGCAAGGAGCAGGTGCGCGTGATGGGCCCCGTGGGCATCGTCAACGAGATGGTGCACGAGGCCCGTCGCGGATGGCGCGACTGGGTGAACATCGTGTGGCTCATCTCCGTGGGGCTGTTCTTCCTGAACCTCCTCCCGGTGCCCGCGCTCGACGGCGGAAGGGCGGTGTTCCTCGCGTACGAGTTCCTCATGCGCCGCAAGCTCCCGCCGCGCTTCGAGTACGCCGCCGTGGCGGTCTCGATGGTGCTCCTCCTCGGCGTCGCCGCGGTGTGCATCGTCACCGACACGATCCACTGGCACTGACCTCCGGCTGACATCCCCGAAAACCGTGCTAGCTTCGCGCCCGCAGGCGTGGACCCGTCACTTGCGGGCCGCGACCTCGGAAAGCACCAATCGGTTTCGCATGGCCGGCAAGATCACCGTGCCCGAGCTTCGCGCGCGCAAAGCGACCGCGGGCAGGGGCGAGAAGATCGCGATGGTGACCGCGGACGACGCGACCTGCGCGCGGAGGCTCGACGCGGCGGGCGTCGACGCGATGCTCATCGGAGACTCCCTGGGGATGGTCATCCAGGGCGGCACGAGCACGCTCCCCGTCACCGTCGACGAGATCATCTACCACGGGCGCGCCGTCGCCCGCGGGACGCAGCGCGCCCACCTCATCGGCGACATGCCCTTCATGAGCTACCAGGCCGGGCTCAACGACGCCCTCTCGAACGCCGGTCGCATGATGAAAGAGGGCGGCTTCGAATCCGTGAAGCTCGAAGGCGGACGCGAGATCGCCGACGTCGTGCGCGCCCTCGTGCGCATGGGCATCCCCGTGCTCGGTCACGTGGGCCTGCTCCCGCAGCGCGTCCACGCGATGGGAGGATTCAAGGTGCAGGGACGCACCGGCGACGCGGCCGAGTCGATCCTCGAAGACGCCATCGCGATCGCCGACGCGGGCGCCTTCGCGATGGTGATCGAAGGCGTCCCCGCGCCGCTGGCCGAGCGCATCACGCACGCCGTCGAGGTGCCCACCATCGGCATCGGCGCGGGCGCGGGCTGTGACGGACAGATCCTCGTGTCGTACGACCTCCTCGGGCTCAACGACACGATGCGGCCGAAGTTCGTGAAGCGCTTCGAAGAGTTCTTTCGCAAGGGCGTCGAGGCCACGCGCGCCTACGTCGACGAGGTCCGCGGCGGCGTCTTCCCCGGCGTCGAGCACTCCTTCGGACTCGGCCCCGCGCAGCCCGCGTCGAGCGCGCCCACGCAGCTCACCGCCGCCACGCCCGCCTACGGCCCGACGCAGTGAGCGCGCCGACGGTGATCCACGCGCCCGAAGCGTTTCGGGCCCGCTGCGAGCGTGCGCGCCATGACGGCCTGCGCGTGGGATTCGTCCCGACGATGGGCGCGCTCCACGAGGGCCACCTCACGCTGGCGCGCGAGGCGCGACGACGTGTCGGTGAAGGCGGCCTCGTGGCCGTGTCGATCTTCGTGAACCCCACGCAGTTCGGCCCCAACGAGGACTTCTCTCGCTACCCCCGCGAGCTCGACGCCGACGTCGCACGCTGCGCCACGGCGGGCGTCGACGTGGTGTTCGCGCCCGCCGCCGACGAGATGTATCCGCCCGGCGATCAGACGCGCGTGCGCGTTCCTCGCGTGGCGGAGCCTCTCTGCGGACCGCATCGCCCCGGGCACTTCGAAGGCGTCGCCACGGTGGTCGCGCGGCTCTTCTCGCTCTCGGGCGCCTGCGTCGCGGTCTTCGGACGCAAGGACTACCAGCAGTGGCGCCTCCTCGATCGCATGGCGCGCGACCTCTTCATGCCCGTCGAGGTCGTGGGTCACGCGACGGTGCGAGAGCCCGACGGCCTCGCGATGAGCTCTCGCAACCGCTACCTCTCAGCGGTCGATCGCGCGCGCGCCCTCGTCGTGCCCGAAGCCCTGACGCGCGCGGTGAACGCGTACGCGCGCGGTGAGCGTCGCGTCGAGACGCTGCGAGCGCTCGCAGAGGAGCACCTCCGCGCGCGCTGCGACTCGATCGACTACGTCGACCTGAGGGAGCCCGTCGACCTCGACGCGCTCCCCGCGACGCTCGCGCCCGATCAGCGCGCGGTGCTCGCGACGGCGGTTCGCATCGGCGCCACGCGGCTCATCGACAACGTGGTGCTCGGCGAAGAGCCCGCGCCGATCTCAGCCCTTCAGTAGCAGCACCAGCATCGCGCCTCCGAGGCCGACGACCACACCCACCGCGACGGCGATGAAGATGGGCGCCTGGCTCTGCGGAGGGGCAGCGCGCGGGATCGCCTTGTGCGGCGCGGTGACGTCTGGCGGACGCGCCGCGAGCGGCGGCGCCTTCACGAGCGTGTCGGGATCGGTCGAGAGGGGATCGTGCTGCTTGCGCGGCGGTCGGAGCGACTCGGGCGGCGGCGCGTCGAAGCCGACGGGCGATTTCGCGACGGCGTCGGGTCGCTGCGTGACGTCGGGCTGAGACGCGACGGCGCTCACCTGCGCAGCAGCGTTCGCCTGCGCAGCAGCGCTCGCCTGCGCAGCGGCCGCGTTGGCCTGCGCGATGGCGGCGTTCTGGTTGGGAATGACGGCGTTGACCTGCGCGATGGCGGCGTTCTGATCGATGAGCGCGCCCTGCGGAGCCGCGACTCCGGGCTGCGAGGCGGTCGCGCTCGCGAGCGAAGCAGCGGCCTGCGCCGAAGACGCGGCCGCGTGCGCCGCGGAGACGAGAGCTGGCGGAGGCGACGCCGAGGCTGGAGCTTGCGCCGCGGGCTTCTGCTCTGCCGCTGCGGGGCGCTGAGGGCGCTGCGCGAGCGAGGCCGCCGCAGCAGCTGCCGCGAGGAGCTCCGCGTCGGGGCTCGCGTCGTCCATGACCTCCGTCGGGTTGTCGTCGGCGGCGAGCGCGTGTCGTCGCGGAGGAGGCCGCGCGGGCCCAGGAATCGACGGCGCGCGGAGCACGCTCGGGGTCTTGCGATAGAGCTGATCGGCAGCGTCAGAAGCGCCCGACGCGGCGGGCATCGGAGGCGGCGTCTGCGTGGGCTTGAGCGCGGGTCGAACGCCTCCGCCCGAGGGGTGCGGATCGGCCGCGGGTGGTGGCTGCGGGCGTCCGCCGGGCGCGTGGCGCGTGCGCGCGACGTTGGGCGGCGGAGGCGGAATCGAGCGCGGCGCGGGCGCGGGAGGCGGAGGCTTGCGTGCGGCGACCGCGGGGTTGAGCGTGGTGGCGACGGCCTTCACCGCGCGGTGCGCTTCGAGGTTGGTGACCTCGTTCGACTCGTCGTCGACGAGGGGCGCGCCGAGGGGCGCGAGGTGGCTCCGCGCCGAGTCCGACACGCGCTCGAGGAGCTGCGCGAGCTCGCTCTCGGGCTGCGGGTCTTGCGTGTAGAGGAACACCGTGAGGTCGTCGGCGAGCGCGCGCGCCGAGGGGTGCCGCTGCGACGGGTCCGCGGACATCGCGCGTCGGAGGATGTCCGCGAGCGCGGGCGGGAGGTCGGCGCGGAGCTTCTCAGCGGGCTCGAAGATCGCGCGGGTGATGCGCTCGAGCATGAGGGGCAGCGGCGCGTCGGGGTACGCCTGGCGACCCGTCACGAGCTCGTAGAGCACGAGGGCCGCGGCGAAGACGTCGGTGCGCGCGTCGACGGCGTGCCCCTTGGCCTGCTCGGGGGCCATGTACGAGTACTTGCCCTTGATCTGTCCGGCCTGCGTGGCGGCGGCGCGCAGCGAGGCCTTCGCGAGTCCGAAGTCGGTGAGCTTCACCTCGCCCGCGAAGGAGATGAGGATGTTCGACGGCGTGACGTCGCGGTGGACGATGCGCAGCGGCTTGCCCGCGTTGTCGGCCTTGCGGTGCGCGTGGTCGAGGCCCTCGCAGACCTCTCGCATGATGTACGCGGCGAGGCGCGGAGAGACCGCGCTGCGACGCGGGCCGAGGCGCGAGAGGAGCTTCGCGAGGTCGACGCCGTCGACGTACTCCATCGCGATGTAGTGCTGGTGGTCGATCTCGCCGAGGTCGATGACCTGCACGACGTTCTTGTGCGAGAGCCGCGAGGCGATGTTGGCCTCCTCGACGAGCTGGCTCACGAAGTCGGGGTCTTCGTCGCTCTGCGAGACGCGGATCATCTTGATCGCGACGGCCTTCTGAAAGCCCGCGACGGAGCGCGCCTGCGCGAGGTAGACGTCGACCATCGCGCCCGACGCGAGGCGGCGCACCAGCTCATAGGGCCCGAAGAGCCGCGGCAGCTCCATGGAAGGGGACGGCACGATGGGGAGTGTACCCGCAGCGCGCGCGTACAGAAGATGATTTTCCACCGTCGCGCGGCGCCAGAAGTTGTGTGCGGCGCGCGCGCGGCTCTAGACTCCAGCGCCGCCGATGACCGACACGCCCGCACCGATTCAGCGACCTCGCCGCGAGCAGCTCCGTGAGATCGGGCTCTTCGGGGGCCTCTCCGACGAGGCCCTCGACCAGCTCACGCAGGAGCTCCACGCCGCGTTTTTGAGCGCGGGCGTCGAGGTGACGCGCGAGGGCGAGCACGCGCGAGAGATGTTCGTGGTGCTCTCGGGCGAGCTCGAGGTGGTGCGTCTCTCGAAGGGCGGCCACGAGGGTCGCGTGGCCATCCTGGGCCCGGGGAGCTGGTTCGGCGAGATGTCCATCGTCGACGTGCAGCCGCGCTCGGCCACGGTGCGCACGGTGGCTCCCTCGATGCTCCTCAAGGTCACCGCCGAGGACCTCGACCGGCTCTACCGCCGCGACATGAAGTCGTACCTCCTGCTCGTGCTCAACATCGCGCGCGAGCTCTCTCGCAGGCTCCGCGTGGCCGACGGGATGATCGCGACCTTCCTCTCGTCGATGTGGGACGCGCACATGGGGCCGCCTTCGCGTCGCCCGAGCGCGTCGGACGAAGACCGCGGCGGCTGAGCCCGGGAATCGCTTAGAAGAGCGAGCGTCCGCGCTGCTTGAGGGTCTCGACGATGATGCCCGCGGTCTCTTCGATCGCGCGGCCGGTCACGTCGACCACGGGCCAAGAGGGGTGCTGCTTGAAGATCGCGTGCGCGAAGTCGAGCTCCTCGCGCACGTGCTCGCGGAGGCCGGAGTTGGTATCCGGCGGCATGCCGAGCTGACGGAGCCGCGCGCGACGGATCTCACAGAGCTGATCGATGCCGATGGTGAGGCCGACGATGCGGTCTTGCGGCACCTCGTTGACCTCTTCAGGGAGGCCGACGCCGAGCACGAGGGGCACGTTGGCGACCTTGATCCCGCGGTTGGCGAGGTAGGTCGACAGGGGGGTCTTCGAAGTGCGCGACACGCCCGCGAGGATGAGGTCGGCCTTCTTGAGGTTGCGCGGCTCCTTGCCGTCGTCGTTCTTGACGGCGAACTCCACGGCCTCGATGCGGCGAAAGTACTCTTCGGAGAGCGGCAGGCTCGCGCTGGGCTTGCAGAGCGGCTCGGAGTCGAGAAAGCCCGAGAGCTTGCCGAGGAGCGCGCCGATCACGTCGACGGCCTCGACGTGCTTCTCGTAGCAGAGCTGGTGAATGAACTCCCGGAGCTCGGGAGACACGATGGTGAACACCACCAGGCCGCCGTCGCGGGCGGCCGACTCGACGACCTCGCGGGCCGTCTCGGCGTCTCGTACGCGTTGGTGGAGTCGCACGCGGGTCTTGCGTGCGGGGAACTGGAGCAGCGCGGCTCGCACCACGCGCTCGGCGGTCTCGCCGGTGGAGTCGCTGACTACGTCGATCGGTCGTGAGGCGTCCATGAGGGCCTCGGACCGTATCACGCCCGAGACGCGGGGTGAGAAGCGTCTCGTACGCGATGACGACGGTCAGTCCTTGAGCATCCGGTGGATGCGCTTGGCGTTCTTGTGGCGGAGGGCGGCGCGCAGGCGAGCGCTGCGGTTGCGGACCTTCTTCTGCTTGATCTTGCGGCTCACGAGGTACATCGGGCGTTTCCTTGAAGTGACCAGCGCAGGGGCTGCGAGGGGCGCGGACCCTACCCCCGTCGCCGCGCCGTTGTCAATGCGTCGAAGTTGTGCGGACGAGGGGCATTTCTTGACCCCAACGCGCGGGGTTCTTTACGATGCGCCACCGACAAATGGCGTCCTCTCAGGAAGTCCCGAAGAAGCAGTTCGCGCTGCGCTTCATTTCGGGCAAGTACCAGGGCGGCGAGTTCCCCATCGCGGCCGATCGCGAGATCTTCATCGGCCGCTCGAACGAACTCGACGTCGTGCTCGTGGAGGACATGGTCTCTCGCAAGCACGCGAAGATCAGTTGGAACAACGAGGCCCTCATCATCGAAGACCTGGGGAGCACCAACGGCACCTTCGTCAACGGCGAGAAGATCAAGCGCGCGCGCTTGAAGGAGGGCGACCGCGTGCTCGTGGGGACGAGCATCGTCCGCGTGGCGCTCATCGACGCGCAGGCGGGGGCCTCGACGACGAACGAGGCCGAGGCGCGCGCGAAGATGCAGAACGTCGCGACGCGCTCGACGTCGGTGAAGGCCATGACGGGGTCCATCGACGAGCTGCCCCTCGTCGACCTGTTGCAGCTCTTCGCGACGAGCAAGAAGAGCGGCGTGCTCGTGGTCACGCACGACGACGACGTGGGGAGGCTCTACCTCCGCAAGGGTCAGATCGCGTTCGCGAGCATCAACGAGAACACCGAGCTCGGGCCCCTCAAGAGCATCTACCGTTTGCTCACGTGGGAGACGGGCACCTTCGAGATGCAGGGCCCCGACGAGCGCGAGTTCGCCGAGGAGCTCAACCTCTCGACGGAGGCGATTCTCATGGAGGGGATGCGCCACCTCGACGAGGTGCGACGCATCAGCTCGCAGCTCCCGTCGACGAGCGCGCGCATCACGGTGCCGCAGCCGCTCAACCCCCCGCTCAAAGACCTCAACGAGAAGGAGCTCTCGCTCTTTCAGCTCGCGTGGAACACGGGCCGCGTGAGCACGCTCCTCGACCGCTCGCGGTTCACCGACCTCGAGACGTGGGAGCTGCTCCTGAAGCTCATGCAGCGCCAGTACGTGCGCGTCGACTGAGCCGCGCGATCGCCGCGCGGAGACGTCGCGGTGCTCAGCGGCGGTCGAAGTGCGCGAGGATCGCGAGGTACGCGTCGGTGAGGCTCGTCACGAGCGCGATCGACGAGGCGTGCTGCTCGGGGTCGCCGAGGTAGCGGTCGGGGTGATACTGCCGCAGGAGCGAGCGATAGGCGCGCTGCACCTCGAGCCGCGACGACCCCGCGGGGAGCTCGAGGAGCGCGTAGCACTTCGCGATGGAGCGGTCGCGCGTTCGGTCTCTGCGCGCCGACGCAATGGCCGTGAGCTCGTCGTCGGCGGCGTTGCGGCCGTTGGCGTTGCGCCCTCGCGCGCGTCGTCGGCGCTCGAGCTCCGTGCGGAGGTTCTCGTCGGTCCACGCGCGGAGGCCGACGCGGTCGGCGAGTGTGGCGCCGGGGTTGGCGACGCCGGGGCGGTCGAGGGCCGAGCGCATGCCCTCGGTGATACGGTCGAAGATGCCCATTCGCGTGCGCTTCCGGTGTGAGGTTCAGCCCGCGCTGCGTCGGGCCAGGAGCCGCTCGATCACGGCCGTCGACTCGGGGGTGAGCTCCGAGAACACCACGCCCACGCCGGGCGGATCGTGCTGCGACCGCACGACCTCGCCGACGCCCTCGATGGTCTCCATGTCCTCGTGGAGCACGGTGAAATGGAGGTTCACCCGCGTGCCCACGGGGAGCGGGGTCCGCGTCTTGATGAAGGCCCCCGAGCGCGAGAGGTTCGTGACGTACTCGTCGATGAACGCGTCGAACGACTCGAACTCCTGGTTGATCGTGACGCGCTCCTCGACACGGCGCTTGTCGTCGTTCATGGCAACACTCCCCTACGAGCCGGCGAGGTCGAACTGCTCGATGTGGTACTCGGGCCTCGACTGCACGCGAATCTCTCGCATGTAGCGCCGCTGCGCCTCGTCGAGGTCCTGACGGATCTCGTTCTTGAGCGTGTCGACCACGGCGGGGTGGGCGTTCACGACGATGAAGTACCCCTTGAGGTCGTCCTTCTCGCGGCGGATCTGCCGGAGGATCTCGTACGCGACGGTGAGCCTCGACGACGTCTGCCCCGTGCCGTCGCAGTAGAAGCACGGTTCGAAGAGCGTGCGGCCGAGGCTCTCTCGCGTGCGCTTGCGGGTCATCTCGACGAGCCCGAGCTCCGAGATGCGCACGGCGGTGGTCTTGGCCTTGTCGTTCTTGAGCGCCTCGGCGAGGGCCTTGTCGACGCGGTCGCGGTTCTGCGGCCGGTCCATGTCGATGAGGTCGAGCACGATGAGCCCGCCGAGATTTCTCAACCGCAACTGGTAGGCGATCTCCGCGATGGCCTCCATGTTGGTGGCCGTGACGGTCTCTTCGACGTCCTTCTTGCCCACGAAGCGGCCGGTGTTGACGTCGATGGCCGTGAGCGCCTCGGCCTGGTCGATGATGAGATATCCGCCCGACTTGAGCGGCACCTTGCGCGAGAGCGCGCGGCCGATCTCGTCCTCGATCCCGTAGGCGTCGAACACGGGCTCGTGGCCGGTGTAGAGCTCCACGTCGTCTTTGCGGTCGGGCATGAACTGCTCGACGAAGCGCACGAGGCGGCCGTGGGCGTCTTTGTCGTCGATGATGATCTTGTCGACCTCGGGGCCGAAGATGTCGCGCACCGTACGAAGCACGACGTCGAGCTCGGAGTAGAGCAGCGTCGGCGCGCGCGCGCCCTCGCGCTTCTTGCAGATGTCCGCCCAGAGGTGGACGAGGTACGCGACGTCGGTCTTGAGCTGCTTCTTCGTGAGCCCCTCGGAGAGCGTGCGCACGATGAGCCCGCCCTTCTCGGGCTTGAGCGACTCGATCACCTCGCGCAGCCGTCGCCGCTCCTTCTCGTTGCCGATGCGCTTCGAGACGCCCATGTGATCGACCGTGGGCATGTAGACCACGTAGCGACCGGGCAGAGAGACGTGCGACGTGACGCGCGCGCCCTTGGTGCTGATGGGGCCCTTCGAGACCTGCACGACGATCTCTTGCCCCTCGCGGAGCACGTCGCGAATGGGCTTCGGCGCGCGGGTGTCACGCTGCGCGCGTCCGCCTGCGGGCTTCGGAGGCTTGGGCGCGCGGTGCGTGTGGACCTTGAGCGCGGGCTTGGAGTCGGGCTTCGCGTCGAGGTCCTCGTCGCCCGGAATCTCGGGCTCTGACGACGCACCCGGCGCGGGCTCTGCGGTGGTGGCTTCGGCCTCGGGCTCGGGCTCGTCGTCGTCGCCGAGCATCGCCGCGCGGAACTCCTCGTCAGGGAGCGCGTCGTCGACGTGGAGGAAGGCCGCGCGGTCGAGGCCGAGGTCGACGAAGGCCGCGTTCATGCCCGGGAGCACGCGCGTGACCTTGCCGAGGTACACGTCGCCGACGACGCTGCGGTCGCCTCGACGCTCGATGTGGAGCTCGGCGACGATGCCGTTCTCGATGATGGCGACGCGTGTCTCGCCGATGTCGACGTTGATGACGATCTGGTTTCCCGCCATTGGGACTCTGTCGTGGATGAGAGAAGTTGGTTTGATTTGAAATGATCGTGGAGCGCCGCCCTCAGGCTCAAGGCCCCACGCGGGCGCGACTCTAACACGGAGCCTCGCTCACCCGTGGGGTTGAAGCGCGCGCGAATCCGCGCGGGCGTTCATCGGGGCGGCGATCCTGGTGTGGGGGTGAAGCGCGCGGAGGCGGAGGGAGGGGAGGGGGTGGAGACCCGCGGTCAGTTGGTGGAGAAGATCGCTTCGATCTCTTCGCGGACCGAGTCTTCGGTGCGGGCGAGGGCGATGGCGAGCTCCTTGACGACGAGGGTGCGGGCGTTGTCGAGCATGCGGCGCTCGCCGAAGGAGAGGGACTTCTCGGCCTTGAGGCGGTAGAGATCGCGGAGCACCTCGGCGACGTCGTAGATGCTGCCGGTCTTGATCTTGTCCATGAAGCCGCGGTAGCGGCGGTTCCAGGTCTGGTTGTCGAAGGCCACCGTGCGCTCGCGGAGGATCTCGAAGATCTCTCGGATCTCCTCTTCGCAGATGACGCTGCGGAGGCCCACGCTCTCGGCGTTCTTCACAGGGACCATGATCCTGCGGTCCGAGTCGAGGATGCGAAGGACATAGAACCGCTGCCTGGCGCCCGCGATGTCCCTCTCTTCGATGCTGACGACCTCGGCCACTCCCTGCGCGGGATACACGGCCTTGTCGCCAACCCTGAACTCGGAGACGCTTCGTGCCTGTTGCATCGTAACTCCAGCTCCCTTTTCTGGGGGGTGAACGGGCTTCTTGCCTCGGCGGCGCGCGACGCCCGCCCGACCGACAAACCGGACGCACGAGGGCGCCGGCTCGCAGACGCGACGGAGATCCGTCCGCGACGGCTGCGCAACCCCCATGG
>JBPOHC010000192.1:0-16016 GCA_052035985.1 Myxococcota bacterium | reverse complement strand
GTCGCCGCCGAGGGTGAGCGTCGCGTTGAGCGTGAGCCGCGTCGGGAAGTCGCGCGTCGCGATCTGGAGCTGCCCCCCGGCGAAATCCCCGGGGAGGTCGGGCGAGAAGGTCTTGACGATGTTGAGGCTGTTGAGGAGCGCGGAGGGGAAGAGGTCGAGCTGGACGCCGGGGACGTCCGGGTCGAGCGACGGGAGGGGCATCCCGTTGAGCGTGACGTTGACGTAGCGCCCGCCGAGGCCGCGCACGTACGCGTACTGGCCGCCCACGATGCTCGCGCCCACCACGCGACGGATGGCGTCGCCGGCGTTCTGATCGGGCGAGCGCTGGATCTCCTGCGCGCTCACGCCATCGGAGACCGAGGCGCTCTCGCGTCGCTGCTGGATGAGCCCCGCGACGGTGCCGGTCTGCGCGCGCGCGGTGACGACCACCTCCTGCGTGCGGGCGCGCGGCGTGGGGCGCAGCACGATCTCGACGCGCGTGGTGGCGCCGTCTCGCACGACGACATTCTCGACGCGCGCGGGCTGGAGCGCGCCCTGATAGCTTCGAAGGGTGTAGGTTCCGGGCGGGAGCTCCAGCGCGAAGTTGCCGTCGAGGTCGGTGCGCACGCGGCGGCCCGTCTCGACGACGATGACGGGCGCCTCGATGGCCCCCTCGTGCACGCTCTCATCGAGCACGCGACCGACGATGCCCGTGCTCGCGCGTGGCGGCTCGGGCGCGACCGGCGGGAGGTTCTCATCGCCGATGGGCGGGAGGTTCTCGCTCGCGTCGGGCGTTGCGTTCGCATCGGGCGACACGCTCTGCGCCCACGACCACGACGGCGCGGCGAGCGCGCAGGGAACCAGAAGCAGGGCGACGCGCTTCCGCTTCACGATCACTCGGGCGGACATTCAGTGTTCCTCCAGCCTGAAGGGCACCCGCACGTTCCAGTAGACCTCGACGGCCTCGCCGGCGACGCGGGCTGGCGTGTAGCGCCAGGTGAGCAGGGTGGCGCGCACGACCTCGTCGAAGAGCGGGTGTCCGCGACGGATGATCACGCGCATCACGCGGCCCTCTTCGTTGATGACCAGCGTCGCGATCACGGTCGCCTCGACGCCCTGCGCGCGCGCCTCGGCGGGATACTCGGGCGTCGCGTTCGCGCTCGCGGGTTCGGGCGGGTCGCCCGACTCGGGGAGCTGAATCGGCCCCCGCTGCGCTGGCGGTGCGGGCGGCGTCGGCGGCGCGGGCGGCGCCTCGGGGGCGTTGCCCTGCGCGCCCTGGGCGACGTTGCCACCGCGAAAGTCGGTGTTGTGCCCGGTGGCCACGCGCTCGCCAGCGCCGTGCCCCGGCGCGGTCATGACGGGAGGCGCCTCGCTCACCGTCGGGGGCGGCGGCGCGGGCGTCGGGAGGGGGGGCTGCGGGCGCGCGACGGGCCGGGGCCGCACGCGGGGCGGAGGAGGCGGCGCAGGGGGCGCAGGGGGCGGCGGAGGGGGCGCCTCGTGGCGGCGGGGAGGCGGCGCGACGAACTCGACCATCGTCTCGCTCAAGCGACGCGCGTCGGTGGGTCCGCGCGCCTTCGCGAGCGCGAGGAGGGCGACCGCGCAGCCGATCTGGAGGGTCAGCGCGAGGGCCCACGACGACGCCCCGCTGCGTCGCCCGAACACGGCCTCTTCGGCGGCGCTTCGTGGCGTGTCGCTCATGGCGCGGTCGCGGGCGATTCTGCGGGTTGTTCGGTCTGGATCGCGAAGCGCGTGATGCCGCCCTGGCGCACGAGGTCGATCACCTGCGTGACGCGACGGTGCGAGTTGTCGCCGTCGGCGTTGATCACCGCGCGCGCCTCGGCGCTCTGTGAAGCCCGCTGGCGCGCCGCGGCGACGAGGCCCTGGTCGTCGACGGGGCGAGCGTCGACGAAGACCTGCCCCGCGCGGTCGATCGAGACGTTGAGCATCGCGCTCACCTCGGTGTCGGCCCCCGTCGCGGCCTGCGGGAGGTCGACCGGGATCGACTGCGCGACGAGGTACTTCGCCGTGACCAGGAAGATGATCAGCAGCACGAGGGCGATGTCGACGAAGGGCGTGACGTTGATGCCGACGATGTCGTCGTCGTCGGACTGCGAGGCCCCGCCGGCCATCTCAGGCCCCCTCGCCCGCGTCGGCGCCGTGACCACGACGCTCGCGCGCGTGGGCGAGCACCACCTGGGTGAGCATCTCGCTCGACGCGAGCATGAGCTTCACGCGGCGCTGAAAGTAGTTGTAGGCGGCCACCGCGGGGATCGCGACGAAGAGGCCGATCGCGGTGGCGACGAGGGCCTCGGCGATGGTGCCCATGACGCGTCCGGTGGCCGACGCGGCCGCGGCGGCGGCGGCGGCGCCGCGGAGCCCTGGCGGAGGCTTGAGCGCGTCGAATGCCTGGATGATCCCGATGACCGTGCCGAGGAGTCCGACGAAGGGCGCGTTGTTGCCGATCGTTCCGAGGAAGGCGAGCCCGCGGTCGAGGCGCTGCCGCACGCGGGCGAGCATCCCCTGCATCACGTGCTTCGCGGGCGAGGCGCCGCGGTCGAGGGCCGCCACGCCGCTCGCGGCGATGAGCGCCGCGGGGCTCTTCGAACCCGACAGGAGGATCTTCGCCGCCTCGAGGTCATCCGATCGGAGGGCCGTGTCGAGGCGCGTGGCGAGCGCGTCGAGGTCGTCGTCGAGGGTGCGGAAGTATCGGTATCGCTCGATCATCACCGCGATCGAGGCGAACGAGAGGCCGAGCAGCACCCACATCACCCACTCGGCACCGAGCATGGCGAACGAGGTGAACGTCTTGATGAGTGAGAATCCGTGCATGGTCGCTCCGTGCGTGCGGCCCTGCGCCGCGACGCCGACACTAGGTCGCCAGACGTGCGCGGTCGGTGGCGCCTCCGAGACGAGGCGGTGCCATGCGGAGAGGCCCCCGCCAGCGTCGCGCAACACGCAGCGAGAAGGCTCGAACGCCACGGCTGGACGTCGCGCGGAGGTGACGCGCGCGTGGCGGCGTTGCGCGCGTGTCACGCGATGCCGTCGCGCGTAGGGTGGGGAGGGGTGCGAGGGAGGGCGGAGGCGAAGGGGGGGGCGGAGCGCGTCGCGCTCAGGCGATCACGGTCCGAAGACGCCGATCGAGAGCGTGTACGACGCGATCATCGTGCTGGACGTGAAGGGCGCGATGCAGAGCGAGTAGTTGCCCGCGGGGAGCATGCGCGCCGTGAGGTACGAGCAGACGCCGCGACGGCCCGAGGGGTCGTCGTCGTTGCGGGCGACCTGCATGCCCATCGAGTTGACGAGCGTGAGCACCGTGTCGTTGTCGGCGCAGCCCGCGTGGCCGGGGGTCTCCGTCGTCGCGACCACGCTGCCGTTGGCGGGGACGGTCACGGCGAAGCAGTCCATCGCGTCGGCGGTGCCGCCGACGGCGCCCGAGAACGCGGTGCCGGTCGTGATCGCGCTCTGGGGCATCGCGGCGGTGTTGTTGGGTTCGGTCTCGGCGCGCGTCGCCGCGCAGGTCGCGGCCGTGAGGCTCGACGCGAGGCACGCGGTGTTCATGGGGCACGCCACGGAGTTGAGCTGCACGTTGCACGCGCCGCCCATCGTCCCGGCGCTGCGGCACACGCCGTCGCTGTCGGTGCCGTCGCAGGTGAGGCCCGTCGCGCAGAGGGGCGTCATCATCGAGCAGAACGTGCCCGCGGCGGAGCCGTCGGCCAGGCAGGAGGTGCCCGTCCCCATGGGGGCGCAGGTGGTGTTCGCGGCGCACACGGCCGTCGCGTCGGTCGCGCTGCAGGCCATGCCCGCGGGGATCACGCGCACGCACGCGCCGAGCGTGCAGGTGAGGCCGGAGTCGCAGGGCATCACGCCCATGCCCGAGCGGCAGCGCGCGCCCGCTGCGCCGTCGGCGGTGCAGCGCGAGGCGCCCATCGAGGTCACGCACGACGAGCCCGTGGCGCACACGCCGCTCACCCCGGCGCCGCAGGGCATGCCCACGGCGATCGAGGCCTGGCAGGTGCCCAGCGAGCACGCGAGGCCGGCGTCGCAGGGCATCGAGCCCATCGCGGTGCGGCAGGAGCCTCCGCGCGCGCCGTCGGCGACGCAGGTGGAGGCGCCGCTCGCGGTGACGCAGGTGGAGCCCATGGCGCAGATGGTCGTGCCGCCCATCGGGTCGCACGCGGCGCCCACGGCCGCGGTCGTGACCTCGGTCACGGTGAGTTCGAACGTGCCCTGCTCCGCGCGGCCCGAGAGCGCCGGGGTGTAGCCCGCGACGACGATGAAGATCGGCGTGCCCATCATCGCGGCCGCGGTCGTGGTGAACGCCGACGCGAAGGTGCGCGGCGTCGTGCCGGTGTCGTCTCCGCAGCCGAGCGAGGTGGCGCCCGCGTCGCCCATCGCGGCGGTACAGCTCGCCTGCGCCCACACGACCGTGTCGAAGGTCATGTCGGTGCCCATGTTGTTGGTGCTGATGCGGAGGCGGGCGTTGGTGCGGGGCGTGTAGCGGAGCACGACCTGGTGGCCGGTGTTGCGCGTGCACGAGGCCGTGAGCGGCGCCATCGCGCCGACCATGTTGTTGTTGCCCGTGTAGCGGAGCACGTTGCCCATCACGGTGCCGCGCGCCGAGAGGTCGACGACGGCCGACGCGGCGCAGGGGTCATAGGGCGGACCGGCGTCGACGGCGGCGTCGGTGCGCGGCGCGTCGGTCGCGGTCACGTCGGAGCCGCCGTCGGTGCGGACGACGTCGGCGGGCTGCGGGTTGTCCGTGGGCGTGGTGCGGTCCGTCGGGGTGGTGACGTCCGTCGGGGTGGTGATGTCCGTCGGGGTGGTCACGTCGTCGGTGGGGGTTCCGCCGCCGCCGCCTGTCGAGTCGCCACACGCGGCCGTGCTCGCGATGAGCGCGGTCAGAATGACCCAGGAGCTGCTCCGATTCATGAGACCTCGTAATGTTGAGAAATGATGATGAGGCAAGGACGCCGCGGGGCCTTGTCACATGCCGCTGAAACCGGGTCAAGAGCGCCAGCCGCGAGCCGATAGCCCGGCTCCGACCGCTCGCGCGGAGCGGTCAGGTCGAGGCGCGCGGCGGGGGCGCGAGGCTCACCACGACGAGCTTCACGGCGGTGCCCGCGGCGACGCGCTCGATGAGCGAACGGACGACGTCCCACGGGAGGCCGCCGTAGCCCGCGCCGATGCGGGGCATCGCGACGGCGGAGATGTTCCGGCGCTCGGCCTCGCGGGTCATCTCGGTGAGCGAGCGCTCGATCGCTTCGAGGGTGGCGCCGGTGCGCCAGTGCTTCTCGGTTCCGAGGTTGAAGACGGTGACGCCCGCGTCCTCCCAGACGAACACGTCGCCGGGGTTGAAGCGGCCGTCGGCGCAGCGCGCCCGATACTCGCTGTACATCGCGGGCCAGCGCTCCTTGAAGTGCACGGCGATGCCCTTGCCCATCGCGCCCGCGGCGTTGCAGCCGTGCGCGATGGCGTGGATGTCGGCCTGCGCAAACAGGTCCCCGGTGCGAAATTCGACTGGCATCGGGAGCGTTCGTACGCGCCTCTCGGGCGCACCACAAGCTCCGATCGAGGCGACCTCAGGTGAGGGTCTGCGCGCGCGCGACGAGCTCCTCGAGGAGCTGGCGTCCGACGGCGGTCACCTTCGCGCTTTCACGCAGCAACGCGAGCGCCTCGACGTTGGCGACGCGCACGGCCTCGGCGCGCGCCTCGAAGCGGGAATGCCTCGACGCGGGGTGACCTCCCTCGCGCATCGCGCGGTACATCTCGGCCACGGCGATGAACGCGTGCGCCGCGAGGAGCACCCCCCGGAGGGGCCTCGGGTCTGGCCGCACGGGAGACCGATACCCCTCCTCGCGACCGTTCTCGAGCAGCGCGTCGAGTCGCATGAGCGCGTGCAGCTTGTCGTGTTGAAACTCGTGCACGATGGCCTCGGCGAGCTTCACCGGGTCGGGGTGCAGCGAGAGGTACATGGCGCCCGGCGCGCCCTCGTACGTGCACGAGTCGTGTCGCTCGTCGTCGACCCCGACGGGCACGATCACCTGCGCGAGCAGCCTGCGCTCGGGCGCGAGCGAAGGGAGGTACGCGTCGACGATCGCGAGGGCCTCCCGCAGCGCCTCGCACCACGCCTCGGGGGTCCTCGCGCCGAGGTCGAGCGCGTTGCCCGCGCGGTCGGGGTGCAGCGCGCCCATCGCGGCGGGGTTGTCGTCGACGAGGGCGAGCGAGACGCGGCCGTCGATCGCTCGCCACGCCTCGCGCACGATGAAGCCTGTCGACGTGCGAAGGCTCGCGTCGAGCTCGGCGCGGCGCCCGTCTACGTGGAGCGCGCCGTCTTCGAACGCGATCCACGAGACGGCGTCGTCGAGCAGCACCTCGACGCCGAGGGACGGCGCGCGGACGGGCCTCCAGCCCGACGGAGGTCTCACCACGCGCAGCGGAGGGCCGAACGCGCGCGCGGCGGAGAGCTCCATGGCGAGGTCGAGGAGGAGGCCGTGGTGGGCCGAGAGCGAGAGGCGCGACGGGTCGGCGCGGGCGACGCGGACGCGCGGCGCGATGGTGGGCCTCCGCGCGAGCCGAACGGCCGCGGTCGGATCAGATGTCCAGAGCGACGCGACGCGGGTCACGACGCGCGCGTAGAGGTCTCTCGGCGCCCCGTCGGCGCGGGGGAGCTCTCGGAGGTCGCGGACGAGCGCGGGCCACACGCGAGAGAGCACCCGTCGCAGGGTGTCGGAGCCCGCGCGCGGGATCGTGAAGTCATCGAGTCTGAAGCCGTTCGCGCTCACCACGGCGCGACCGCGTAGTCTTTCAGAAAGACCCCGTGCGCGGGCGCCTCGCCGTGCTGCACCCTGAACACCGGGTCGAGCACGCGGGCCGCGCCGTCGTCTTCGTCGAGGGGCGGCGCGAAGCCGCGCGACGCCATCGTGCGCGACATCGGGAGCGGGTTCTCGTCGGTGATCCAGCCCGTGTCGACGGCGCAGCACCAGATGCGGTCGAGCGCGAGGTCCGACGCCGAGGTGCGCGCGAGCATGTTGAGCGCGGCCTTGGCCATGTTGGTGTGCGGGTGGCGCGGGGTCTTGTTTCGCCGTTCGAACTGCCCCTCGACGGCGGAGACGAGCACCACGAAGCGGTCGACGCCATCACCGCGGGCCATGCGCGGACGCAGCGTGTTGAGCAGCACGAAGGGCGCGAGGGTGGTCACCGCGTGGACGCTCACGAGCTCGTGCGTCGAGACCTCGCCCACGACCGCGCGCCACGAGTTGTGCGACCGCGCGTCGATGGGCTGCGCGTGGCGGTCGAGCGCCGCGGGGCCGTCGCCGAGGAGGGCCACGCCCGAGGTGAGCCCGTCGGAGGGCGCCCACGAGGTGACGTGGCGCGCGGTGATCCCGCCGGGGAGCGCGAGGGCGGCCTGCGCGTCGAGGCGGGTCATCTCGGCGTACCAGTCGGGCGGCCGCGCGACGGTCTGCGCCGCGTTCGAAATGAACACGTCGAGGTGATCGATCCGCGCTGCGAGGTCGCGCGCGAACGTCTCTGCGTGCGAGAGGAAGCGCAGGTCGAGGCCGTGGACCTCGAGGCGGTCGCGCCACGCCTCGAAGTCGGGCTCCGTCGCGTAGCGCCGCCACGCGTCGTGGGGAAAGCGCGTCGTCGCGATCACCCTCGCCCCCGCGCGCAGGAGCCTCAGCACGATGCTCCGGCCGATCTTCACGCGCCCGCCCGTGACCAGCGCGACGCGACCGCGGAGGTCCGCCGTGCGCTCCCGCCGCACGCGGTTGAACTCCGCGCAACGCGGGCAGAGCTGGTCGTAGAACGCGTCGAGCGCGCGATACCTCGCCTTGCACACGTAGCAGTTGCGTCCGCCTTCGAGCGCCACGGGCGCAACGCCCTCCGGCGCGTCGCTCTCCCCTCGGCGACCGCGTCGAATGCCGGTCTCTTCGAGCCTCCCGCGGTCTCGCAGAACGCGCTCGAGGCGCCCTCGCCGCTTGATCGTTCGCGCGCGCTGCCGCACGGCGTCGGTCACGCGCTCGCAGAGCTGCCGCACCTCGCGCACGGCGTCGAGCGAGGCCAGCTCGTCGCGCGCGAGGGACTCGATCGCACGCAGCGTCTCCGCGCACTGCGCCAGCGCCGCGGCGTCGGGCGCGGGCTTGCGTGCGGCGCGCTCCAGATCGCGCGAAGCGTCGAGATTCGAGCTCGTTCCGCGGAGGGCGCTCAGCGCGAGGTCGAGCGCGCGGCGCTGCTCGTCGGGGGGCCTTCGGTTGCGGTTTCGCACGAGGGCGGCCATGACTCTCGCGTGCTGTGAGGCCGTGAGGGGGCCGTCGAGTCGCAGGTCGATGAGCGAGGGGTGCGCCTCGGCGGCGGCGACGATCGCCTCGACGGCGGGCTCGTCGAAGCGCCCGCCGCGGAGGTCGGCCGATCGCAGCGAGGGCGACGCCCGCAGCCGCTCGATGAGGGCCTCGGGCGACGCCGCGCCGGGGTCCATGTCGCGCAGCACGAGGCGCGCTTCGGGCTCGCTCGCGGCTCCGGTCAACACGCGGTCGAGGATTGTTGCGGGCGGCGCGGCGGGCTTCACGATGGGCGAGTGTGACGCATTCCACCGTCGCATCGGAACAGGTACGCTGCGCCGCGATGGAGACCTTCGTCCTCAGACCCGGGCTTCGCATCGCTGTGATCGGGGCGTCGGGGCACGGCAAGACCGAGCTCATCGCCGCCCTCACCCGCCGCATCGCGACCCGGCCCTTCGGTCAGCGAACCGTCGCGGCGCCGGGGCCCGAGCGCGAGGTCCCTTCGTTCCACCACCGCTCGCCGCCGATCCAGCACGCGACGCGCTTCGTCGAGAGCCCCAACCGCGAGTACGCCGCCGTCGACCTCGTGGGCGAGCGGCGCTACCTGCGTCACGCGGGCGTGCTCACCTCGTGCGTCGACGCCTGCCTGCTCGTGGTCTCGGCGTCTGAGGGGGTGATGCCCCTCACGCGCGCGCACTGCGTCCTCGCGCGGCAGCACACGGCGGGCTCGGTGGTGGTGTTCGTGAACCGCTGCGACGAGGTGACCGATCTCGACCAGCTCGACCTCGCCGAGATGGAGGCCCGCGAGGCCCTCATCGACGCGGGCTTCGACGGCGATTCGGTGACCATCGTACGCGGCTCGGCGCGGCCTCCCGAGGGGCAGGCGGCGGTGTGGGCGTCGGCGCTCGACGACCTGATCGACGCGCTCGACCGGGGCCTCTCAGACGTTCAGAGCGCCTCCGACGAGCCGCTCGTGGCGACGGTGATGCACCGCTGGAACCGTCCCGCGCAGCCGTCGCCCATCGCCGAGGTGAGCGTGCGCAGGGGTGTGATCCGCGAGGGCGCGCGGCTGTTCATCGTCGATCGATACGCGGTCACGCGGCGCGTGAAGGCCATCTCGCTGCGCATCTTCGACAGGCCCGTGAAGGTCATCGAGGCGGGGTCGATCGGCACGGCGGCGCTCACGGTACACCCCGGGTCGGCGTGGGCGCCGCGGCGCTTTCCGCGCATGGGAGACGCGCTCTTCGACGCGGAGCCGAAGCTCGCGCGCAAGGTCTCCGCGCGGGTCACGATGGTCTCCGCGGCGCGCGGCGGACGTCGCACGGCGGCGCCGCACAGGCACGAGGCGCAGCTCTGGCTGCTCGGCCGCGACGTGCGCTGTCGGATGCTGTTCGCCGAGGCGAGCGACGCCCTCGAGCCGGGCGCGCAGCGGGACGTCACGCTCGAGTTTCCGACGCCCGTCGCGGTGAACGTCGGGGCGACCTTCGCGATGCGCGACGGCTCTGACGGAGACTCCGTGCGTGGCCCCTCCGGCGGGAACCTCCGCTCGGGCTGCTTCGCCACGGGTCAGGTGCTCTCGGTCCTCGAGAACGCGGAGTGACCGCGCGCTCGGGCCTTCAGCGAAGGTGCTTCAGCACTCTCTCTCGCGCGTCGCCCACGATGGGGCGGCCGTGGCCCGCGAGCACGTGGTCGTAGCGCCAGCCCTTGCGATGAAACTCCGCGAGCGAGGCGTGCGCGCGGGCGGTGTCTGTCGAGAACGCGTCGTGGGCGGGCGTGACCGCGCGGATGATCGTGAGCGGCGGTCGCGCGGTGAGCAGCGTGTCGCCCGTGAGGAGGCACAGGGTCGACGCGTGGCGATAGAACACCGACCCGTCGGTGTGCCCCGGGACGAGGTGCACCTCGAGCCCCGCGACCGTGTCTCCGTCTTCGAGCGCGCGATCGACGGAGAGCCTCGCGGGAAAGCGGTTCTCGACCTCGCAGAGGGCGCGCTCGAGGAGGCTCCCCTTGTGACCCATCGAGGGGCGCGCGACGGCGCCGCCGAGCACCTCGGCGTCGGCGCGGTGCGCCATCACGCGCATCCCGAACTCGCGCTGGAGGTAGGCCGCGTTCCCCGCGTGATCGGAGTGGCGGTGCGTGAGCAGAACGCCCGTGATCTCCGACGGTCGCAGCCCCGTCGCGCGGAGCTCTCGAAGCAGCTGCCAGCGCTCCGTCCGATGCCCCGAGTCGACGAGCCAGCGGTCGCCCGCGCCTCCGTCGAGGAGGTACACGTTCGACACGAAGAGCGATGAAAAGCGGTGAAAGGGCGCGACGACCAGCCGCATCTCGACGCGTGCGACTCTACGCGAGCGCTCGACGCGGAGTACAGGGTATCGTGGTCGCCCCGATGAGCGACACGCCTCCTCCGATGGTGCTGTGCAGCGAGACGCTCCGCGCGCACGGCTTCGCGCACGGCTTTTCGACGCGACTCGGCGGCGTGAGCGAGGGCCCCTACGCGTCGATGAACCTCGGCGCCGCGGTGGGCGACGACCCCGAGCGCGTGCGAGAGAACCACCGGCTCCTGGCCGAGCGCGTGGGCTACGACGCGGCGAGGCTCCACCAGACCTCGCAGGTTCACGGCGCCGCGGTGTGGTGCCCTGACGCCGACGCCTCCCCCGATGCGTCTCGCGCGATCGAGGCCGACGCGCTGATCGCGCGCTTCACCGGGATGGCCGTCGCCGTGAGGGTCGCGGACTGCGTCCCGATCCTGCTGGCGTCGCCGGTCACGGGTCACGTGGCGGCGGTGCACGCCGGCTGGCGTGGCGTCGCCCTGCGGATCGTGGCCGAGGCCGTGCGCGCGCTCGACGGGACCCCGAGGCGGATCGTGGCCGCGGTGGGTCCCTCGATCGGGCCGTGCTGCTTCGAAGTGGGAGACGAGGTCGCGGATGAGATCGCCGCGTCGTCTCACGAGTCCGTGGTGCTTCGTTCGCCCGGTGCGAAGCCGAAGGTCGACCTCTGGCGCGCCGTGGAGCTTCAGCTCGAAGGGCTCGGCGTGCGCACGATCGACTCGATGCGGCGGTGCACGCGATGCGAACCCGAACGCTTCTACTCGTTTCGACGCGACGGCCAGAAGAGCGGGCGGCTCGTCGGCGTGATCGTGGCGCGCGAGCGTTAAAGTGCGTGTAGTCTGAACTTGCCCGCGGCGTTGATACGTCCCAATTCGGACGGGCGTACGGGCCATCGAACGCTTGTCCCCGCGGCGTGACCGATGATACCAGCAAAGAACCACGGATTCGCGATGCGTACGTGCCCCACCTGTGCAGCGAGGTACGAAGCCCCTGCGCAGTATTGCCAGGTGGACGGCGCCGCGCTGATCGTCGACGGGCCGCCCACGGACCCGTACCTTGGCAAGAAGATTCTCGAGCAGTTCAGGCTCGAGCGCGTCGTCGGATCGGGGGGGATGGGCGTCGTGTACGAGGGCCTCGATGAGGGCCTCGGGCGCCGCGTCGCGGTGAAGATCCTCCACCGCGACCTGGTGACGAACAAAGACGTCGTCCAGCGCTTTCATCGCGAGGCGCAGATCGCGCATCAGCTCGATCACCCGGGCATCGTGCGGGTGATCCTCTTCGGCCAGCTCGCCGACGGGAACCTCTATCTGGTGCTGGAGTTCCTCGAAGGGCCGACGCTCCTCCAGGCGCTCGAGCGCGACGGCCTCTTCACGCCGGCCCGCGCGGTGAAGGTGATGTGCGGGATCGCCGACGCAGTCGGGTACACCCACGCGCGCGGGATCGTGCACCGCGACCTCAAGCCCGAGAACATCATCCTCACGCGCCGCGGCGACGACCCCGAGTTTCCGAAGGTGCTCGACTTCGGCATCGCGAAGACGCTCATCGGGTCGGGGTCCTTCGTCACGCAGACGGGCCTGATCTTCGGCACCGCGCGGTACATCTCTCCCGAGGGCGCGTCGGGCGAGGCCGTCGATCAGCGGGGCGACGTGTACTCCCTCGCGGTCATCGCCTATCAGCTCTTCACCGGGCACACGCCCTTCGAGAGCGACGAGCCGATGCAGCTCCTGCTCAAGCACATCCACGACACGGCGCCACCCATGCGGAAGTACCGCCCCGAGCTGGCGATCCCCTCGTCGCTCGAGGACGTGGTGATGCGGTCGCTTTCGAAGAACCCCGACGCGCGCTACGACGACGGCAACGCCTTCGCGCGTGCGCTCCGCGAGGCCGCCGGCGCGGGAGGGATCGACGTCCGCTCGATCATCCCCACGGCCCCGATGAACGCCTTCGCGGTCGCCCCGGTGGCGATCACCGCGCAGGGGGATTTCCCTCGCCGCGAGACGGCGCCGCCGTCCGAGCGCCCGTCTCCGATCCCGGCGCTCTCGTCTCAGGGACCCGCGGCCGAGTCGCGGCCCGCGGTCGAGGCCCGCCACGCCGCGCTCCCGGTGTCGGCGGTCGAGTCGTCGGGCGTCTCGCGGGTGCGCACCGTCACGCTCCCCACGGATCACCGCGGCGAGGCGAGGAGCTCGGCGCCCCAGATCGTCGTCGGAGGCGGCGCCGTCGCCTCGCAGAGCACGCTCGCGCCGGTGCACCTCCCGCCTCGCATGGAGCTCCCCGTCGTCACGGCCCCCATCGAGAGCCGCCCCGAGGTCCCGCCGCGCGAAGACTCCGTCGCCTCGGTGCTCGCCTCGACGCGCTCGACGCCTGCGGTCGATCTGGGCGACCCCGATGAGTTTCCGGTGATCCCTCGCCGCGGCGGAGCGGGGCGCACCTTCGCCATCATCGCCGCGTCGGTGATCATGACCGTGGTGATCGCGGCGAGCGCGGCGTGGGCCTTCAGGCTCTTCCCCGCGCAGCGACGCACAGACGAGATCGCCGCGCTGCTCCGTCGTTCGAACGACGCGTTTCAGCTCGGGCGCTACATGCACTCGCCCACCGGCGAAGACGTCGAAGACCTGACCGACGCGGTGCTCGCGCTCGACCGCCACAACACCCGCGCGACGCAGCTCCGACGCAACGCCGCCACGCGCCTCAAGGCCGCCTCCGACACCGAGCGACTCGCGGGGCACCCCGAGCGCGCGCTGCCCATCCTCCAAGACGCGCAGCGGCTCCTCGACGATCCGCTGATCCGCGACGAGATCGCCGCGACGCAGCGCGAGATCGACGCGCAGCGCGCGCCGACGACGCCCGCGAGGCCCGCGCGTCCGCCCGTCACGCGCCCCGTGGTGAGGACCGCGCCGCACGACCCGACGCTCGATCACCCTGCGCAGCCCGTCGTTCCGCTCAACCCTCCGATCGATCCGACGACGCAGCCTCCGGTCACGCAGCCGCCAGCGACGCAGCCTCCCGCTTCGCACCCGCCTCGGCCGCGGCGCGATGGCGGAAACGTGATCCAGAGTCCGCCCGACAACATGCAGATCACCACGCCCCAGAACGACCCGCCGGTGCCCGTGTTCGGCACGCCGGGGCAGCAGCCCGACGACACGCAGGGGCACACGGGCGAGATCTGACCGGGCGTTTCAGGGCGAGCAGGGCGCGAGCTCGACGGCGAGGTCGACGCGTCCGCCCGCGGGGATGGTCACCTCGTAGCCCGCGATGAGGGCCGCGCCGGTGCGCTCTTCGGGGGGTGTGCGCGCGGTGAGGTTGGTCACGCGGTAGCGCGCCGTGGGCTCGGCGACGAAGTACGCGGGCAGATAGTTCATGCGGGGGTAGTCGCTCGCGAAGCCCATGGTCTGACGGAATCGCGGGGCGTCGAAGGTCACGCGCCCCGTCCACGCCGAGCCCGCGCGCACGCTCACGACGAGGCCGTCGGCGGTCGGCGCGGCGCCCCAGGCGACGTCGGCGCGCCAGGGTCGCACCCACGTCCCGCGGGTCTTCGCGCGCACGTAGAGGGTCGCGCTGCGGTTGGCGTTCGCGCCGTACTTGTCGGGGCCCCAGTAGCGCGCGGCGAGGTAGCGCGACTGCGAGTCGATCCAGCGCTCGCCCTCGGGGACGTCGCGATTGGCGAGGAGGTACATCGCGCCCTCCATCGAGTCGGCGAGGCCGTCGACGTTGGTCTCCTGCCAGGGGTAGTCGTCGAAGGCCGGGTCCGCGAGGCTGCGCAGGGCGCGGTCGACGTACTCGAAGTAGCGGGGCTGATTCGCGAGCTGCGCGTAGATGAGAAAGGCCACGTAGTTCTGGCCCCAGTTGTCGCTGAGGGTCCCCCGCGGCGCCGCGACGGGGCCGCGCGTGGCGGTGTGCGCGGCGTTGGGCATCATCCCCTCGGGCGTGAGGCCGTAGTCGACGATGTAGTCGAGCATGTTGCGGAGGAGTGTTTCGTAGCGCGGCGCGAGCGCGGAGCCCGACTGTCGCTCGACGGCGTAGAGGAGCGCGAAGCCGCCGATGATCTCGCAGCCGTGGTCGCGCAGGTCGATCGGTCGATAGCTGTCGTTGACGAGGTACTGCTCCGCGATGCGCTCGGCGTACTGGAGGTAGCGCGCGTCGCCGGTCATCGCGTAGAGGCGCGGGAGCGTCTGCAAGTGGTCGCCGCTCACCTCGAGGTTGTTGACCGGGAGCGTCCCCGCGGGCGCGTTCCAGCGGCCGTACTGAAACGAGTCGAGCTCGATCTCCTGCATGCGGTCGGCGTAGGGGCCGCGGCCGACGAGCTCCACGATGGGCGTGAGTCCGTCCTTGGCGTACTCCGCGGCGCCGAAGTGGGGGTCGTTCACGTCGCGCAGCACGCGCATCTGCGTGCGCGTGTCGAAGTCGTAGGGGAGCCTCCCCGTGGCGGGGACCACCGTTCGCGCGCGTTCGGCGTCGAGCACCGCGCGCACGGGGCCTTCGAACACCGCGCTGTCGAGCAGGTACGCCTCCCACGCGAAGAAGGGGTAGATGTCGGCCCCCGTGTCGCGCGTGCTCCACGTCGCGCTGAGGTCGAGGGTGTCCATGAGGAGGTGGCTCGTCGCGTCGACGTGGGTGAGCTCCGCGGTGAGCCACTCGCGGCTGTGCAACAGGAGCGGCTGCGCGAGCGTCGCGTTCGCTGCCGCCGTGACCGCGAGCGCCGCGTAGTCGACGGGAACAACCGCGCCGCCATCGCGCGGAGTGCACGCGTGCGAGGCGTCGACCGAGGCGTCTGCGGTCGAAGCGTCGACGCGCGCGACGTCGGCGCGAGGCGCGTCGACGGGCGGCAGGTCGATGGGCGGCAGGTCGATGGGCGACGTGTCGACGACGGAGGCATCCTCCCGGTCGAAGGACGCGTCGGAAGAGACTGTCGTTCCGCCGCAGCCCGAGGCGACGATCGACAGCGGCAACACGAGCGAGGCGAGGAGTGCGCGGCGCATGATCGCGAAGGATGCACCCGCGAGCGCGCGACAGGGGCGTGAGAACTCGCGCGCGGAGCGCAGACGACGCGGTGAGAGGCGCTCACGAATCGGTCACCGCCCCTCGACGCGTCGATCGGCGCTACCGTCGTGACGACCGATGCGAACACCGGGGAACCCCATCGCTTCGAACGCGAATGAACGCGGAGGCGCACGCGCCCGTGGCGGCTGGCTGCGCCGCGCGATCCTCGCGTCCGCCGCGCTCTGGCTCGCGGCGAACGTCTACGCCGCGTGGAGGCTCACCGCGCCCGACCGACACGCGGTCCCGACGCCCCCATCTTCGCGTGTCACGGCCTGGACGCTCTCTCGCGGCGGACCGCAGCTCCGCGGGTGGTCGACGACGAGCCCCGCGACGCGCGCCGTCGTGGTCTTCGCGCACGGCTACCGAAACGATCGCTCGCTCGGACTCCCGCTCTCAGAGC
>JBPOHC010000820.1:0-2104 GCA_052035985.1 Myxococcota bacterium | reverse complement strand
ATCCGCAGGCCCCCGAGCGCGAACGCGACGTCGGACTCCTCGGCGGGGGCCTGCTCCCCGGCGAGCTCGTGGTCGTGGCCGCCGATCAGGGAGGCGGCAAGACCGCGTTCGCGCTGCAGCTCCTCCGCCACGCGGCGAGCCGAGGGCTTCGCGCGCTGCTCGTCTCCCAGGAGATGGACGGCGCCGAGCTCCACTGGCGCCTCACGTGCTCAGCCGCAGGCATCGCGTCGACGCGCGTGCGCGCGTCACACCTCACCGAGGGCGAGGCGGTGGCCCTCCAGCGCGCGTCGAGGGAGTTCACGTCGCTGCCGATTCGCATCTGCGACAAGGGCTCGGTGAACGTCACCGAGCTTCGCGTCGGCGCGCTCGACGCGGCCGCGGAGGGAGCCGTGGAGCTCATCGTGGTCGACTACCTGCAGATCCTCGACCCGCCGCCCGGCATGAACGAGTCCCACACCGCCGAGGTCATCGACGCCAACGCTCGCGCGCTCAAGAAGCTGGCCCGAGAGATCGGCTGCCCCGTGGTCGTCCTCTCGCAGTTCAACCGCGCGGGACAGCTCGCGGGCCGCAAGCCGCGCATCCAGGACCTCAAGGGCTCCGGCGGCATCGAGTCGCACGCGGACATCATCATGGTGCTCCACCCTTCGGAGGGACGCTGCGACGGCCCCGCGTCCGACGACGTCGACACCGATCTGCTGGTGCTCAAGTCGCGAGGCGGTCCGACCGGAGAGGTGCCGCTGCGCTTCGAGCGACGCTTCACGCGCTTCGTCGAGCGCGCCCGAGAGTCCGACGACGAGTTCGAGCCCTCGTCGGCTCGCGGTCGCCGAGGGCCCGCGTCGTGACGGCGCTGCGCGTGGAGATCCCGGGGCTGCGCCTCGTCTCCGAGGCCAACCAGCGGGGGAGCTGGCACCGCGGCGCGGAGCGCGCTTCGAGGCAGCGCGACGTCGTGGCGCTCGTGCTGCGTCGACTCGCGCCGATCGCGCCCCCGTGTGAGGTGCGCGTGATCCGCGTCGCGCCGCGCGCGCTCGACGACGACAACCTCGCCCGCGCGTGCAAGGCCGTGCGCGACGCGGTCGCGCGCTGGCTCGGCGTCGACGACGGCGACGCGCTCGTCTCGTGGCGCGTCGGCCAGGCGCGCGGGCGCTCCTACGGCGTGCGGGTGCTCGTGCGCGCGTGGCGCCTCGACGGCGCCTGCGCGCGCGTGTGCGACGACGGCGAGCTCACGCGCGTCGACGTGGTGCTCGACGCGAGCGAACGGGCGCGACTCGCCGCGAACCTCACGGGGCCCTCGCCCGCGGTCTCCGTCTCGGTCGACGGGCTGCGCCTGACCGTTCACTCAATGAGGACGCCGTGAGCCCCGCGCAGGTCCCCACGCCCCCTCCGCCGCCACCGCCCGCGCGCTTCGCGATCGTGTCGCTCGCCGACGGGAGGCGCTTCGGAGCGCGCGTCCGCGAGGTCTCGCTCGCAGGGCACCGCTTCGTGCGGTGCGTCGTGCTCTCGTCGCGCTCGTTCGCGCTCGACTGCGCGCCCTCGCAGATCGCCACGCTCACGTGGTGCTCGCTCGACGAGGCGCGCGCCGCGTCCCCGACGGCGGTCGTCCCCCCGGAGCTCAGGCGCGCCGAGTCGCCGACGTCGCCGCCTCCCGCGACGCGAGGGGTCGAGGTCGAGCTGATCGAGTTCGACGACGACGAGCGCGTCTGGCTGGCGGTCTCCCGCGCTCAGTCTCGCGCGCTCGGCGTCTCGCCCGCCGAGCTCGCTACGGACCTCGGCGGTGAAGACGTCGAGGTGCGCGCGGACACCGTCGCGTTCCGTGTCGCGACGTCCGAAGAGCTGCGGGTGCGCGCGTCGCTCGACGCGCGGGGGATCGACCTCGCGCCGGTCTGCGCGCGCTGCGGCTGCACGGACGATCGCCGCTGCCCTGGTGGCTGCGCGTGGGCGACCGCCGACCGCGCTCTCTGCGACCGCTGTCGAGACTCGCTGTGAGCGCGACGGCGACCGACCCGGCGGACCTCCACCGCGACCTCGCCGCGGTGCTCGCGGACCTCGAGCTCATCGAGGCCTTCGAGCGCACCGCGCGCTACGGGAGCGCGCTGCGGGGGTGGGT
>JBPOHC010000280.1:0-5285 GCA_052035985.1 Myxococcota bacterium | reverse complement strand
TACCGCCTTCGCCGCACGCTGGATCTTCTTTCCGCGATACGCCTTGTCGCCGATCATCACCTTCAAGGTCGGCTCCTTGCGCTTCGCCTCGCGAATCAGTTCAGGAGCAGGCTGTGAGTCATGCACGTTGGCGGGCATGTGTTGATGCGTGATGGGAAGGCCGATGCTGTCGACCACCAGATTCCTCTTGCGGCCCAGCATCTTCTTGTTGCCATCGTAGCCGCGGGGACCTCCGCTCTCGGTCGTCTTCGCGGTCTGGCTATCGATGATGGCGAGCGTCGGATGCGGCTTCCGATCGCTTGCCTCTCGCGCTTTTGGGCGAAGCAGCGCCTCGATGCGATCCCAGGTCCCATCCCGGTTCCACTTGACGAAGTACTCGTAGACCGTCCGCCACTGCGGCAGATCATGAGGCAGGTAGCGCCATTGCGCACCCGTGCGGACGATCCAGAGGATCGCGTTGACGATCTCGCGGCGATCGACAGGCTGTTTGCCTGCATGGTGTTCGGCCTCGTGGACCATCGGGAGGATTAGTTCCCACGCCGCGTCGCTCAAATCCGAGGGGTAGGGCTTTCTCTCCATAGTTCGCCTAATTTAGCACGTCCCAAGCATCAAACACGCTGTCATGATGTTCGCGTTCCTTCCTTCCGGTCGTCTCAGTCGATTCAAGGCAAGCAAGCGCGCCGCGCGACCTCCGCCCCCGGAGCGCACCCCGCGAGGCAAAGACCTCCCCGTCGACCTCGCGGCGCATCGTCCGCGAGGCCTTCACAGCGACGGCGCAGCCCCGTCGCAGATGGTCGTGAATCCCTTCAGCGATTCACGTCGAGTTCAACCGTCGCTCATCCCCACGGCCGTCGCGGAGCGGGCGATCCCCAGCTTCGCGAGCGTCTTCTCCCCGCAGATGCCGTCGTCCACGAGCCCGCTGGCCCGTTGGAACTCCTCCACGCCCATCCCGCGCCGCCGCAGCTCGCAGGCGGCCTTGAGCGCGAGGGTCCCGTCCTCGTCGATGCGCGCCGGCGCCGACCACAGCGCGCAGAATTCCGACGCGAGCGCGTGCCGGACCGTCTGGGCGGCGGGCACGTGATGCGCCTGGAAGTAGGGGTAGACCGGCATTCCCGCGCGAATCCAGCCCTGCCTTGTCGCGATCTCCCACGACGCGCGGTGGCTCCGCGCGCGCCGGTCGAGCGCCTCGCCGTCGCCCATCCCCTTCATGGGGGCGGCGTAGATCTGGGGCATCGCGAAGTCGCATCCGCCCTCGCCGCACCAGGCGGCCCAGGGATAGGTGCTGTGCAGCGTCGGGTGGTCGAAGGCCGTGTGCCCGAGCGCGAGCCCCGGCACACGCGCCCGCAATCCGTCCACGACGCCGCGCGCGAGCGCGCGGATGCGCGCCCCGCGGTCGCTCCGTGCGGGCTGCTTCCAGGCGGCCTCCGGGTCGAGCACCAGCGCCTCCGCGCCGAGGCGTTGGGCGACCGACGCGACCTGCGCGAGGCGCTCGATCGAGTCCGCCTCGGTCCACGCGCCCGTGGTGAAGCGCTTCGCGACGCCGTCGCATCCGACGCCCACCCAGAGCCGCACCCCGGGCACGAGGTCTCGAAGCGCGCGTGCCACCGTGTCCAGGTGCTGCGCGCCCGCCGAGGGGTCGAGGAAGTGCGACGGCGCGCCGTGCAGCATGACGGCATCGACCCGCGCCGCCGGCAGGAGGACGCGCGTCGCCGGATCGAGGGCCTTGTGCAAGCCGCTCGGGTGCCAGAGCGTGAGGGCGATGCCCGGGGCGATCGCCGCGCTCATCGCGGGGCCTCCTCGGAGGAGGTCGCCGAGGTGGGGAGCGGCGTCGCCTGGTCCGGTTGCGGTACGTGGCCTCTCGCCGCGAGGTCGACATCGCGGTCGATGGCGTGCGCCCGCTCGACGATGTCCTCGATCGCCTTCGCGACGGCCTCGGGAGAGGTCTGGCGCTGGAGGAGCGTCACGATCGCCTGCGAGAGGGCGGTGACGATCCCGACCGCGTCGGAGACGCTGAGCCCGCTCATCGCGCCCCCCCGTCGCCCGCGGGGTGCGGGAGTTCGATCCCGAACGCGTGCGCCTGCTGCGCGACGACGCCGTACGTCCACGTGAGCCCCACCAGGGCGAGCGGAATCCCGTCCTGGCCGGACGCGAGCGCGCGTCGGAGCCCGTCATGCGTGCGTCGCATCGCGTCGTGCGCCGCGATGAGGGAAGCCCATCGAGCGCGGGTCTGCGCGAGCGAGGAGCGCTCCACCTCGGTGGCTGGCGTACCGGCGCGCTCGCCGTGTTCGACGCAGTGCTGCTCGCCCCCCGAGCCCGTCTCGAGCGTGCCCGAGCGGCCGATGGCGCTCATCTGCGCCGCGCAGTACCCCTCCAGCACCGCCTGTCCCCCGGCGTTGGCGACGACGGCCAGCGCGTCGGCCGTTTGCGTCGCCGAGTTGCGCAGCGGGGTGCCGCAATGGCTGAGCAGGCACAGCAAAACAACGGGTAGGCCCCGTAGCTTGCCCGCGGAAGCGCCGCGGGTCGCGGTCGTGGCGACCATGTTCATGTGCGTTCCTTTCCCCAGAACGTCTGCCCCGCGACAAAGCCGCCGGGGTCGCGTGTCTCACTGAGGGGCAGCGGCTCCAAGTCGAGCCGCGCGTTTCAGGTGAGGCGCATCGAAGTGCAAGGTAGTCCGGGCACTGAACTAATGTCAAGCTGTGCCGGCGAAGGGGGATTCGAATTCGTACTTCCGCCGGATATCCGGCGAGAGTACGCAGGTTCGGCGGAAGCGGGCGCGCTCCGCGCGGCGTGCCGACGGTGACCGCGCCACCGTCCCGCCCAGCGGAAACGTGCGTCTGCTCGCGTCGAGCTCGGCCTCTGGCGGGTGTCCTCGCGGAGCTCGCGCCCAACGGGCCGGACGCTTCGATGCTCCTCTCGGCGCGGCAAGCGAGGAGGCGCTGACCCCGTGTGTGGGCCCTCGTTCGGGCGCGCCGGGGATCGTTCCGCCGAAGCCCGTGCCGCGCCTCGTGGAGGCGGTGGAGGCGTCGCTCGCGGGGCTCGAACGCACGGAGCACAGCGGCTCCTGCGCTCCTTCGCGGAGAGGACGCCGTGGCAAGGCGGCGTGATACGGTGCGCCTCGTGGCGACGCGTCCGATCGAGAACTCGCGGGGGGAACTCGCTCGGTGAGCGGCACGCCGCGCATCGCCCCCCTCGTTCTCGCGCGCGACGGCTACGTCTGCGTCTACTGCGGGCGCGGCGTCGAGGACGAGGTGCAGCTCACGATCGACCACGTCGTCCCGACGTCGTGGTTCGAGCGCGGGGTCGCCACGGGTGACGCCGACGCGTCGGGAAACCTCGTCTGCGCGTGCGTGAGCTGCAACAGCTCGAAGCGCGACATGGACCTCGACCTCTACGCCGCCTACCTCCGCCGCGGGCATGGCTGGTCGCCCGAGGAGACGGCCGACCTCAAGCGCAGGGTCCGCAACGCCCTGCGCCGCAAGCTGCCGGAGTGATACCCTCGGAGGGAGCCATGGACGTCAAGATCACCACCGCCCCCGACGGCCGCATCATCGCCTCGTCGCCCCGCGCGGACGGCCTGAAGGCCGCGGAGTACCCCGCGCCGGGGGAACTCGGCCGGGTGCTCGAGGAGCACGGCTACCGAGCGCGCGTCGTCATCGAACGGCTCGACGGTGGAGCGATCACGGACGCAGACCGCGCGGTGCTGAACGACGCCACGGCCGCCGCCGAGGAGTACGGCTCGGCCTCGCCGCAGGTGCGCGAGCGCGTCGTCGCCGGGCACCTCGCGCGGTCTCGGGCGCGCCTCGCGGCGAAGGGAGCCCCGGCCAGGAAGGCGGGGTAGGTCTGGACGTTGGCAGTCCTGGGCGAGACCACGCGCATCCACGACGTGTCGCTCGACGGGTTCCTCTCCCGGGTGCTGCAGACCGGGACGCCCGTCCGTGTGATCCGCACGACCGTCCCCAGGTACCGCGTCGCTGCGGTACCTCGCTGACATCGCAGACCCAGACGGCGACGTGGAGACGTGGGCGGCGGGCAACGGCCGGTGAACTTGCGCGGGGAGTGCGGCCTCACCGGCGCGCTCCACGAATTGATGTCGAGAGGATGCCATGACAAAGGGGCGTGACACGGTGTGTCTCCTGGCGATGCGATCGAGACCTCGCTCCAGGCGCTCCTCGCGGCGCGGGGGCGGGCGCGAGGGGCGACGGGCCGCTCGCCCCTTCGGAGGCTCGCACCACGCCGCGGAGCTACGCGCAGCGCGCCGCGGACGGCTCGGCGGCGACCCGCGCGAAGGCGTCGAAGAGCTGGTCGAAGTCGTACGGCTTGAGGAGCAACGCCGCGGCGTCGGCGCGGACAGGGGCGGGGATCGCGTGCAGGTCGAGCCCCGAGGACAAGACCACCGGGAGTGATGGGTGCGCGGCTCGGATGTGCGCGATCACGACCGCGCCGGACACGTCCGGGAGCGACAGATCGACGTACGCCACGCGGAAGACCGGCCCGCGTGAGGCGAGCTCGGCGAGGGCCTCGGAGGCGTTGCCTGCGACGGTGACTCGATAGCCCACGCGGGTGAGCGCCTGGCGGAGAAGGTGCTGCAGAAGCGGTTCGTCTTCGACGACGAGGACGTCGCCCCGATCGGTTGGGTGTTCTGGTCTCATGCAAGGCTCAACGGACGCACTCCGCCTGGCCTTGAGCCCTCGGCGGTTGAAGCTGTCGCTCCCCGGCCTTCCGCGTTTCCGCGACCGTCACGGGCCGTACGTCGACCGCGCAATAAATGCGGTCAGCTCCCGATCCTGTCGCTCGCGGTACACGTGACCGCGAACGGGATCAGAATGGCCATCGGAACGGCGAGAATCGCTCCGACGGTCGTCGAGAAGCAGTGCGCCACAAGCGGGATCGACAGCGCGACGCTGAGGACGAGCGCGATAAGCCCGGTGATGACGACGACTTCCTGGGCCCAACGGCGCCGGCTCTGATTGTAGTGCGCTTTCCACGCGACGAGGGTGCCAAGGCCTGCCGCCGCGATGCCCAATCCCAACCACAGATTCGCGGGGCAGCGGCTCGAGAAGTTCACCAGGAAATAGCCGACTCCCCAGAGCGCTGTCCCGCGAGAACAGGAACCAGCCACACGGCTTGTGAGGGCAAAGCAGCGCGTAGAGGATGCTCTGACCGCGTCTTCCGCACCCTGAACGTCCGCTCCCCTCTCCGGCATTTGGCGAAGCGATCGGCGGGTGCCTCGTGCGACGCCTGCTTCGGCTCCCGACTCCTCGATCGAGTCGTTCTTGCTGCGCTAC
>JBPOHC010000764.1:0-15527 GCA_052035985.1 Myxococcota bacterium | reverse complement strand
CTTCGACGCCCGCCGAGCGGATGGGCGCGGTCTGGGGGCCGGAGTCCGGCGCGTTGGCCATGGCGGGCGAAGGGGCCGTACCCGCCACTGCGCCGGCGGCCGCGGACGCGGCGGCGGGTGCGGGCCGGGTGCGCAGGTCGGCGCGCGGTTCGGTGCGGTGCTCGACCGGCGCCGGCGGATTGCTGCCGCAGGCGGCGAGCAGCAGCAACGACGCGGCGAGCATCGCGCGCCGCGGGGCGCCCGTCCGTTCAATGGTGCGTTGTGGCATGTGGTGTGGGTCCATCGTCGATGCAGGCGCGGCCGCGCCGGGTCTGCGGCGAAGGTCGCCGCGCCCGACCGCCGACGCTCAAACGGTTCCCGCCCGAAGCGGCACGAAGCGTACCGAGTCGAGCACGGTGAGTTGCCAGGAATCGCGCGACACGCGTTCCACGAGGTGCAGCGCCTGCCCGCCCTGCCGCACCACCGGTGCGAGCAGACGGCCCGGCACGTGCATCTGGGTCAGGAGGTCGTCGGGGATGGCGTCGCCCGCCGCGGCGACGACGATCGCGTCGAACGGCGCCGACGACGGCGCGCCCAGCCGCCCGTCGCCGAACGCCAGGCGCAGGTTGGGCAGGCGCAGCGGACGCAGGTTGGTGCGTGCGGTCTCGTGCAGCCCGCGCACGCGTGCGATCGACACGACCTCGCCGAACAGCGCAGCCAGCACCGCGGCCTGATATCCGCAGCCGGTGCCGACTTCCAGCGCCTTGGCCGTACGCCGCTGGCCGCGCGGCACCGACGCCACCGCCATCTCGAGCATGCGTGCGACCGTGCTCGGGCGCGAGATCGTCTGGCCATGACCGATCGGGAGCGCCACGTCCTCGTAGGCGCGGCTGGCCAGTCCGGGTTCGACGAACTGGTGGCGCGGCACCTGCTCCATCGCCGCCAGCACGTCCGCGTCGCGGATGCCGATGGCGCGCAGCCCTTCGACCATGCGCCGCCGTGCGCTGTCGGACGCCAGGCCCAGCCCTTCGGGCACGGACGGACGCACCGTGTGGCGCGCGGCCCCCACGGAGACCGGATCGGGCGGTGTGCGGCGCGTCACCATCGACGTCAGCCCGGGAACCAGCCGCGCACCGTCTCGAGCTGCCGGGTGCCCGTCAGGTCGATGTCGAGCGGCGTGATCGACACCCAGCCTTCGGCCACCGCATGGAAGTCGGTGCCCGGCCCCGCCTCCTTCGCGCTGCCGGCCGGGCCGATCCAGTAGATGGTGTCGCCGCGGGGGTTCTGGTCCTTGATCACCGGCTCGGCGACGTGGCGCTTGCCCAGCCGCGTGACCCGGATGCCGCGGACCGCCGCCCGCGGCAGTGCCGGGAAGTTGACGTTCAGCAGCATCGGCGCACCGATCAGTCGCGGGGCGAGCGACTGCACCATCTCGCCGGCGATGGCCGCCGCGGTGTCCAGGTGCGCGTGGCCCCGCTGTGCGAGCGAGAACGCGATCGAGGGCACGCCGAGCAGGAAGCCTTCCATGGCCGCCGCGACGGTGCCGGAGTAGATGGTGTCGTCGCCCATGTTGGCGCCGTCGTTGATGCCCGAGATGACCAGATCGGGCCGCTGATCGAGCATGCCGGTGATGGCCACGTGCACGCAGTCGGTGGGCGTGCCGTTCAGGTACAGGAACCCGTTGGCAGCCCGCCGCACCGACAGGGGCCGGTCGAGCGTCAGCGAGTTCGATGCCCCGCTGCGGTCGCGTTCCGGCGCCACCACGGTGACCTCGGCGAACCCGGACACGACGCGGGCCAGTGCTTCGATGCCGGGGGAGAAGTAGCCGTCGTCGTTGCTGATCAGGATGCGCATTCGCGGATTCTATCGAATCGCGCAGGGGCCGGCCGCGCGGGACAGCCCGGGTGCAACGGCGCGAAGGACGCTTGCGTGTGCGTCGCCTTCGGTCCTTCGGCTTCGGGTTCGGCGGAACTGTCGACTCCGGCCCTCGGCGTCGATGCCAGGCGGACCTCGACCGCCGGTCAGCCCTCGGCCGGCCAGTCGCGGATGTAGGCCTTGAGCAAGCGGTTCTCGAAGCTCTGCTCCTCGAGCACCGCCCGCGCCACGTCGAGAAAGGAGATCACGCCGAGCAGCGTGTCGCCGTCCATCACGGGCAGATAGCGCTGGTGGGTCTCGATCATCGAGCGGCGCAGATCGTTGACGTCCATCGTCGGCGTGGCCACCGTCGGCGTCACGTTCATCACCTCGCGCACGACGATCTCGGCCACCGGCGGCGTGGGGCCGGTGCGCAGTTCCTTCTGTCGGCGCGCGAGCACCCGGATGACTTCGCGGAAGGTGAGCATGCCGGCGAGCTTGCCGCGATCCATGACGACCAGGGAGCCGATGTCGTGCTCCGACATGGTCATCACGCAGTCGGACAGCATCGTGTCCGGCGTCACGGTGAACAGCGTGCTTCCCTTGACGCGCAGAATTTCGCTGACTTGCATGGCCGCCTCCGTGATCGTCTCGGGATGCTAGCCCAGTGCCGCCCCGCGTTCAAGGCAACGCCGGACGTGCGCCGCCAGCTCGTCCTCGGAGTACGGCTTGGTCAGGAAGACGTCGACGCCGGCGTCGATGGCCATCGCGCGGTGCCGCTCCGAATAGCGCGACGTGATCATGATCACCGGCACCTCGACGGTGCGCTCGTGCGCGCGCAGCGCGGCCGCGAACTCGACGCCGTTCATGCGCGGCATCTCGAGGTCGACGATGGCCACGTCGGGCACCCGCCGCTCGATCATCGCGAGCGCCTCGACGCCGTCGCCCGCGGCATCGACCTCGAAGCCGAGATCCTGCAGGAAGGTCTGCATCGAGCGGCGCACGCTCACCGAATCGTCGACCACCAGACACACCGGCGCAGCGCGGCCGGCGGTCGGCAGTTCCACGTCGGGTGCCAACACCGGGTCGCCGCCCGCCAGCAGCGCCGGCAGGTCGATGACCGGTGCGACCGCACCGTCGCCCAGCACGGCGGCGCCGTCGATGGCCCGGCGTCGCGGCATCCACGACGGGAACGGGCGGACGACGACGTTGCGCGTCTGCGCCAGATCGGGCGCGACCAGGGCGACCCGCTCGCCGTCGTCGCGCCGCACCAGCAGCACGACCTGCGCGGCGCTGGCCGTCGCGTGGGCGGCACCGCTGCGCCGCGCGAGCTCGACGTCGCGCGCGAAGAAGCCGGCCGGCAGGCCAAGCGCGACATCGAGCGGCACGGCCGGCACCACGTCGTCCTCGAGCACGAAGCGCAGCGCGCCGCGCTCGTCGGGTGCGAGCCCGTCCGCGGCGAGCACCCGCTCGACACCGCGCACGGACAGGGCCAGCACGTGGCTCGGGGTGCGCGACACGGCCACGGCGGTCGTGGCCATGCGCTCGGGGAAGGCCAGCGTGACCGTGGTGCCGGCGCCGGGGCTGGACGTGATGTCGACCGCGCCGCGCAGCCCCTGCACGGTGCGGTTGACCACGTCCAGGCCGATGCCTCGGCCCGAGACCTGCGTGGCGGCGTCGCGCGTCGAGAACCCGGGGTGCAGGGTCAGGCGCGCGATCTGCGCATCGGTCGCCGCCTGATCGTGCGCCAGCAGGCCGAGCGCCAGCGCCTTGCGCCGGATCGCGTCGAGATCCAGGCCCGCGCCGTCGTCGGTGCAGTGCACCCGCAGCAGCGCCCCGTCGCGCTCGAACCGCAGTTCGATGCGCCCCGTCGCCGGCTTGCCCTGGGCGATCCGACGCTCTTCAGGCTCGATGCCATGGTCGACCGCATTGCGCAGCAGATGGGCGATGGGATCGACGATGCGCTGCAGCAGCTGCGCATCGACCGCGGTCTGTTCGCCGACGATCGCGAGCTCGATGCGCCTGCCGATCATGCGTGCGGCCTGACGCGCCGCGCGCTGCAGACGGGGCGCGATCGACGACACGGCCATCATGCGCGACTGCATCACCGCCTCGCGCAGGTCGGTCTGCACCCGCTCGAGATGCCCGACGGATTCGGCCAGCCCGAATCCGTGGCGCTGCAACTGCTGCTCGATCAGCTTCTCGTCGGCCGCCGACTCGGCGATGCGGCGCGACACGGTGTGCAGTTCGTCGAAGTCGTCGAACTCGAGCGCGTCGAACTCGCCGCGCGACCGACGTCCCGTGAGCGACACGCCGCGCCCGTCGACCAGCCGGTCGAGCTCGCCCGACAGCTCGCCCAGACGCTCGGTCCCCAGCCGGAACGCCGCGCGGGTCGCGTTCAACAGGGCGACCTGCTCCTGCACCTGGGACAGGAGGATCGCCGCTTCGGCCGCGAGGTCGAGCATGCGGTCGACGACCCGGCCCGGCACGCGCAGCAGTTCGTCCTCGCCGGGGGCCGAGGTGTCGCCCGTCTCGGTGGCCGGCTCTTGCACGTCGAGCGCCTGCGCCGCCTGCGCCGCCTGCGCCGCCTGCGCCGCCGGGGCGGCCGGGGCGGCCGGGGCGGCCGATGCTGGCACCGCACCGACCAGTGCGGCCAGCGCCGATTCGGCGGGCGCCGATGACGCCGACGCCGGCGTATGAGATGCCGGAGCACCCGCCAACGATTCGCCGGACACAAATGACCCGATCACCGGTACAGTTGCTTCGCCCGCAGCAGACACTGCCGGCGTCGCCGCGTTCACCGCGGGCATGGCCGCGGTCTGCGGTGCTGCAGCCGATGCGGGCACCGGCGCCTCGCCTTCCTCGCCCACCAGCCGGTTGATCCACTGCGCGATGTCGCGGCAGACCACCATGGCATCGAGCGGCGGCGGGCCGAGCCCGGCCACGGCGTCGGTCATCTCACCGAGGCAGTCTGCACCGCGGACCAGCAGCTCGTGCAGCGCGCCGGGGCACGTGCCCCCGAGGTCGGCATCGGCACCCATCAGGCGCAGCAGGTCCTCGAGCTGATGGGTCAGCGTGGCGATGCCGCGGATTCCGACCGTGTTGGCCGAGCCCTTCAGCGTGTGCGCGATGCGCTGTGCCGCCTCGATCGCTTCGGGGTCGTGCACCGTCAGCCGGTCGATGCAGGCGGCGAACTCCGTCGACAGCGGCGGCAGTTCGCGCAGCAGGTTGTCGACCACCTGCGGATCGGCGTCGGCCGGCAGCGCCAGCGACAGGTCGTCCTCATCGATCGCATCGCTGCGCGCCTCGACCTGACGCGAGCGCACGAGGGTCACGTCCGCCAGGCGACGCGCGAGCGGCTCCGACTCGTCGGCCGCCGGGCGCTCCGGCCAGGCGGCGTCGCCCAGACGCTCGACCAGCCCGTACGCGGAGGCCGCGCCTGGCACACGAAGATACGCCTCGAGCGCCGCCAGCAGGTCGCGCAGCGCCTGCAGACGCCCACCGTCGAACGCCAACGGCGACCCGGCCCATTGCGCCAGGTTGTCGGCGATCAGGGAGATCACCGCCTCCAGCGGCGGCATCTGCATGAACTGGAGCGCACTCGCGAGGTGCCCGAAGCGGTCCTGCACGAGATCGAGCAGATCGGAGGGCGCGAGCGGCTCGTCCGAGCGCTCGTCCACCTGCGCGGCCAGATCGTCGGCCAGACCGCGGACCGCATCGGCGAGCATGTCGAGCTCGTCGCGGGCGGCCGTCACCGGACCTTCGTCCGGCAGGGCCGCCTGCGTGCGCGCCCCCGGACCGGACGCCTCGGGCAGCGCGCAGGCGATCGATGCCGCGCCCGCCCCTGCAACTGGGGCCTCCGGCGCGCGGGGCGTGCCCGGCGCCACCGGCGCCTCCGACGCAACCGCCACGTCAGGCACGACCGGCACTTCGACCGACGCTTCGACCGACGCTTCGACCGACGCCCCCGTGTCCCCGGTCTGCTCGGGCGCCACGCCGGTCCTCGATCCCGCGACGGGCCGCTGCGTCGCGAGCCCCGGCGCGCTCACGGGCGGCTTCTCCTGCGACGTGCATCACGGATCCCCCGGCGGCGGCAGTGACGCCACCGGACTTGCACTCATCGGGCTCGCGCTCTGCGCGATCGTGTGGCGGCGCCGCGCGCGCTGACCCTCGACCTCACAGCCCCACGCGTACGTGAAGAGGCCGCGCGATCCGTCTCAAGGGTCGCGCGGCTTCGTCGATTTCGTCAGCGCCAGGCGGCGCGCGCGAAGAGCGCCCAGCCCACCAGAAACCCCACCCCGCCGATGGGGGTGATGGCGCCGAGCTTCGTCACGCCCGTGAGCGCCATCACGTAGAGGCTCCCTGAAAACAGGGTGATCCCCGCGAGGAGCGACCAGCCCGCGGGGTCCGCGGGCGCGCCCTTCTGCGACGCGAGCCACGCGACGCCGAGGAGGCCGAGCGCGTGATACATCTGGTAGCGCGCGGCGGTCTCCCAGTTCTGGAGCATGCGCTCCGAGAGCCTCGAACGGAGACCGTGCGCGCCGAAGGCGCCCATCGCGACGGACATCATCGCGTTGAGCGCGCCGAGCACCGACCAGAGCTTCACCATCGGGGCTTGATCCGTCTCGCTGAGGGGATGTTGTGGGCGGGGAGCTGTCGCCGCGATCAGGCGTCGCGGTAGATGGCGATCACGTCGCCGAGGAGCTTGAGCGCGTCGGGCCGCGAGCGCTGGAACGCGTTGCGCCCCATGATCGCGCCGAAGCCGCCGCCCGCGGCGATCTCACGGATCTCGGCGAGCACCTCGTCGGAGCCCTTCGCCTCGCCGCCCGAGAAGATCACAACGCGCTTGCCGTTGAACGCGCTCTGCACGACGTGACGGATGCGGTCCGAGAGCGTCGCCGTGGGGATCTGGTACTTCTCGAAGACCTTCTTGGCCTCGGCCTGCTCGATGAAGTTCTTCGGGGGCTTGACCTTGATGATGTGCGCGCCGAGCTGCGCCGAGATCTGCGCGGCGTAGGCCACGATGTCGATCGCGGTCTCGCCGTCCTTCGAGATCCCGTCGCCGCGGGGGTACGCCCAGAGCACCGTCGCGAGGCCCTTGCGCTTGGCCTCGAGGGTGATCTCGCGGAAGTCCTGGTACTGCTGGTTGCGCGCCGTCGAGCCGGGGTAGATCGTGTAGCCCACGGCGGCGCAGCCGAGGCGCAGCGCGTCTTCGACGGAGCCCGTGATGGCCGAGCAGGGCGCGTGGCCCTTCGAGAGCGAGTCGCTGTTGTTGAGCTTCAGGATCAGCGGGATCTCGCCCGCGAACTTGTCGGCCACGGCCTCGATGAAGCCGAGGGGCGCCGCGTAGGCGTTGCAGCCCGAGTCGACGGCGAGCTGCGCGTGATACTCGGGGTCGTAGCCGAGGGCGTTGGGCGCGAAGGAGCGCGCGGGCCCGTGCTCGAAGCCCTGGTCAACCGGCAGGATCACCAGCTTGCCGGTGCCCGCGAGGGCGCCGTGGTTGAGCATGCGCGCGAGGTTGGCGCGCGTGCCGGGGTTGTCGCTGCCGTACCACGAGAGGATCTGTCGGACGCGGTCGCTGAGGGCCATGTGTCTATCTCCGTTCGAGCGCAGAGCGTCGGTCATGTCGCCCGCGCGGCGCGGGACGGTACTCGAAGCCGACCGCCCCTCGCAACGAGGGACGCGATGCGCCCTTCGCGTCTCTGCGCGTGAACCCCCGCGCACCGATCGACCATCGAATCCGCACGGGATGCGATTGCGCACCGCAGGCGTTTGCGGTGACATAAGCATCGAAGCTCCTTTGCTCCGATCCACCCGCAATCCCCTGTAGGAGAAGAACGATGGGTTACCGCGATCCCAACGAAGCGCTGAGGGCCGAGAACGAGAGCCTCCAGCAGAAGCTCAAGGAGACGCAGGAGGAGCTCGACGGCCTCCGCGGTCGCCCGGGCGCCGAGAGCGAGGTCGATCGCCAGCGCTTCGCGTTCGGCATGCGCTGCCTCGGCGGCGTGGCGCTGATGCTCCCGTTCCTCCTGATGACCGCGATGTGCGAGCACCGCTTCATGCCGCGGCACCATCGCGCGGCGATGACCACCGCGACGATGTACGACCCGGCCCCCGCGGCCCCCGTGCTCGCCGCCGTGCCCCGCCCCTACGTCTCGCACGCCTGCCAGGGCCGCGCGGCGCCCGCCCCGGGCTTCGAAGGCTTCACGCGCTCCATCGAGCGCTCGGCGCGCGTGATCCAGGCCGACAACGTCCCGGGCGTCACCGCGGGTACGCCCTGCACGCTCCGCGTCGTCCCCGTCTCGATGCAGGACTTCAACTGCCACGTCGAGGTCGTCTGCAACGGCCAGACGATCTACGGCACGCTCCCCACGGGCTACGCGCACTGCGACGTCGACCGCTCGGCGGTGCTCCACGCGACGGACTCCGACGTGACGGGCTCCGACGGCGACCCCGCGATCAACGTCGACCTCACGTCGTACCGCGCAGTGGTCACCGACCAGGTGGGCGGCGCCAACACGCGCGTGCAGCTCGCCATCGACGCCCCGCCCGCGCTCGACTGATCCGTCCTCCTCCTCCCGTCTACCGCGCCCGATTCAAGGTCCAGTCGTAGGGTTCGAAGGTGAGCGTGCAGCGCGCGCCGTCGGCCCCGCACGTCGCCTCGATGCGCCGCCGCAGCGCCTCGGGCGCGAAGGTGTGCACGAAGCCCAGAGGCCCCTGCACCGTCGACGGGGTGTGCCCCGGCACGCGCGCCGCGAAGTCGTCGCGGAACCACTCGAAGAGCTGCACCACCCTGACCGTGTGCGCCGCGTCGTCGAGGGTCACGCGGTCGCCCGCGAAGTAGCGCCGCGCCTGCTCGTCGAGCTCCGCGCTCACGCGGTCTGCGTGGTACGCGCCCGCCCGCAGCGGAGGGCACGACCGCGCCGCGCAGTTGAGCGCGAAGTGCACCCTCGCGTCGTGAAAGACCGCGCGCACCTCGCGGTTCTCGATGTCGTCGAGCGAGAGGTCGCGGCCGTCGACGCGCCGCCGCGTGCGACGAAAGAAGCCGTTGTCGGGCAGGTACGCGAGCACGTTGCCCATCGACGCGGGCGCCTCGGCCACGCCCAGGAGCACCGCGGCGTTGTAGGCGTTGAGCCAGTACGCGAGCCTCGCGTTCGCGCTTCGAAACGCCTCGGGCGTCGTCGTTGGACCGTGCGTCGCGAGCCACGCGTGGAGCGTGCGGAGCTCCTCGATGCGAGCTCGCAGCGCCGCGTAGTCGACGCCCGTCGGACGCACCACCGCGCGGAGGAGCGCGTCGAAGCCGCTCCACGGATCGGCCGTCGGCGAAGCGGTTCCAGCGTCGGTGATGGTGGCGCCGGCGTCGGGGCGCGCGGGGCGACGGCGCTGCGCGAAGGAGGGCGTCGCGCAGAGCGTGACCGCGGCGAAGAGGGCGAGCGTGCGTCGCATGGTGGACCTCGTGGCGTGGGTGAAGCGAGGCGGTTTGCGCGTGACGACGGAGGGCGCCGAGACCTTCACGCGTCCTTGCGGAGGCGGAGCTGGACGAGCTGCCCGTGGCGCTCTTGCGGCGAGCTCGCGAAGCGCTGCTCGAGGCGCAGAACCCCGCGCGGACAGACCTCTGCGCACATGCCGCAGCCGACGCAGCTCGCGCGGGTGAAGCTCTCGTTGGCCTGCGCGTAGGCCCTCACGTCGATGCCCATTTCGCAGGCTTTGGTGCACATCCCGCAGGAGATGCACATGTCGTCCTTCACGCGGATCCGATAGCGGCCGAACTTCTGGATGAGCCCCAGAAAGGCCGCCATGGGGCAGAAGTTTCGGCACCACTGGCGCGTGCCGCCGAGGGGGTAGAGGCCGACGCCGATGGCGCCCGAGAGCACGGCGGTCACGACGACGCCGTAGTAGTACCGAAGCTGTCCCGCCCACTCGACGACGCCGCGGCTGCGCGTGGGATCGAAGCGGTAGTCGCTCACCGCGCCGTGACCGGGCCACCAGACGCCCGTGGCGCGTCCTTCGGGGCCCATGAAGGCCGAGATGACCACGAGCGCGGTGGTCACGATCGCGAGCGCGAGCACGGTGTGAATCGCGACGCGCTCGAAGCGCCACGCGCTCTCGCCCTTGGCCGAGAGGTGTCGCCAGGGCTCGCCAGCGGTGTTGGCGAGGCCGCCGCAGCCGCACACCCACGAGCAATACCAGCGCTTGCCGAAGAACACCCCCATGAGCGGAACGAAGAGCAGCGAGCCGAGGAAGCTCCAGAGCACGAAGGGCGTCGGGTCGCGGAGGATGTTGTCGGGATAGAACGCGTCGATCTTCAGCGGCCAGAAGTAGCTGAGGTAGTACTCGGGCTGACGGAACATCCCGAGGAGCACCGGCACCGAGAAGCCGAAGGTGCTCTGCACCAGCATCACCACGAGCGTGCGAACGACCTGATAGCGGTTGTGCAGGTAGCGCCCGAGCATGTACACGCCGCCCGCCGTCACGCTCATCGTGTAGACGAGCCCGTAGAGGCCCCACTTCGAATCCATCGCGAGGTAGAGCCGACGCGCGAAGGCCGCGACGGAGCGCGCTCCCTCGGGCGTCGCAGCGGGTTCGAGCGCGTGCGTCCCGTAGAGCAGCACCACGACCACGCACCACGCGAGCGCGAGCGTGAGCGACAGCTTGCGGATCATCGCGTCACGATGCTTCCGTGCTTCGACGGCCTTGATGACGCTCACGACGAGTCCGCCGAGGAGCGGCGCGAGCAAGAAGGTCAGCCGCCCCGCCGACCACGACACACCGGGCGAAGGCAGAAGGTGTCGTCCGTCATGCTCCGCGGGCTCGAGGACCTGCGCGAACGCGTAGGACGCATAGAGCGTCGCGGCGGTGAGACCCGACACAGAAGCGCCGAGGCGGAGGACCTTGCGAAGACCCTCGGGCGCGAGCGATCCGCCCGCGTCGCGTCGCTCGAAATAGCCGTAGATCAAAGCCGAAATCGCGCCCACCGCGGCGACGAGCGCGAAGGCTCCGAAGCGGGGGAAGCGCAGGTGCATCGCGGCGCCCGACGCGAGCTCGCGGAGGTTCGACGGCGCGGCGAGGGGCGCGGCCACGCCGAGGTACGTGAGGAGCTGCTTGGTCTCGGCCGTGAGGTAGAGGCCGAAGTAGAAGCCGAGCACGATGGCCGAGAGCGCCCACGCGGTGACGCCGCGGTGCGTGACGTCGTGCGTGAACCATCCGGCGGGGCCAGCGCGACGCATCAGGCGACCCCCTGCGTGGCGCGCTCGGCGCGAGGCGGCGGTGCGTTCAACGGAAGCTCCTCTTCGGTCATGGCGCGGAGGTCGGCGCGTCCGAGCTCGACGTCGAACTGCGCGAGGTGGAGGTTCGCGAGCGTCCACGAGAGCGGGCGCTCCTCGTCGACCCAGCGAGAGAGCACGGTGTGATCCCAGCGAGAGCCGAGCATGTTGAAGCCGATCACGCGCCCGTCATGGTGCACCACGCGCTGCGTGACGATGCGACGCGGGTGCTTTCGAAACACGCTCTTCGACCCATCGGGGACGCGCGTGAGGTCGCCCACCGTCGTGTACTCGACCTCGAAGAACTTCGCGCTATTGAAGAAGGTCGGCGGCTCGTAGCGCGAGGGCCGTCCCGTCATGTTGCGCGCCGCGTGGGCGCCCTGACGCTTGGCCGAGTACCAGATCTGCTCCACGAGCGGACGCGCGCCGCCGAGGTCGATCTCGGCGCAGTCTCCCGCGGACCACACGCCGTCGAGCGAGGTCTTGAGCGTCGCGTCGACCTTCACCCCGCGCCCGAGCGACGGCGGAGACTTCACCGCGCGCAGCCACGCGACGCCGGGCTCGACGCCGATGCACACGCCGAGCATCTGACACGCGATCAGCTCGCCCGACTTCGTGCGCAGCGACGAGACACGACCCGAAGCGTCTCGCTCCACGCGCTCGACCTCGGACTCGTGGCGCACGTCGACGCCGCGCTCGCGCATGTGCGCCGTGATGAGCTCTCCCTCTTCGCGCGCGAGCGCCACGGGCCAGTACCAGGGCTCGCGCACGAGGAAGGTCGTGCGAATGCCGTGGTGCATGAGCGACTCGACGAGCTCGATGCCGATGAGTCCGCCGCCAACGACCACAGCCTCGCGCGTGGTGGGAGCGAGGCGCTCGCACGCGTCGAGGTCGCGCATCGAGACGAAGTTCACGACGCCGTCGGTCACGTCTTCGAGGCCCGGCGCAGCGAGCCTTCGAGGCGTTGATCCCGTCGCGACGAGGAGGCCGTCGTAGGGGATCGCCCTGCCCGACGCGAGGGTGACGGTGCGCGCGGAGGCGTCGAGGTCGGTCACGCGGTCGTGCGCGAGGTCGATGCGTCGCTCGCGGTAGACCTTGCGTTCGAAGGGCTCCATGTCGCGGCGCTCGAGGGTGTCCATGAACGCGTACATCAGCGCGGTGCGCGAGAAGAAGTAGGGCGTCTCGTCGCCGATGACGGTGATCTCCGCGAGGGGGTCTCTCTCTCTGAGGGTCATCGCGGCGGTGATGCCCGCGACGCCGTTCCCGATCACAACGAAGCGTCTCGCCATGTGCGTCTCCATCGCCTCCGACGGAAGCGCTCTACTCCGCAGGCTCTCACGCGGTTACCGCGAGCGCATCGCATGAAACGCGGGCCCTCTTCGGGGCGTGTGCTAGCGTCGCGCTTCTCCCAGCCGGAGCGGATGATGTCTCAACGCGACACGAATCACACCAAGAGCAACAGCCCCACCCCGAAGCAGGGCGCTCCGTCGACCGCGCAGATCGAGATCGCCGATCAGGCCGTGCTCGTCGCGCTCTGCGGCCCTCGAAACGAGCACCTCCGCACGCTCGAGACCGAGACCGGGGTCTCCATCGGGCAGCGCGGCAACCACGTGCACATCCAGGGCGACGCCGTCGACGTGGCCTTCGTCGAGCGCGTCGTGGGCGAGCTCTGCCAGTCGATCCGCGAGGGCTCCGAGGTGCACCCCAACGACGTCGCGCGCGCCGTGAGGCTGCTCCGCGAGCACCCCGAGATGAAGCTCCGCGACGTCTTTCACGACGTCGTGCTCGTGAGCGCGCGGCACCGCGTGATCGCCCCCAAGGGCATCGCGCAGAAGAAGTACATCGAGGCCATCCGCGAGCACGACATCGTGTTCGGCATCGGCCCCGCGGGCACGGGCAAGACCTACCTCGCGATGGCCATGGCCGTGAGCTACCTCACGCAGCGAAGGGTCAAGCGCATCATCCTCACGCGCCCCGCCGTCGAGGCCGGCGAGAAGCTCGGGTTCCTCCCCGGCGACCTCGCGGAGAAGGTCAACCCGTACCTCCGTCCCCTCTACGACGCGATGCACGACATGATGGACATGGACAAGGCGCAGGCCCTGATCCAGCGCGGCGGCATCGAGGTGGCGCCGCTCGCGTTCATGCGCGGGCGCACGCTCAACGACTCGTTCGTCATCCTCGACGAGGCGCAGAACACCACGTCGGAGCAGATGAAGATGTTCCTCACGCGCCTCGGGTACGACTCGAAGGCCGTGATCACGGGCGACACCACGCAGGTCGACCTGCCCGACGGGCGCAAGTCGGGGCTCTCCGATGCCATTCAGCTCCTCGCGGGCGTCGAGGGCATCGCGTTCTCGAACTTCACCGACGTCGACGTGGTGCGACACCCCCTCGTCGCGAAGATCGTTCGCGCGTACGACGCGAGAGACTCCGCCGTGCGCCGCGGTCGGGAGCTCCGAGAGGAGAATCGCGCCGCCGCGCGAGAGGACTGACGCGCTATTCCCCGCCGCGGGGGGTGGGTGTCTGTTACGTTCCGCGGCCTCTGATGAACCGCCCAGAACGCCCGCCGCTCCAGCTCCCCGACGCCGCGCCCATCACTGCCCCCGCGGACCTCGCGGCGCGACTCGCGGAGCTCGGCGTCACGCTCGACGACGTCGCCATCACCCGGCTCTCAGACTATCTCGGCCGCCTCCTCGCGATGAACGAGCGGGTGAACCTCACGGCCATCACCGACCCCGCCGAAGCCTGGACGCGCCACATCCTCGACGCGCTCACGCTCGTCCCCCTCCTCGCGGATCTCCCCGCGGACGCGCCCATCATCGACATCGGCTCGGGCGGCGGCGTCCCCGCGATCCCCATCGCCATCGCGAGGCCCGACCTCCGCGTGACGCTCGTCGAAGCGACGCAGAAGAAGGCCGCGTTCCTCACCGCCGTCGCCGCCGCGCTCGGGCTCACCAACGTGACCGTGCTCGCCGAGCGCGCCGAGCAGCTCCTCTCGGTGCAGCGCGGGCGCTTCGACGTGGTCACCGCGCGCGCCGTCGGTCGCCTCGTGGCCCTCGTGCCCATCACACTGCCCTTCGCGAAGCCCGGCGGCAGAGCCCTTCTCATCAAGGGCCAGCGCGCCGAAGAGGAGCTCGCCGAGGCCGCGCACATCATCGGCCGCACGCGCGGCACGCACGAGAAGACCATCGTCACCCCGACGGGACGCATCGTCGTGATCCGCGTGGCCCCTCGCCGCTGAGACTCCGGTGATCGAGCGTCGCTTCGTCTTCGTCGGCGCGAGGGCCTCGGCGTCGGCGGGCTTTCTCCTCGTCGACCTGCCGGGCACGAGCGGTCGCCTCGACGTGCTGCTCCGCTGCATGCGCGCCGCGCTGCTCGTCTCGCACGGGCTCCGACGCGACACGGTGGTGTACCTCGTGCTGCTCGGAGGCCCCGAGGCGCCGCGCACCCTGCGGGTCGACGGGGCCGCGGTGAAGTTCCTGAGGCCCGACGAGCGGAGCCTCGCGGTGCTCGCGCAGAAGGCCCTCTCAGACCCGCGACAGGGTGACGGCTTCGTCGAGGTTCGGCCCGGGGTTTCGGTCGCGCGCGGCGGCGTCGAGACGGCGCTCGGTGACCTCGGCGCGTGCGCGCTGTACCTCCTCGAAGAGGGCGGCGCGGAGCTCCGTGGCGAGGTCTTCGCCGCGGGGCGCGTGGCGTTCTTCGTCGGAGATCACAGCGGCTTTGATGCGCCCACCCTCGCGGCCCTCGAGGCGCGCGGGGCGAGGCGCGTCTCCGTGGGACCCGTGAGCATCCACGCGGAGGACGCCGTGGCCGTCGTGTGCAACGAGCTCGATCGGAGCGCGAGCGCGACGGCGCGGTGACGACGGGGCGTACTTCCCGCGGCGGAGAAAGCGTGCTTCGATGCGCCGCGTTCGCTTCACTCCACTGGAGGATCTCTCGATGGCCGGACCGCTCAAGCCCCATGTCACCTCGCGCAAGACCGGCGGGAAGGTGATCGAGTCTCGTGACCTTCTCGACGAGTACCGCGAGAAGGACCTCTCGCGCCGCAGCCTGCTCCTCGGCGCCCTCTCCGCCGCCGCGGCCGCCGTGGCCTGCTCTGACAACGGCACCACGCCCACCCCGACGCCCGGCACCGACGCCGCGACCGACGTCGGCACCGACGCCGCGACCGACACCGCGCCCGTCGACACGACGCCGCCGCGCACGGCGCACCTCGTCGGCGCCGGACAGCACGACGACCACGTCATGGCCGCCGAGCTCGCCCTCCAGGAGACGCACAACTTCGACTTCGTGCAGCGCGGTCAGACCGCGTCTTCCGCACCCTGAACGTCCGCTCCCCTCTCCGGCATTTGGCGAAGCGATCGGCGGGTGCCTCGTGCGACGCCTGCTTCGGCTCCCGACTCCTCGATCGAGTCGTTCTTGCTGCGCTAC
>JBPOHC010000728.1:0-7437 GCA_052035985.1 Myxococcota bacterium | reverse complement strand
CTCCCTCGTCGCGCGTTCCGCGCCAGTGCCACACGAGCGGAAACACCACGTCGGTCTGCGCCGTCGGCGACCTGTGGCGGTAGTACGGCGGAATGAGCAGCGACGAGCTCTCTCCGCGCCGATCGCTGTAGAACAGCAGGAACACCACCGTCGTCGCGCGCTGCCTCCCCCGCTCCACGAGCAGCAGCGGGGGAATGAGCACGCGGTGGAGGACATCTTCCTCCGTGGCCGCGGTGAAGTCTCCGGGGGCGCTCCCGAGCTCCGCGCGGGCCTCGGGCGTGAGCGGCGCGACGGCCGTGGGCTGACGTCCCGACGCGGGGCGCGGGGTCTCTTCTTCGTCCGCGGGCTGCGCGGGCGCTTCAGCTTGTGTCGCGGGCGCTTCCGTCGGAGCGGGCTGCGCGGCCTCGTCTTGCGCGGGCTGCGCGGGCGCTTCCGTGGGCGCAGCGGTCGCAGCCGCGTCGACGCCCGCGTCACCGGGCGACGTCTGCGCGAGCGCTGCGGTGGGAACGAGCGCGAGCGAGACCGTGAGTGCGAAGGCGAGGCGTTGCATCAACGTGCGGTCTCCGCGGCGTCGCGGAGGCGGAGCACCTCTGCGACGAGCTCGGCGTTCGCGACGTCGCGCTGCTTGTTGGGGTCGTCTTTGGGGAGGCCCATGTCGCGCAGGGTGACGGTGCCGTTGGCGATCTCGTTGCCGCCGATCACCAGCACCACCGCGGCGCCGAGCTGCTCGTTGGCGCGGTTCATCTGGCTCTTGAGCGAGCCGAAGCGCGTGTCGACGTGCGTCTCGATCCCTGCGTCACGGAGCGTACGCGCCGTGCGGAGCGAGGCGACGTGAACGCCCACGTCGGTCTTCGAAGCTGCCACGACGGCGACGCGAAATGGCTTCTTCGCAGCGGGTTCAGGCGCCGAGAGCAGGAGCCGCTCGATGCCGAGCGCGATGCCCACCGCGGGGACGTCCGCGCTCCCGCCGAGCTCGCGGAAGAGTCCGTCATAGCGGCCTCCGGCGCCGAGGGCGTTCTGCGCGCCGAGGCGGCCCGACGTGTCGACGAACTCGAACACCGTGTGGGTGTAGTAGTCGAGGCCGCGCACGATGGTGGGGTCGACGACGAAGGGCGTCCCGAGGGCCGTGAGGTAGCCGCACACGAGGTCGAAGTGCGCGCGCTCCTCCGTCGAGAGAAAGTCGATGATCGACGGCGCGCCCTCCTTGAAGGGGATGTCGCGCGGGTCTTTCGAGTCGAGCACGCGGAGGGGGTTCTTCGCGAGGCGTGCGACGCTCTCGGGCGAGAGCTTGTCGCGCGCGGGTTCGAAGTGCGCCACGAGCGCGTCGCGGTAGCGCTGACGCGAGGCCTTGGTGCCCATCGAGTTCACGTGCACCGTGAAGTCGGTGATGCCGAGCGAGCGCACGAAGCCCGCGGAGAGGTCGATCACCTCGGCGTCGGCGGCGGGCGACGGGTCGCCGTACACCTCGATGCCCACCTGGTGAAACTGCCGCGTGCGCCCCTTGGCGGGCTTCTCCGCGCGGAACATCGCGGCGGAGTAGTACCAGCGCACGACGGGGTTGCGCTCGAGCACGGAGTGTTCGAGGGCCGCGCGAACGGCGCCCGCGGTGCCCTCGGGACGCAGGCAGATGTGACGTCCGCCGCGGTCTTCGAACGAGTACATCTCCTTCTCGACGATGTCGGTGACCTCGCCGACGCCGCGCTGAAAGAGCTCCGTGTACTCGCACACGGGCGTGCGCACCTCGCGGAAGCCCGCGCGCTCGCACGCCACGCGGAAGCGCTCCTCCAGCGCGCGCCAGCGCTCAACCGGGACCTCGCCCGAGCGCGTGTCGCTCGCGAGGAGGTCGTTCATGCCATTGACTGCCTGGAGGGTGCCCATGCGACGGGCGCGGACCCTACGCGCGCCCGGGGGCGCGGGTCAAGACGCGTAGCGAGCGCTCAGCCGCGCGGACGGGGAGCGCCCGCCGACGCGTGCGTGCGCGGGGGAGGCGCGGGGCGACGGGGGTCGCGGCACACGCCGCGCGCGGGGTCCATCGTGGCGATGATCGCGTAGCCGCCGAGGGTGAGCTGGTAGGTGCCCAGCGACGACGACGCGTAGCCGTCGACGGTGACGGCGTTGATGCCCGCGCCGCCGAAGACCGTGGTCGACGCGATCGACGCCGTGCTGCGCGCGGGGCACGAGGTGGCCCCCGCGTCGTCGTTGCACACGTCGGTCGTGCTGGTGGCGTTGCGGTAGTACACGACGGTGTCGTAGTTCGTCACCGCGTTGCAGGTGCTCGCCACGAGCGAGAAGCGACCCGAGCACGTCGCGCTCTGCCGCCACCAGTAGGTGACCTCGGGACCGCTCGCGGAGCAGGCCGCCGAGGGGGCGAGGGTGCCCGTGCCCGAGGTGGTGCTGGTGAAGGTGTACGACGAGCCGATGCCCATCGACGCGAGGTTCACCGCCGTTCCGTTGCCCACCGGGAGGTGCTGGAAGTTGATCGGCGCCCTCCCCGACGCGCCGCCGTAGCCCGAGAGCACGAGGTAGTACGTGCCCGGCGCGAGCACCGCCGCGATCTGCGAGTGGTTGCCGTCGGTGCTGCACCCGAGCGTCGACGCGTCGTCGTTGCAGTAGACCGTGCCCGCGGGGCCGCCCGACGCGGGCATCGAGGTCGTGCACGAGTTCGCGAAGAAGAGCACCGTGTCCCACGTGGGCGCGGTGTGCGTCGTGCTGCCGTCGCCGAGGGTGTCGGCGTACACGAGCTCGGGCTGCGTGAGCGTGAAGCTGAAGAACACGTCGGGCGAGGTGGTCGCGCGGCACGAGGGGTCGATGTCGTGCGAGGCGCCAGACGTGATGCCGTCGAGCCAGATCTGACGGCCCGCCGAGAGGTTGATCGGCGTCGCCGCGGAGCACACGTCGTTGGCGGCGCGGCACGTCGCCGAGCGGCACGCGAAGGGCTGGCCCGCGGCGGCCGACTCGCGGGCGCAGGAGCGACCGCAGCTCCCGCAGTTGAGGCTGTCGCTGTCGGTGTTGACCTCGCAGCCGTCGGAGGGCGCGCCGTTGCAGTCCGCGAAGCCCGTGTTGCACATGCCGAGGTAGCACTGCGTGCCCGAGTTCTGGCCGCACGCCGGGGCGGCGTTCGAGAACGAGCACGCGTTGCCGCAAGCCTGGCAGTTCGAGACCGTGAGGAGGTCGGTCTCGCAGCCGTTCGTCCGCGCGTTGCCGTCGCAGTTGCCCCAGAGCGACGTGTAGTAGAAGAAGCCGTCGATGCTGCCCGTGCGCTGGCAGATGATGCCGCACGTGCCGCCCGAGCACGACGCGAGGCCGTGGTTGCCGCTGCACGCCATGCCGCAGCCGCCGCAGTGCGCGACGGTGGTGTTGGTGTCGGTCTCGCATCCGTTCGACGCGGCGGCGTCGCAGTTGCCGTAGCCCGCGTTGCAAGCTGCAATCGTGCACGTGCCCGCGGTGCAGGCCGCCGTGGCGTTCGTGAAGGAGCACACCCTCCCGCAGGCGCCGCAGTTCGACGCGTTGTTGGTGATGTTCACCTCGCAGCCGTTGGCGGGGTTGCGGTCGCAGTCGGCGAAGCCCACATTGCAAGTCGAAATGGCGCACGCGCCCGCCGCGCAGCTCGCCGTGGCGTTGGCGAGCGAGCACGCGCGTCCGCACGCGCCGCAGTGGGCGACGGTGGTGTTGGTGTCGACCTCGCAGCCGTCGGCCGCGCTCGCGTTGCAGTCGCCGCGTCCGACCGCGCAGGTGATGGCGCACACGCCCGAGGCGCACATGGCCGTCCCGCCCGTGGTGTTGCACGAAGCGCCGCAGCGTCCGCAGTTGGTGGCCGAGGTCTGCGTGTTGACCTCGCAGCCGTCGGCCGCGCCCATGTTGCAGTCGGCGAAGCCCGCGGAGCACGTGAAGCCGCAGGCGCCGCTCGCGCAGGTCGTCGAGGCGCTCGCGCGCGCGGGGCACACGACGCCGCAGGTGCCGCAGTTCGAAGTGTCGCTCGCGAGGCTCACGCAGCGTCCGCCGCAGTTGGTGAGGCCCGCTCCGCAGACGAGGGTGCACGCGCCCGAGGAGCACACCTGACCCGAGGTGCAGACGGTGGCGCAGGTTCCGCAGTGCGTGGTGTCGGTGTTGAGGTTCACCTCGCAGCCGTTGGCGGGGTTGCGATCGCAGTCGGCGAAGCCCGCATTGCAAGTCGAAATGGCGCACGCGCCTGCCGCGCAGCTCGCCGTGGCGTTGGCGAGCGAGCACGCGCGTCCGCACATCCCGCAGTGGGTGACGGTGGTGTTGGTGTCGACCTCGCAGCCGTCGCTCGCGAGCATGTTGCAGTTGCCGCGGCCCGACGCGCAGGTGATGCCGCAGACGCCCGCGGCGCAGGTGGCCGATCCGCCCGAGGAGTTGCAGACCGTCGAGCAGCTCCCGCAGCGCGTGGGATCGGTGTTGAGGTTCACCTCACATCCGTTGGCCGCGTTGCCGTCGCAGTTCGCGAAGCCCGCGTTGCAGCTCGCGATGGCGCACGCGCCCGAGGCGCAGCTCGCGGTGGCGTTGGCGAGCGAGCACGCGCGTCCGCAGGCGCCGCAGCTCGTCGCGGTGTTGGTGAGGTTGACCTCGCAGCCGTTGGCGGGGTTCGCGTCGCAGTCACCGAAGCCCGTCGTACAGGCCGAAATGGCGCAGGCGCTCGCCACGCAGGCGGGCGAGGCGTTGGCGACGGTGCAGGTGCGCCCGCAGGCGCCGCAGTTCGAGACCGCGGAGGTGGTGTCGACCTCGCAGCCGTCGGTCGCGTTCATGTTGCAGTTGCCGCGGCCCGTGGAGCACGTGATCGAGCACACGCCCGCGGCGCACATCGGCGCTCCGCCCGCGGCGCTGCACGCCATGCCGCAGCCGCCGCAGTTCGCGGTGCTCGTCGTGGTGTTGACCTCGCAGCCGTCGGAGGGGTCGCGGTTGCAGTCGGCGAAGCCCGCGTTGCAGCGCGCGATGGCGCACACGCCCGCGGCGCAGGTCGAGGTGGCGTTGGCGAGCGAGCACGCGCGTCCGCAGGCGCCGCAGCTCGTCACGGTGTTGGTGAGGTTGACCTCGCAGCCGTTGGCGGTCATCGCGTCGCAGTTGGCGAAGCCCGCGTTGCAGCTCGCAATGGCGCACGCGCCCGAGGAGCACCCCGCCGTCGCGTTCGCGAGGGAGCACGCGTTGCCGCAGCGTCCGCAGCTCGTGGGCGTGCTCTGGAGGCTCGTCTCGCAGCCGTTGGCGGCGTTGCCGTCGCAGTCGCCGAAGCCCGTGTTGCACGTGAACGCGCAGCGCCCCGCGGCGCACGAGGCCACCGCGTTGGCGGGCGAGGGGCACGCGCGTCCGCACATGCCGCAGTGGCTCACCGAGGTGTTGAGGTCGGCGCACGAGCCCGTGCAGTTGGTGATGCCCGCCGGACACGACGACGCGCACACGCCCGCGGAGCACACCTCGCCCGCGGCGCAGGCGCGTCCGCACGCGCCGCAGTTGGCGCGATCAGACTGGGTGTTGACCTCGCAGCCCGTCGTCGCGCTCATGTCGCAGTCGGCGAAGCCCGTCGTACACGCGAACCCACACGCTCCGGCGGCGCAGGTGGCGCGCGCGTTCGAAGGGGCCGAGCACGCGCGGCCGCACATGCCGCAGTTGGTCGCATCGGTGGTGGTGGCCGCCTCGCAGCCGTTGGAGGCCACGCCGTCACAGTCTCCGAAGCCCGTGTTGCACACGAGCCGGCAGGCCATGGTGACGCACTGTCCGGTGGCGTTGGCGCCGCCCGAACAGCGCGTCCCGCAGGCGCCGCAGTTCATCGGGTCGATGGGGAGCTCGGCCTCGCAGCCGTTGGAGGCCATCCCGTCGCAGTCGCGGTAGCGCGTGACGTCGTCGCAGCGCAGGGCGCATCGCCCGGCCTCGCAGCGCGCGGCGGAGTGGGAGCCCGCGGGGCACGCGGTTCCACACGCGCCGCAGTTCATCACGTCGGTCTGCGTGTCGACGCACGCGCCCGAGCACACGGAGCCCGCGCAGGGCGTCGCGGTGCAGCTACGGCGTCCGCCCTCGCCGGGCGTGCACAGCGGCGTCGCGCCGGAGCAGCGCGTGTCGCACGCGCCGCAGTGATCCGCGGAGTCGAGCGCGGTCTCGCAGCCGTTGGCGGCCATGCCGTCGCAGTCACCGAAGCCCGCGGAGCACGTGTAGCCGCAGGCGCCAGCCGCACACGTCGCCGTGGCGTTGGCGGGCATGGGGCACACGTTGCCGCAGCGTCCGCAGTTCGAGAGGTCGGTGGCGACGCGGAGGCACGAGCCCGCGCAGTTGGTCTCGTCGGATGCACACACCGAGCGGCACGCGCCCGCAGAGCAGACCTCGCCCGCGGGGCACGCGCGCCCACACGCCGAGCAGTTGCGGACGTCGCTGCGCGTGTCGACCTCGCAGCCGTTGGGCATCACGCCGTCACAGTCCGCGCGCCCGACGGTGCACTGGGGAACGCAGCGCCCCTCGGTGCAGATCGCGAGCGGGTTCACCACCTGACAGTCGTAGTTGGTCTGACAATGCGGGCGGCAGAGGCCGTCGAGGCACGCCTGGCCGTCGGCGCAGTCGCTGTCACGAACGCACGCGGGCGCGCCGACCGGCGGAGAGACGCAGGCCATCGAGCCGGGACGATCCGCGGAGACGCAGCGCTGGCCGCTCCCGCAGTCGGCGTCGGTGGCGCATTGCGCGCGGCACGTGCGACCGGCGCAGACCTGCCCCGAGGCGCACTCGGAGTCGAACTCACACTGTCCCGCGGGGATGCGATCGCTGGTGCAGGCCGCGACCCAGACGAGGGCCAGGGCCGCGAGCGCGGTGCGACGGAGCGACGAGATGCTCATGACCGTTACCAGTTCTGAAGGAGATGCCGAGCGACGGGGCACTCGCGCGGAGTGTGCGAGCGACCCTCTGAAAGCCCGTGACGAGGAATGCACCTCCCTCGCGCGGGCGTCAATCACCGCGGGGCGAGCGCGGTCACAGGCTGTCCGTGGTGCTCAGCGGAGGGCGTTGTACGACTGAACGAGCTCGTTGTAGGCGCGGTTCGCCGCGTCGGGGGAGCCCTGCACGGTCCATCCCATGCGCATGCGCATGACGTTGAGCTCCGAGCGGGTGAAGCGGTCGCCCGACTGGATGCGCATCGAGAGCCCCTGGAGCTGCCGGAGATAGGTCGCGCTCCGAGCTTGATAGAGCGGGAGACCTCCCACCGCGGCGGCCTGCTGCGGGTTCTGGAGGGCCACCGTGGAGAGGCTGTTGACGCCGATGGCGTACTCGTTCACCGCGGGCACGAAGGTCGTCGCGTCGATGCCGGTGACCTGTCCGTTGCGAACGTCCCAGCCGCGGAGGGCGCGCGCGAGGTGTCGCGCCATGCGCTGATCGTTCTTGAGGTGGTACTCCACCACCATGCTCGGGTCCGAGCTCACGCGAGCGAGGAACGACTCCGTGGCCGTC
>JBPOHC010000778.1:0-2657 GCA_052035985.1 Myxococcota bacterium | reverse complement strand
GGCTGCGGCCGAGGACGGGCGCCGAAAACTTGACGATGGCTTCACGAAGCGGCACTGCCGCATTCCGCCCGGGGGGCGCAACTTTTCGACAACGTACGGTGCGGACGTTCAGGGTGCGGAAGACGCGCTCTGACCCCATGCGAGGCTGTGTCGTCACGCGAGGGAGGAGATCGGCCTTGCCCCCTTGCGTGCTCGATCGCGCCGAGCAGTTCGCCCAGGCTGAAGGGCTTCGGGAGAAGGGCGGCCGCCGCAAGGACATGCGACGGGGCCTGTCGGAGGGGGCGGACCCGGAGGACAGTACCACCGGCAGGTGCGGTTGCTCGCGGCGCAACGAGCTTGCGAGTCAGACCTCGAGTTGACGTGCGCCCTGCCCGATCCGGGGTAGCGAGAGTTCTTCGTGGCGCGGGCCGCCGCGCCCAGGTGGCTCCCAGGACGTGACCGTCAGCTCGTGTTCGCCACGAGCGGGGCACCACGACCACCGGGCGAGGGGCCTTACCCAACATGCAGGGTGGCGGGACACCGGGGCGATCCATGCACAAATCGATTGATGCGCTGCGCCCGATTCGTTACGACAATGGGAGATCCGACAGTCCAAACGCCGGCACTCACACTGGGGAGCACGGTGCGCGGGTTGGAGGGGCACCTCTCCGCGGGCTGACCCGCGGGGACCGGTGCGGGGAGCGTCGTGATGGATCGCGTCCGTTGGATTCGCGCGTGGGTCGGCGCGCTGAGCGTGCTCTGGGTGCTGTCTGGCTTCGCGGCGAGGCGGGCGTGGGCCGATCCGCCATCGCCCGCGGTGCAGGCGCGCGCGGCCGACCTCGTGCGCGTCGCGCGCTCCCTCGTTGACGACACGTCGAACCTCGTCCCCGACCGTGACTCGGGCGAGTGCGGCGATGCCGATCGCTATCCGACGTCGTGGCGCGGGTCACTTCTCGGGCTCGTCGGGGGCGAGGCCGAATTGGGAGGGGCGCGGTTCCTCCTCGCGTTCGTGCCTGACCCTCGCGACCGACACCTTCGCGACGATTGGGACGCCGTGCATGACGCCGTGGTGGTCGCCGCCGAGCACGCGGGGTATCACCGCGTACACGAGGCGTGGGCGGCGGTCGACGACACGACGGAGCCCTTTGTTCTGCAGGGCGCAAGCGTCCGCGCGCGTCTCGGCAACGTGGGCGTGGCGGTGCTCCGAAGACCCCTGAACGGCGCCGCGCTCGTGATCTTGTTCGTGCCCGAGCACCCGATCGAAGGCCCCGACCGGGTGACCTTCCACCGGGCGCAGTGCGCGATCGCGCGCGATTCCGCCCTGCGCGCCCTGCGCACGCCCGTAGTGGGGCCGACCTACTCGGGCTCCGCGCGGACGCTCCGAGACATGATCGTCGCAAGGCCGCTCCCCGGCGGCTACCTCGTCGTGAACGGGTCGGCCACCGGCAGCGACGCGGCCACGTACCTGCACAACATCCCCGAAAGCGCGGGCTCGGGTGGGCTCCAGGTTGCCTCGACGACCGTGCTCGATCGCGAGCTGGAGCAGTGCTTCTACGAATACCTCGTGCGTGAGCACGGCGTGGTGCCCCAGGGCACGACGCTCCCGCGCGTCGCGATGCTGGTCGAGTCTGGCACCGGATACGGCGACGTTTCCCTCGATGACGCGGAGCACCCCGCGGAGTGGGTCGACGGCGCGAGGCTGTATCGACCCGAGGTGCTGCTGACCTTTCCGCACCACATCGGGGAGGTGCGGGAGGCATACGCAATCCAGGCCCGAGAGCGGCGAGGGGACGGCGTCGGCGAGAGCCTCACGGGGTTCGGCGCGCGCAACACGGCGCTCGACCCCACGACGGCAGACGACGATGCGCGGGGCGAGCGGGTGCAGATCCGCACGCTCATCTCGCAAGACGTGGGGCTCGGGCAGATGCTCGCCGAGGTCTCGCACGAGGGCGTGCACTACCTCGGGATCAAAGCCACCGACGCCGAAGACGTGGTCTTTCTCGCGCGGCGCATTCACGACGTGGCGCCCAACATCCGCCTGTTCATCCTCCAGAGCGACCAGTACTTTCTGCACCCCGAGTTTCTGGGCGACACGGTGGGGACCTTCGTCATCACGCCCTATCCCTTTCTCGGTACGGACCTCCTCGCGCCCGACCAGGAGCTCAACGACGAGGGCCGGGGCCACACCCATCACCACCTCGCGTTCGCGAACTCCGCCGCCGAGGGCGTGCACAACGCCGCGGCCTTCGCCATCACACAGAACCTGACGTACCTGGTGGAGTACGCGCCGATGCGCGCGACCGCGCAGCACGCCCAGGCGACGGCGCCGAAGCCGGCGCTGCTGACCGACATCCTTCCGCCGCCTCCCGTCTGGATCGCCGCGATCGGCAAGACGGGACACGCGCCTCTGGTGGTGATGCAGGCTCGCCGCGACCCGGCGAGCCACTTCGGCCCCGCGTCCTGCACGAGCGGACGCGCCTGCGAGGTGCTCCTCGACCCCGACGTGCGCCCGCCGCGATTCTCGCTCTTTCTCCTGCTCGCGGCCCTCGTGGCGCTGCTCCCCGCGGCGGCCCACCTGTGGCGCGGGCACCGGCTGGCTGACATGGCGCAGGAGCACGTCGGAGGTCGGTGGCGCGCGGTCTATCTCTGGGGCGCCTTCGAGGTGAGCGCGCACTTCC
>JBPOHC010000179.1:0-62586 GCA_052035985.1 Myxococcota bacterium | reverse complement strand
CAGTGGTTCGCCGACCAGGGCTTCGTCGTCGTCATCGCCGACGGCCGCGGAACCATCGACCGCGGACGCGCCTGGGAGCGCAGCCTCCACCTCCGCCTCGGAGACATCCCCCTCGAAGACGAGGTCGCCGCGCTGCAAGCGCTCGGCGCCGCGGATCGCTCCCTCGACCTCGACCGCGTGGGCGTCATGGGCTGGTCCTTCGGCGGATACCTCTCGGCGCGTGCGGTGATCGAGCGCCCCGACGTCTTTCACGCCGCCGTCGCGGGCGCACCTGTGACCGACTGGCGCGAGTACGACACCTGTTACACCGAGCGCTACCTCGGCCTCGTCGACGAGCACGCTGACGCGTACGACCGCGCCTCGCTCCTGCCCCACGCGCCGACGCTCCGACGACCGCTCCTCGTCGTGCACGGGACCGCCGACGACAACGTGTACCTCAACAACACGCTGCGCCTCACCGACGCGCTCTACCGCGCGGGGAGGCGCTTCGAGTTCCTGCCGCTCGCGGGGCAGACGCACCTCGTCAACGAGCCCGAGCGCGTCGTCGCGTGGACGCTGCGCGCGCGACAGTTTCTCGTCGAGAACGTCGCGCGCCGAAGAGATTTCTGAGGGGAGAGAAGAAGGAGCGGGAGGGAGGCGATCAGTTCTGGTCGTCGTCGGCGGGCGCCTCGCCGTTGGCGTTCGGCGCGGGCGGGCGGATGCGCTCGGAGTTGCCGAGGCGGACCTGTCCGGCGTGCTCGGCGTCGGCGCGGAGGCGGGCGATGTAGACCACCAGCGCCTGGCGCTGACGCGCGGCGAGCGAAGAGGTCTGGCTGAGCTGCTCCTGACGCTGACGGGCGAACTCCTCGCGCGTCGCGGTGGTGCGGCTGCCGTCCTTGAAGCGCATGAGGAACCAGTCGTCGCCGACCTTCACGGGCGCCGCGGTGAGGGGCGCCGCGTCGGTGAGCTGAAACGCAGCCTGCGTGAGCACGTCGGGGCGGTCGACGTCGGCGAGCACCATGCCGTTGCGGCTGAACTGCTCGCTCTCCTTGAGCTCCGGCGCGTCGAGGTCGCTGCGCTCGACCGCGGCGAGCGTCACGTTGGGGAGGAGCGTCTGCGGCGCGGGGACCTCTCCGCGATAGAACTCGCGCAGGGCGGCCTCGCGGGCCTCGCGGGCCACCGTGGCGATGTCGGCACCGCCGCGGATGCGGGCGAGGATCGCGCGGGCGGCCTCGGCGTTGAGTTCGGCCGCGCGGGCTTCGCGGTAGAGCGTGCGGGCGATGTCGCGCTTCGCATCGGCCTCGGGCACGTCACCCTCGCGGGCGCCGGTCACCTGGATGATGTGCACGCCATACTCGGTCTCGACGGGCTCGGAGATCGCGTTCACGGCGAGGGCCGTCATCGCGTTGCGGAAGGGCTCCACGAGGCGCTGCTGGGCCTCGTGCGACTGCCAGCCCATGTCGCCGCCCGCGCGCCAGCTCCCGGGGTCGCCCGAGTAGAGCCGCGCGAGGCGCACGAAGTCTTCGCCGCCCACGAGGCGCACGCGCACCGCCGCCGCCTTCGCGCGCGTCTCGGCCTTCTGCGCGTCCGTCGCCCCGTCGGGGAAGCTCAGGAGGATGTGCCGCACGCGCAGCTCGCGCTGGAGCCCGCGCAGGGTGTCCCTGCGGCGCTCGTACATGCGGTTGATCTCCTCGGAGTGCTGCGCGGCCCAGTCCGACACGGCCTGCGCGTCGTCGTCGCGAACGAGGTCGCGGTAGAAGCCCAGCGAGAAGCGGAGGTACTTCACCGCCATCTGGTCGTGCGTGCGCTGGTAGTCGCGCCAGAGCTCCTCGTCGGAGAGCTGCGCCGACGAGGCGATCACCTCGCGCATGCGCTGGGCGAGCATCTCGCGGCGCGTCGACTCGCGGAGGTCGGGCACAGTGCGCACGAACATGCGGCGCGAGAGGCGCTCGAAGGCCTCGTACGAGAACGTCGTGGTGTTGTTCTCGCTGCACGCGCGCGGCGAGATCACCATCGGCGAGATGGGCCCCGACTGCACACCCACGGCGGTCTCGGCGCCGTTGCCCACCGAGAGGTAGAAGCGACACCGACGGAACTCGGCGTTCACGTCGTCGTCGGTGACGCGGAACCCGAGTCGCTCGGCCTCGCGCGCGAGGAGCTCACGCTCGATGAGCCCGTCGAGCGCGCCCTGACGGATCGCGCCGCTGATGACGGGGTTCTCCTCATCGCGCTGCCCGATGCGGCGCAGCACGGAGTACGTCGACGTGTACTCGGTCTCGGTGATGGTCCGACCATAGACCCGGGCCACATGCTTGACCGCGACCGAGCCTTCAGAGCAGCCGCGGGCCCCTGGACCCCAGCTAAGCCCGAACGCGACGACCGTGGCCAGCAGGATGACCATGAAGAGGGTCTGCGAATAACGTTGGAGTCCTTCGAACATGCTCGGCGCTCGTAGTGGGTGACAGGCAGGCGAAGCCAGTCGTCGAAGCGACGACGACCGCCCTGCACCGCGGCGTGGGTATAGACCAGACGGCGGCGTTCTTGTAGAAACCGCTCCGCCCTACCGCGGGCGTGAGCGCCCACTACCACAACTGGATCGCGATTGACACCCGGCGCGGATCGAACATACTCCGCCGCCAATTTTCGAAGAGGACCAGAAGAGACCCCCATGTCGCTCCATTCCGTGAAGAAGGCCGAGATCATCGAGAAGTTCCGCACGAGCGATTCCGACACCGGATCGCCGCAGGTGCAGATCGCCCTGCTGAGCGCGCGCATCGCGCAGCTCACGGGTCACTTCGAGACCCACAAGAAGGATCACCACTCTCGCCGCGGCCTGCTCAAGCTCGTCGGCCAGCGCCGCCGCCTCCTCGAGTACCTCAAGTCGAAGGACGTCGCCGCGTACCGCAAGGTCATCGGCGAGCTCAACCTCCGCAAGTGACACGCTGAACGCCCTGCCCCGCAAAGGCAGGGCGTTCGCGCATCGACACGTTTCTCCGCGCGAGCGCCACGCGACACCACGCTCACAGCCGTCGCTCCGGTCTTCGCTTCGTGCGCACGATGCCAACGCACGTGCCCAGGAACCGAGGACACCGATCGACGGCACGACTCCCGATGTCGCCACGCGACGCGCGCCATTTCGCAACGTCCCTGACGAGCGCAACGCGCAGGAGCCTCCATGTCCATCATCCGTGAGAGCGTCGAGATCGGTTCCGTCACCATCACCCTCGAGACAGGCAGGCTCGCGAAGCAGGCCCACGGCTCGATCCTCGTGTCGATCGGCGACACGATGCTCCTCGTCACCGTGTGCGGAAACGCCGAGGAGCGCCCGGGCATCGACTTCTTCCCCCTGAGCTGCGACTACATCGAGAAGACCTTCGCGGCGGGCAAGATCCCCGGCGGCTTCTTCAAGCGCGAGGGCCGCCTCCGCGACGAGGAGATCCTCACGTCGCGCCTCATCGACCGCCCGTGCCGCCCGCTCTTTCCGGACGGCTACCGCTGCGAGACGCAGGTCACCGCGACGGTGCTCTCCGTCGACAAGGTGAACCCCTCCGACGTGCTCGCCCTCACCGGCGCGAGCGCGGCCCTCCACGTCTCCGACATCCCCTGGTCGGGCCCCATCGCGGGCGTCCGCGTGGGCCGCATCGACGGCAAGTTCATCGCCTTCCCGACCTTCGAGCAGATCGAGAAGAGCGACCTCGACATCGTCGTGGCCGCGAGCCGTGACGCCATCGTGATGGTCGAGGGCGGCGCCGACGAGATCCCCGAGGAGGACCTCATCGAGGCCCTCATGTTCGCTCACCAGAGCGTGCAGCCCCTCATCGATCTTCAGGAGCGGCTCCGCGAGGCGATCGGCAAGACGAAGCGCACCTTCGTGACCAAGCGCCCGCCCGAGGCGATCGTGAACCGCGTCCGCGAAGTCGCCGCTGCGGGCCTCGTCGAGGGCTGCCGCACGCGCGTCAAGATCGAGCGCTACGGCCGCTTCAAGGCGCTCCAGAAGCTCACCGTCGAGACGCTCCTCGCGGAGTTCCCCGGCGAAGAGAAGATGATCAAGGAGGCGTTCCACGACCTCCAGGCGTTCACGATGCGCTCGATGATCGTGAACGAGCTCGTGCGCATCGACGGCCGCGACACCGTCACCGTGCGCCCCATCTCGTCGGAGGTGGGCTGGCTCCCGCGCGTGCACGGCTCGGCCCTCTTCACCCGCGGCGAGACGCAGGGAATCGTCACCGCCACCCTCGGCACCTCGCAGGACGAGCAGAAGATCGACGCCCTCACCGGTGAGCGGTGGAAGCGCTTCCTGCTTCACTACAACTTCCCGCCCTACTCGGTCGGTGAGGTGAAGCCCCTCCGCGGACCGGGCCGCCGAGAGATCGGCCACGGCAACCTCGCGGAGCGCGCGCTCGTCCGCATGATGCCCACCAACGAGCAGTTCCCGTACACGATCCGCATCGTGAGCGAGATCACCGAGTCGAACGGCTCGAGCTCGATGGCCACCGTGTGCGGCGGCACCCTCGCCCTCATGGACGCCGGCGTCCCGATCCGCGCCCCCGTCGCGGGCATCGCGATGGGCCTCATCAAGGAGGGCGAGAAGATCGCCGTGCTCACCGACATCCTCGGCGACGAGGACCACCTCGGCGACATGGACTTCAAGGTGTGCGGCACCAAGAAGGGCGTCACCGCGATCCAGATGGACATCAAGATCGAGGGCCTCTCGCGCGAGATCCTCGACAAGGCGCTCCGTCAGGCCCGCGACGCGCGGCTCCACATCCTCGAGCGCATGCTCTCGACGCTCTCGGCCCCGCGCCCGGAGCTCTCGAAGTACGCGCCCCGCATCACGAGCATCAAGGTCAAGCCCGACCAGATCCGCGTGGTCATCGGCCCCGGCGGCAAGACCATCAAGGGCATCGTCGACCAGACCGGCGTCGCCATCGACATCCAGGACGACGGCACGGTCAACATCGCGAGCTCCGACCCCGTGGCCGTGCAGCGCGCCATCGACATCGTCCGCGGCCTCACCGCCGAGGCCGAGATCGGCGCGATCTACAAGGGCACCGTCAAGCGCATCGTCGACTTCGGCGCGTTCATCGAGATCTTCCCCGGCACCGAGGGGCTCGTGCACGTGAGCGAGCTCGCCCACACGCGCGTCGAGAAGGTCTCCGACGTGATCAAGGAGGGCGACGAGGTCGAGGTGAAGGTCCTCTCGATCGAAGAGGGAACCGGCAAGGTCCGCCTCTCGCGCCGCGCCATGCTCCCGCTCCCCGAGGGCGAGGAGGGCGAGCGCGCCAAGGAGCGCATGGACCGCTCGCACACCGAGGGTCCGCCCCGCCGTGACGACCGCCGCGGCCCGCCGCGCGGCGACCGCCCCCGTCGCTGAAAAACGCTTCTAGCAAAGCGTTTTCGAGACTCCTCCCGCCTCCGTCACTTCTCCCCCTCGACGACCCGACGCCACTGGACGTATGTTCCGTGCCCCTTCGCACGGAGCGTACGGCCGCGTCGACGCGCGACGCCTCCGTCTGGCATCTCAACCACCCAACCGCCATCACAACCACCGCAACGGTCGCATGGAACCCACACGGCTTCGCAACGCGCGCACGCACAACCTCCGCGGCATCGACCTCGACCTCGTCCCCGGTGAGCTCATCGCCGTCGCGGGGGTCTCTGGCGCGGGCAAGAGCTCCCTCTGCATCGACACGCTCTACGCCGAAGGACAGCGCCGCTTCGTCGAGAGCTTCAGCGCGTACGCGAGGCAGTTCCTCGAGCGCCGCGACAGGCCCCCGGTAGGCTCGCTCGACCCCGTTCCACCCGCCATCGCGGTCGACCGCGGAGCGCCCGTCCGAACCTCGCGCTCCACCGTCGGCACGATGACCGAGCTCGCGGACTACCTGCGGCTCTTGTGGGCGCGCGCGAGCACGATCTCGTGCGCGGGCTGCGGGCGCGAGGTTCGACGCGGCACCGTGAACCTCGCCACGGAGGCCGTGCTCGCGAAGGTCGACGGCCCCGGCGCGCGCGTGGTGGTCACGTACCGCGTCGCGACTGAAGACCCCGAGCGATACCTCGGCGTGCGTGAGCGCCTCGTCGAAGAGGGATACCGCCGCGTGCTCATCGACGGCGTGGCGCGCGACCTCGACGAGGTGCCTCCCTCCGAGGCGCTCAAGGGCAACGGGCTCGACGTCATCATCGACCGACTCGTCGCGAAGGAAGAGGAACGGACGCGCGTCGCAGAGGCCCTCGGCACGGCCATGGCGCGCGGACGTCGCGCTGACGTTCACTTCGTCGACGGCGGCGGTGCGCCCTCGATGCGCTTCTCTCGCGGACTCGACTGCGCGTACTGCGATCGGAGCTACGCGGAGCCATCGCCCGCGCTCTTCTCGCACCAGTCACCGCTCGGCGCGTGCGAGGCGTGCAGGGGCTTCGGCAGGGTCATCGACATCGACTGGGAGAAGGTCATCCCCGACGCGTCGCTCTCCATCGACGAGGGCGCCATCAAGCCGTGGACCTCGAAGACCACCGAGTGGGAGCGCAAGAAGCTCATCGAGTTCTGCAAGAAGCAGAAGATCCCCGCCGACAAGCCGTGGAAGGCGCTCAAAGACGCCGAGCGCACGGCGATCCTCGAAGGGACGAAGGGCTTCGACGGCGTGCGCCCGTGGTTCCAGTGGCTCGAGACCAAGGCGTACCAGATGCACGTGAGGGTGTTCCTCTCGCGCTTCCGCAAGTACGCCACCTGCGCGACCTGCAACGGCTCGCGCGTGCGCCCCGAGGTCGACCGCTACCGCGTGTGCGGACTCTCACTCACCGAAGCGTCTGCGATGCCCGTCGCAGAACTCCGCGCGAAGCTCCACGAGCTGCCGCCCACCGATGAGCCCACCGACCGCATCGCAGCGGAGATCCGCGCGCGCCTCGGATACCTCGACGACGTGGGCATCGGCTACCTCACCATCGACCGCGCGTCGCGCACGCTCTCGGGCGGAGAGGTCCAACGCGTCGCGCTCACGGCCGCGCTCGGCACCTCGCTCACGGGCACGCTGATGGTGCTCGACGAGCCCACGGCGGGGCTCCATCCCCGCGACGCGGCGAAGCTCATCGAGGTCGCGCGCGGCATCGCGGCGCTCGGCAACATCGCGCTGGTGATCGAGCACGACCTCGGCGTCATCGCCGCGGCAGACAGGGTGATCGAGCTCGGTCCCGACGCGGGAGAGCACGGCGGACAGATCGTGTACGACGGTGACGCCGCGGGGCTCTCGAAAGCGCAGACGCCCACGGGCGACGCGATGCGCGAGAAGGGCCCCGCGCGAACCGAGCGACGAAAGCCTCGCGGCGAGATCACGCTCCGCGGCGCGAGAGGACACAACCTCAAGAACATCGACGCGCGCTTCCCGCTCGGCGTGCTCACGTGCGTGACGGGCGTCTCGGGCTCGGGCAAGAGCACGCTCGTCGGAGAGACGCTCTTCCCTGCGCTCACGCGATCGCTCGCGGCGCGCGGGCTCTCGGTGCAGGCCGAAGAGGCGCTGCCCTACGACGCGCTCGAAGGCGCCGAAGACGTGACCGCGGTGATGCACGTCGACCAGGGCCCCCTCGGTCGGACCACGCGCGGCAACCCCGCGACCTACCTCGGCGCGTACGACCGCATCCGCGCGCGCTTCGCTTCATCACCCGACGCGAAGGCGCGCGGTTACTCCACGCGCACGTTCTCGTTCAACGTCGAGGGAGGCCGCTGCCCCGCGTGCGAAGGCGCGGGCTACGAGACCGTCGAGATGCAGTTCCTCGCCGACGTGAGCTTCCTCTGCCCCGACTGCAAGGGGAGGCGCTTCCGCGACGAGGTGCTCGAGGTCCGCGTGCACGGGGCCTCCATCGCGGATGTGCTCGAAATGTCGGCCGACGCGCTGGTGGAGCACTTTCGCGACGACCTCGCGCTCGTGGCCGAGGTCGAGCCCATGCGCGCCGTGGGTCTGGGCTACCTCCGCATGGGTCAGAGCCTCTCGACGCTCTCGGGCGGAGAGGCGCAACGCCTGAAGCTCGCCGCCGCGCTCGGAGAGGCGAAGAAGGGCAGCGTGGTGATCCTCGACGAGCCCACGACGGGGCTCCACCGACGCGACGTCGCGAGGGTCTTCGACACGCTCGACGCGATGGTCGCGAGGGGCGTGACGGTGATCGTCGTCGAGCACGATCCCTACGTCGCAGCGCGCGCGGATCACATCGTCGACCTCGGCCCCGAAGCCTCCGCAGGCGGCGGCGAAATCGTCGCGGAAGGGACGCCCGAAGAGGTCGCGCGCTCCCCTCGCTCTCGCTTCGCGGCGTACCTCTCGACAGCGCTCGACACGAACGCCTCGGCGCTCGACAACGCGGTGGTTTCGAAGCCCCGCGCGCGCTTCGACGCGTCGGCGCTCAAGGGCATCGTGGTCGACGGCGCGCGCGAGCACAACCTCCACGTCGCGCACCTCGAAGTGCCGCGCGAGAAGCTCGTCGCGATGACGGGGCCGTCGGGCTCGGGCAAGAGCTCGCTCGCGTTCGACATCATCTACGCCGAGGGTCAGCGCCGCTTCCTCGAGACGCTCTCGCCCTACGCGCGGCAGTACCTCCCCTCGCTCGGCCGCGCCGACGTCGACGCGATCACGGGCATCCCCCCTGCGATCTCGCTCGAACAGCGGACGGCGCGCGCAGGCGCGATGAGCACGGTCTCGACGGTGACCGAGATCGCCCACTACGTGCGACTCCTCTTCGCGAAGGTGGCGACGCCGTACTGCCCCAAGTGCGAGCTCCCCATCGGCGCGCGCGCCCCCGAGGCGATCGTCGAGGAGCTCTCGCGCGAGCTCCCTCCGACGGCGAACCTCTCGGTGTGGGCGCCCGCGGTGAGGGCGCGCAAGGGTCTCCACGGCGAGGTGATCGAGCGCGCGCGCAGGAGCGGCATCGAGGCCGTGCGCGTCGACGGTGTGGACTACGACCCGACGAAGGTCCCCGAGCTGAAGAAGACCAAGACCCACGACGTGTGGCTCTGGGTCGGCGCAACGGAGACTCGTGACCGCGACAAGCTCCTCGCGATGATCCACCGCGCGGCCTCGCTCGCCGAGGGCCACTGCACCGTCGAGCGCGACGAGCGCAGCGGACGCGTCGGAGAGCCGCGCACGTACAACACCCGCCGCGCGTGCCCCAAGTGCGGACGCGGAGTGCCCGAGCTCGACCCGCGACACTTCAGCTTCAACACGCCTCAGGGCCGCTGCACCGTGTGTGAAGGCACCGGGCTCAACGAAGTCGGCAAGGCCTGCGACGAGTGCGAAGGAACGCGCCTCGCGCCCATCCCTCGCGCCGTGAAGCTCGGCGAGCGACGCTTCCACGAGACGCTCTCGATGACGCCCGGAGAGCTCCGCCAGACGCTCCGTGACCTCGCGCTCGGAGCGCGCGAAAAGGCTATTTCCGAAGCGCCTCTGGCTCAGCTCGAAGGCAAGCTCACGACGCTCGTCGACCTGGGCCTCGACTACCTCACGCTCGACCGCAGGGCCAACACGCTCTCGGGCGGAGAGATGCAGCGACTGAGACTCGCAGCGCAGATCGGCGCGGGGCTCACGGGGGTGTTGTACGTGCTCGACGAGCCCACGATCGGGCTCCACGGACGCGACACGGGACGCCTCGTCAACGCGATGAGAGCGCTTGTTTCCAAGGGCGCGAGCGTGGTGGTGGTCGAGCACGACGCGGAGGTGATCCGCGCGGCCGACTGGGTGGTCGACCTCGGCCCCGGCGGCGGTCAGGCGGGCGGAAGGGTCATCGCGAGCGGCCCCGCGAAGGAGGTGCTCGCGGGCGACTCTCCCACGGCGAAGTCGCTGAGGGTCGATGTCGGTGCGGGCGCGCGGAAGCGTTCCGTGACCGACGCCCAGTGGCTCACGGTGAAGGGCGCGAAGGGGCACAACCTCCAGAGCACGACGGCGAAGTTCCCCCTCGGGCGCTTCGTCTGCGTGGCGGGCGTCTCGGGCTCGGGCAAGAGCACGCTCGTCGAGAAGATCACCCTGCGCGCGGTGAAGAAGAAGCTCGGGCTCGCCACCGACGATGCTCTCTCACACAGCGGAATCGACGGGTGGAAGTCGCTCAAGCGCGCCGTCGCGATCGATCAGTCTCCCATCGGCCGCACGCCGCGCTCGGTGCCCGCGACCTACGTGGGCATGTGGGACGAGATCCGAAAGATGTTCAGCGCGCTCCCCGAGGCGAAGGCGCGCGGATGGGGCGTCGGGCGCTTCTCGTTCAACACGACGTCGGAGAACGGCGGAGGCCGCTGCGAGGTGTGCGAGGGCGGCGGCGTTCGTCACGTCGAGATGGCCTTCCTGCCCGACGTGGTGGTCCCCTGCGAGGCATGCGCGGGCTCACGCTTCACGCGCGAGACCCGCGAGGTGAAGCTCCACGGCTACGACGTGGGCGAGATCCTCGGGCTCACGATCGAAGAGGCTCGCCAGGTGTTCCACCAGGTCGCGAAGATCGCGCGACCGTTGGAGCTCCTTCACGACCTCGGGCTCGGGTACCTCGCGCTCGGCCAGGGCTCCCACACGCTCTCGGGCGGCGAGGCGCAGCGCATCAAGCTCGCGACGGAACTCCAGACCGGCGGAGCCTCGACGCTCTACGTCCTCGACGAGCCCACGACGGGCCTGCACCTCAGCGACGTGGAACGGCTCGTCCGCGTGATGCAGCAGCTCGTCGACCGCGGCGACTCGCTGATCGTGATCGAGCACCACCCGTCGGTCCTCGCGGCGGCCGACTGGATCGTCGAGCTCGGTCCCGGCGGCGGACGCGAAGGCGGACGCGTCGTCGCGGAGGCATCTCCGACCGACCTGATGAAGAAGGGCACGGCCACCGCAGAGGTGCTCTGCGAGGCGCTCGGACGCGGAGAGATCCCGTCAGCGCGTTGAGAGTTCGAAGCGCGCGGCGGCGGCCCCCTCGACCACGCCGTGCGCATACTCCGCGGAGCTCATCCACGCGCGGAGCGACGCATCGATCGGCGCGCACATCCTCGGCGGAACCCAGCGCCACGGCACCCCATCACGGAGCACCTCCCCGCGGTTGATGGCCCACGAAGCCTCGATGCGCGAGAGCCGCCGCGTCGCCTCACGGAGCGCGAGCAGGGCCCCCTCCTCACGCGGATCGAGGGGTCGATACCAGGGGTGATACATCCACGCGAGGTGGTAGTGCGCGGGCACCGCGAGCACGGCCGCGAAGCCCATGTGCGTCGCCCCCGCGAGCGACATGTCAATCACGGCGCGCGCGAGCCCGAGGCCCGGTCGCTCCTGGCCCGGCGCGGCAGCGCCTTCGCGCGTGTCGGGGTTCTCGATGGCGAGCCACCCGATCGAGATGACCTCGCTCCCGTGCGGGAGGTCGACCTCGCCGAGTCGGTCGACCTTGAGCCTCGCCGCGACGACCTCGCCGACTCTGCGCGAAGGGTCTCCGTCGAAGACGGCGAGGCGGTGTTCGAACGCGTCGGAGAGTTCGAACGAGACCCCGATCCGCGTGAAGCCGCGAGCCGCGAGCAGATCGAGGAGCCCGTGCGCGCGCATCGAGTTCAGGAGCCCACGCTCGCTATAGATCCCGAGAAAGCGCGACGATCCTCGAATCTCGCGATCCATGAGGGCGAAGTCGTCTTCAGAGAATGCCCCCTCGGCGCCCGCCCGATCGCTCACGGCGAGCGAGTGAGCCCGACGTAGGGCCGAGTCGCGCGGCCCCCGGAGCGGAAAGCGGGCCCGGTACACGAGCGCGCTCAACGCGTCTTCGATTCCGTGCAAGGTGGCATTGGGAGCGTCCACGCGCACACCCGTAGCGGCGCCTCTGTCGGACGGCAAGGCCCACCGCAGAAGGATCGCGAATCACCAGCTACGAAGCGCGAAATCCCCTGTCGAAGATGCGCACACGCCGAAGGAGAAGATCCACGAGGAGCAGCGCGACGGCGGCCCCCGCGAACCACATCCAGCGGGGCTTCACGCGGGTCGTCGACTCGCCACGCGCGTCCCAGACGCGCTCCGGCGCAGGATCGATCTCACCGCCCGTCGCACGCGCGACCGCCTCGAGGAGCGCGACGCCCCCAGCGCTCACGGCGTATTCGCGGGGATAGGGATTGGTCACCTGACCGCGGCTCTCGGCGAACACCCGCCCATCCCGTCGATGCGTCGCGCGGAGGGCAAAGGCGCCATACTGATCGAGCGGAACGTCGGACTCGTAGCGCCCCGGCGCGACCTGCCGCAGGGGAACGGTCCGCCCCTGATCCCGCCGCCCCGCCGCTCGAACGCTGAGCTCCGACACGAGACCGTTGTCGAAGCGGTCACGCTCCGACACGGCATCGACGACGACATGCGCGACGCCACCGACCATCTCGGCGCGAAGCTCCAGCTCATTCCTCAGGTGTTGCCGCATGTGCTCGCGAACGAGCTGAGTCCAGAACGCGGCCCAACGGGGCCAGCGCACCCACTCGACGGCCCAACGATTCTTGAGGTCACTGGTCCAGGCGAGCGACCACCCGAGCCCCACGCGCCAGCGCGCGAGCAGAGGCTCCGGCGAAGCCTCATCGGTCTCGAGGATCACCTGCGCGGGCTCGGGCCTCGGTCGCGTGCTCACGTAGCCGTAGAGATAGGGCGCGGCTCCCGCCATCTCGCGAACAAACGACGCTTGTGTCACGACACGCGGGAGCACAGGCTCCTCGACCGCAGCGCTGCGCGCGACGAGGCTGGTCTCTCGCACAAAGATCTGCGGGAGGCTGTTCGCGTCAGCGGTGTAGTACGCCCGCCCGTGCCCCCGCCGGGCGAGGTCGTCGAGGAGCGCGCGGTTCACGCTGGTCCCGAGACCAACGACGGTCACCGTGACGCCGTCACCAAACATCGAGTCGACGACGTCGCGCACGCGCCCCGCCTCGTCGGGTTGCCCCTCACCGTCCGTGAGGAGAATCACGTGTCGGGTGAGCGCTCTGGTGACCGCAAGATCCTGCGAAGCAGCGTCGAGCGCAGGAAAGATCGCGGTCCCGCCCCCCGGTCGCATCCTTCGAAGCTCGTTCTCGATCCTGACGCGGTTCCTCGCAGACTGCATCCGAACGACACGATCGGGGTCGGAGTCGAACGCGATCACCTCGAGCAGGTCGTCGGGGCCGAGCGCCCTCGCCGCAGCGAGCGCAGCCGACTGAGCAAGCAGAAGGGGCGTGCCTTGCATCGACCCCGAACGATCGATGACCAGCGCGAGCGCAACAGAGGGCTGATCCTGACGCCGCTCGGACTCCAGCCTGACGGGCAGGAGCCGCTCGATGTCGGTTCCCTGCCACGCACCCAACCCAAACGAACGAGGGCCCCCGGCCATCATGAAGCCGCCGCCGAGGTCCCTCACATACCGAACGAGCGCGTCACGACCACCTGCGGTCACGCTCTCGGCAGCGACGTCAGAGAGCACGACGAAATCAAATCGCTCGAGCTCTCGAAGAGTCTGGGGAGCCTCCCTCGCGCTCCTCGTCTCGACCTCGAAGTCCCCACCCGAGAGCGCAGAACGAAAGTACTGCGCGTGCGCGATGTCGCCTTCGACATACAGCACCGTCGGCGGGCCTGGAACCTCAGCCGTCGCCGCGATGCGGTTGTTCTGAGCGAATCGGTCAGGCCCGCGCGGGGCCACCGTCAACGCGTACGTGACATCCCCGGGCACCCGCACGACCGAGCGGAACTGAAGCTCGCGATAGCCGGGAGCCAATTCGACGGAGCGCCCCGCATCCAGACCGTTCGGACTCTCTCCCTGCATCAGGGCAATGTCCACCGTAACACGTCGACTCGCGAAGAGCGTCGCACGCACATCAAAGGGCTGATTGACCCGAATACGCTCGGGCAATCGAAGCTGGATGGCGGCAACCTCGGCGGGCGGTGGCGCCCTCGATGGAACAACCGAAACTCGCGTATTGAAGCGCGCTGCGCGTGAAGCCTCCGAGAGAACGTCCCCCTGTGTCTCTGCGCCATCAGACATCAACAGCACGCGACGGAGGGCCCCCGGAGGAAAGAGCCCGTACGCGAAAGACAGGGCCAGCGCGAGGTCCGAGCCACCCCCGGCCCCCGGGTGCCGAAGCACGCCTCGTCCCTCGTCGTGAGCCGCGCCGCCGGTCGTCCCATCGTACGCTTCGTCCAGACGCGGTCGCTCTGCGAACGTCACAACCCGAAGACAGCGCTCCCCCCTCCCAGCGCGAATCGCGTCGACGAACGCCCGAGAGCGCGAGAGTACGTCGTCCCCGACGCTCTCGGAGACGTCAACCAACACAGCGACACACACGCGGGCATCACGAACGACGGACGCCGGCCGAGCGAGCGCGAGGAGGAGCGCAAACGAAGACGCCACCCGAAGCGCCGCGCCCAACAGCAGTTGAGACGTTGAAAGGTCGGCCCGCGATCGGGTTGAAATAACCACAAGCCACGGCAGCGCGAGAAGAATCCAGAGAGATCGAGGCGCCCCCAGCAACACCACGCCGCCCCCGAGCCGAGCCAGTAGCACGCTCCCTGGGGTCGTCGTCGCGAACGCCGACTGACCAACCGTCACACCAGAGCGCCAAAGCCACCACGCGAGCGCCAAGGAGGCAACCGAAGCCACGAGGACTTCAGCTCGTCCTCCCTTCGCGCTAGCCACTCGATCGACCCGTTGGCGAGATCATCGGCCTCTAGAACTCCCGACTGGAGTCTTCCCACGATTCAGGTCAACCGGCACGCTCAGAAAAAAAGAAAACGCGATCGAGAGGACATCCCGATCGCGTCGTTCTCGGCCCAGAGAGGCGGTCGCCCCGTCAGACGAGCAGCAAGATCACCAGTTGGCGCGAACGCCAAGCATCGCCTCAACCCGCGTCCAGTCGATCGGCTGGGTCCCGGTCGGCGGAGCCTTGAAGCCGGAGATGAGGGTCTCGGCTCTCACAGTGGCGTTGAGTCCGAAGACGTCGCTGAGGCGGTATTCGCCGAAGACCGCGCCATCAATGCGCGTCGCGCTAAAATGTCCAGTCGAGGCGTCGAAATCACCGCCGATGTCCGGGCTGGTGTACCTCACGCCCTCGCGCGGATCCCCGCGACGGTGAGAGAGGTACCCGTACTGGTAGAGACCGATCCCTGCATCGACGGTGAGCACGAACTTGCCGCCGAAGCTCTGGGCGTAATTCGCATACCCGCGATTGCGGATGTAGTAGTTACCGAAATAGCTCTGCTGAACGTCGCGCACGAAGCCGCCCCGGAGTTGCGAACGGGCATCGATGAGCCACTGAACCTCGGCCTGTCCGACGGGAGTGTCGGCGTTGTCACCGAGTTCGTAGAACGTCGCGGTGTATCCCGCGAGGACGGTCATCGAAACCCGATTGGTCAACAGGCCCGCGAGGCCGAAGCGGGTCGACATCGGCGTCGCGCTGAAAAGCCCAGCCGACGTCGTGTCGGGAGAGTTGAGATACGACAGCCGACTGACCGAGCCCTCCCAGACAAGTGCGGTGCGCGGCAGAAAGCGCCAGCGCATCTTCGCAAAACCAGTGTGAGTAAGGGAGTTGTTACCTGCGATGTCGTCGAAGAGTGTCGCCTGGATATTGTAGCCGAAGCGGACTTCGAACACGCCGCGCCCGGGCGCGTACGCGAGTTCGACGTTGCCGAGGACGGTGTTTCGATTGAGCGTGTTACCCGATCCGGGAGTACCGATGTATCCGTCTTGACCGCCGGGCTGGATGGTGCGCACGAAGTCGGCGCCGAGCCCGAACTGCCAGGTCCGTCCGGGAAAGAAGTCGAATCGAAGCGTGCCCTGCGCGCCGAGGTTCCGGAGGTTCCCGAGAGAGATCCCCGACTGGAGCCCGATCCATTCGCTGTAGATCAGCCCGACGCCACCGCGAAAGTTCACCGTGGGAAGCGCGGTCGAAGTGGAGTCAGAGTTCGCCGACCGCTGCGCCCCGAGCGTGGAGACGTAGAACGAGGGCGTTACCCGAAGCCTGAGAGCCGGTCTGATCTGATTGCTGAACGTGCTGCTCGTGTAGAAGGCGTTTGAATCGAACCCGAAGTCCGCGCCGATTCCGGGGTGGAGTTCGAAATTGCCGGTGCGAATCCCTCGCCCCTCGAGAAGCTGCCGATTTTGAAGCCAGATCTGCCGATCGGCGAGGCCCGAATTGGCCCACGGCAAGGTCGCCGTCTGGGCGAAAGCCTCGCGTGAAGAGCCAACCATCCCCGCCATAGCGGCAGCAAGAACCAATCGCCTCATCACGATACGAACTCCTCAGAAACGGAATGCACGCGCAGCAGACTCTCAGAGAACCGGGCTCGTCACAAGCGGGCGGTCCGGGAGAACAGTGTCAGCCGTGAGCGTCGTGGTGTCCTGGTCTGCGATGTTCGGGTCGACGATGAGCGTCAGGCGCGTGTCCCGATCGAACGTGCCGGTGTCCTCACCGATGCACGCACGTGCTTCACCCTCGAGCACCTGAGCGCGAGACCGGAAAATGGTCATCAGTTGGAACTCGTGATTCCGTTGACCGTCGTTGTTGATCGTCACCGCGGTCTGGAGCAGATCCTGGTGTTCACGAGCGGAGCGGAGGGTCACATCGATCTGGGTGAGCTTGTCGTTCAGACAATTCACCTTGATGATGTCCCGCTCCTGTCGCGCACGATCGAGGAGGTCGCTGACCTGACGCCTCGTCGTGGTGACGTTCTCGATGACGTGCCCGGCTTCGCGGAGTTGGTCGGGCCCCGAAAGCTGCGCGACCCGCTGCGTACGAACCTCTGCCCCCCCCTGCGGTTGAGCGTCCGCTGCGCCGACGGAGACAGAAACCATGAGGATGACCCCGAAAGAGAGACGCAGAACTGAACGCATCATCCTGGATTCCTTCCCGACCGCGAGTATGCCTTGAGCGGCCGCACTATATGCAAACCACCCCCGCTGTCAACGGTCGTGTTGACGCGGGCAGAAGCGTTGAAATGAGTTGCTCTCGTGGGTCGTCTCATTCATCCCGGCGCCCGGGCACCGAATCGCCAGCGTCGCGCACGGAACGACGTTCTCAGCTCCCGGGGGCGAACGTGAACGGGAAGCTGAAGTCGACGCTCCCGCCCTCGGGCTGGGGAAATACAAGTCCTCGAATGCGCGAAGCCACGCAGGATCCGACCTCCGGCGCAGCCGAGAGACCCGAACTCGAGGCACTGGTCACGCGACCAGCGGGGCCGATCGTAAAGCGCACTTCAAGACGTCCGGCCAGGGTCGGATTGTTCCGAAGAGCGCGCTCGTAACACGAGCGGATGCCACCGAGCTGCCCGCGAATCATCGAGGCGACACGTCCGGCGTCGATGTTGCCTTCTCCGCCGAGTGTGTCTCCGGAACCAAGGTCGGCGCTGCCACGAATCACGCGCTCCCGAACGACCTCTCCGCCCGAACCGATCGCCTCACCGCCGCCCGCAACTGCCCCCGCGGCACCGAGCTGCCGACCGCCGAGGCCACCACCCGCGGAGGCCGACAAACCGCTGCGCCGAACACCCGCGCCGCCGGCCGCGGTCGAAATACCACCGAGATTCGCGAGATCACGCTCGGTTCCGGCCATCAGCCCGCCAGACGCGAGAGCGTCTCGGGCGCTGCCGCGCCCGGTGTCGGTTACGCCCGTAAGCGCCGCGAATTCAGCGTTGGTCTGAAGCGCGGCCAGAGCAGCGTTCGCCGCGCGCTCCGCGGCCGCCGTCGCCTGGTTCGCCGCGCGCTCTGCGCGAGCGCGCGACTGCTCCTGCGTTGGTGCTGCTTGGTGCTGCTGGGCCTGCGGTGCTGCGGCGGCCTGCTGCGACTGCTGGTTCTGTTCTCCCTGGTTGTTCTGCTCGGGGGGCGGAGGCTCCTCTGGAGCGGCCTGTTGAGAGACGAGACGAACGAAAGCCGCGTCATTCAGGATGTTGTCATCGACGATGGGGTCGTACACGTACTCGACGTATGCGACGCCGACGATCGCCATGAACAGAAAGAAAGAGAAACAGGCGTTATAGGTCCAGTCGATGTTCTTGAGCCAGCCCGCACGAATCGCCGCGGGGAGCTGCGGCTTCGGCTGGGGCGGCGGCGGCACCACGAACTGGAAGAGAAAGGTGATGTCGCCGACCTGGACCTTGCCGCGAGACTGCTCGGTCAGGGGGATCTGCCAGTCAGCACCGCTCCGGCGTGCCTCGTTCGACTTCCTGAGGTCCTCGAGGCTCTTGACCCCCGATGCGAGGGCGAGACGACCCTCCATACGATCGGAGAAACGCAGAGAGTACGTTCCGCCAGACATAGGGAACAGTTCGAAGGTCTCGGGAAGATCGGGCGCCGAGACGGTGAAGGAGTTCTTCTCCGAACGGCCAACCGTGACGGTCTCGCGCTCGCGGATGATGCGCTCCTCGGTCATCTTGGTGCCGTGAATAATCCCGATACGGAGAACCTTCGGGCCCGTCGCTGTGCGAGCCGCGGCCATCGCCATCGTCATCGCGCCGGGTCGCTGTGCGCCCTTCGAAGTCTGCTGAGTCATCGTGACCCTTACCATCCCTTCGTGAGACGATACTCGCTCAGTACTGAGCAATTTCTGACGTTTGTTGACCTGTACAGCCTCTGCGGTTGCTCAGAATGGCGCGCGTCGAACCGCATCGAGAATGAGCTGAAGGAACTGAATCGGCTGGTCGAAGTAGGTGTATCCGAGGCTAGAGCGCCCCGAAACCGAGAAAGCGTACGGCCGCTGGATCTCCCCTCGCACCTCGATCGTCGTGCTAGCGACATAGACTCGCCGACCGTTCTCGGTCCTGACGGTCGTCTCCGTCGCGTTCGGCGAAGTCTCCGCGGGCGCCGTCTGCGCCAAAGCTCCCAGTGGAGCCAGCGAAAGCGCCGCCATCAGGACGACACGAGCGACACGATCAGGCATTGCGTTCTCCATACGGATGTTTTGCGCGGACACTTCAGTCTATCAGGCGTCAGGCGGTGCCGCGCCCGCGTCCTCTGCTCGGGGAGGTGCGTTCTGGTCACTCGCCGCCGGGGGTACCGAAGAAACAGGTGCTGAGTCTGCACCAGCCTGGGGAGGCTGTACAGGGGGCGTCGGCGCGGGTGTAGCGGTCGTTTCCGCAGGCTGGGCAGCTGCCCGGCGTGCGGCGGCCTGGGCCCGCTGCAGCGCACGCTGGGCGCGCTCAATCTGCTGTGGGAGTCGCGTCATCTGAGCCTCGACATCGTCACGTCGGGAGTTAGACGCGTACTGTGCCCCCAACACATCCCGGAATCGAGCGAACGCTGCCTGTGCCTGCTGCAAGAGTTGAACCTTGCGCTGCAGAGCGTCGACATCACTTCCAGTGATACCCCTCGCCTGCTCTGAATACAGCCTCCCGGTGTTGTAATGAACTTCTGAGAGGCCCGGTTCGAGCTGGAGAGCCCGTTGAAGCTCCGAAATCGCCTGTTCAAACTGACCAGTCGCCCTCAGGGCGTCCCCGAGGTTCAGGTGCGGCTTTCCCCACGACGGAGAGAGTGCGGTCGCTGCCCGCAACTGCTCGATTGCCTCAGGATAGTTTCCCGCGAGGAGAAATTGTACACCGAGGTTATTGCGAGCCTCCGCGTACTCGGGGTCGAGCTCGACAGCCCGACGAAACGAGGTGATCGCAGCGGAGACGTTTCGCTCGACTTCGAGTTGCAGAAGACCGCGAAGGTGCTGCACCTCGGCGCTGTTCACCCCCGGTCCGTTGTTGGGGTGGTTGGGATCCGAACCGTTGATGAGGTCGTTGACGATGTACAGCGAGAGGTCGAGCCGGCCAAGCGAGCGATACGCCTCCGCGACCGCGAGCTTCGCAGACACGTTTCTCTCGTCCTGTCGGAGAATGCGGCGAGCCTCCTCGATCGCGTCCTGCGCGCGATTGTTGAGCACGAGAAGCCGAGCGTATTCAGCCCTCAGTCGTGTGCTCTCGGGGTGCGAACCCGCGAGACCGGCGGCGAACGTCACCGCGTCAGAAAGGCGACGTTGGCGAATCAGCAACCTAGATCTGGCAATCAGAGCCAGCGGATAGTCGGGCTGGATAGAAAGACTACGCTGGTAGAACGACTCGGCCTCAGCATCGAGGCCCTGCCGCTCGGCGATAACGCCGGCGTTGTAGGCAGCTTGAAAAGCCCGAGCATCTGACGAAAGTGCCTGCTCGAACGACGAACGCGCAGGGCCGAGTTGCCCCTGCCGCGCGGACTCCAACCCCTGTTGAAGCGCCGCGCGCGCAGCGTCCGTGAGGATGACTGCGCCCGAGGGCTGAGGTGCGGAGGGGGCGACGGACGCATCGGGCTGAAGTTCGACCGCAGCCTGCGGAGGTGCAGTCGACGAATCTGGCGCCTCCACCCGACTTTCCTCGATCCGCTCATTCGATCGGGGCGTAGCCTCCCCACCAGACTGGGGGCGTCTCGTCGCGGCGCCCGCCCTGGTGGTCGGCTGGGTGCTCTCGCTGGAGGACGAGCAGCCGGCTTGCACGGAAAGAGCGAAGATACCGACACGAATCAGGTACAGATCCTTCATCATGGTCCCTTCACTCCGTCGCCAATCGCGGGGTCGCAACCGGCGTCGACTGGGTGAGCGTCGCGCCCGGCGCCTCCGTGTTGAACATGCCAGGCTGATACTGGAACGCCTGCTGGCGGCCCAAGGCGGTGTCGAGGAGTGCCCGGTTGTCCTCCGAACGCAGTCTCTCGAGCGCGCGCGCGGAGAAATTGGTCGGGATGTTCTGCGTGCGCGCTGTGTTCACGGCTGTCGCGTAGTTGATGATCGCGAGCTGGCGCTCGGCAGCAGCCTCTTCGTCAAAGGCTGTTTGAACCCGTTGACGGCGCTCGTCCTGTTGTTGTTGAAGCCGATCGCGAAGCTCCTGTGCCTGATCACGAAGCCGCTGCGCCTGGTCGGCGTTCACTCGCTCGATACGGCCCGCAAGGGTCTCGAGGCGCGCAATCGCCTGCTCCGCGCGGGTAAACTGCGCGCGCTCCTCACGCGAGAGTTCGATGAGCTCCCCGAGGCGTGCTTCCTGCGTGGCGAGGTACTCGTGGGCCTCACCCTGTCGGGTCAGGGCGCCGATCGAGTACTCGCCTCCCCTCAGCGCGATGACCTCGCGCGCAGAAGCGTCGATCGCGCGTAGCTGATCCTTGAATCGTTGAATCTGCTGTCGAAGCGCGGTCGAGTCTCCGCGTTGGAACTGCACTCTCGTGAAGGCATTCACCTGATCATCGAGGTCTCGATAGAGGGCCTCCGCAGCCCACGCAGCGGCTACAGTTCCCGACTGCTGACCTGACGCCCTGAAGACCGTCGCTACTTCACGCAGCGCCCTTCGGTACTGCGCATCATTATTCTGGCTGCGATAGGCGAGGGCGACGTTGTACTGCGCCTGCACCCGATACTGAGCGTTATCCGTTGTCGGCGGGACGCGACGGAGATAATCCTGAAGAGAACGGACCGCCTCGGCCCACTCACCCGCCCGATACGGAATCTCCGCAATCTTGAACTCAGCTTCGGCGCGCTCACGGCCCGCGTTCGCACGCGGGAGGAAGTTCTGCCACGCCTGCCGGGCCTGGGACCACCGGCCCAGATTGGTCGTGATGAGTGCGACCGAGGCGAGCGAGTCGTGAACGTGCGCGTCGTGGTCCGTCGCGGGGCTGAAGCGAGCGTCGGTGGCGACGTTCGAGTAATAGCGGATGGAGTTGTCGTAGTCGAAGATCCGCTCGAGGTTCACCCCAGCGCGGAAGTTCGATTGTTCGAGGATATTGATACGTTGCGTGAGATCCTCGCCGGACAGCTCCTGCCCCGCGGCATTTCGGGTCGAGTTGTAGTCTTGAGTAATTCTCACGTACGTCTGCGTCGCGGTGTCGAAGCGGTTCGTCCGCTCATACGCCAGGGCCGTGTAAAAGAGGGCGAGGGCCGCCTGCGGGTGATTGCGATTTGCGCGGACGGCCTCGTCCATTTCTCTAGCGGCGCGCTCGTAGAGCGCGATCGATTGGTCGGACGGGGCGCGCTCGGCCTGGTGATACAGGTCCATCGCGTGGCGGAACTGCGCTGCCCGGAGCACGTCTCCCACCGTGGTGGAATTGACGCCAGCGCAAGTCCGTCCTGACTGCTCGCGGGCCAACGCTTCTAGGTCGTCCTGGCGGTTCTGGAGGACCATCAGGTTGTTGAGATCCGCGAACGTCGCTCCTGCAACCGTCGGGTCTTCGCAATATACCTCAAGAATTCGCCGATAGAGGGCTTCCGCGTCGCGCACCTGGCCAAACCGAAGAAGCGTCCGGGCGTTGAGATACGCGAACTTGGGTCGGTACGGCGGGTTGTTCTCGGGGTGTTGCGTGTCGATCTGGACGACGTCGCGAAGCGCGGTCTCGTTGTCGAGGTTCCTCGGCACACGGTTCGCGTAGGCGATTCGAGCGTCCATCAACTGCCGGACGATGTCAGGGACCTGAATCTCAGACACTTGGCCGCTAATGGTCGGCGGCTGTCCGCATTGCTCAGCCTGCTGGTCGTTGAGCAGCGGAGCGCCGCTCTCGTCGGAGAGTTCGTCGCGTCGAAGCCCCGCGCGCATTGCGATGCACGGGTCAAGTTGACGCGCCTGAGCCTGCGAGCGGAGGTGCATCTCGAGAGACTTCACGACCATGTAGGCTGACGCCACGAGATACTGATCGTTCTCGTTCGAGTCGCGAACCTGAGCGTAGGCCCGAGCGGCCTCCAGGTAGCTCTTCGCCCAGAAGAGCGCGTCTCCGCGGTTGTAGCGGAACTCGTATGCAGCTTCGTCGTTGGGGTAGTTGTCGATGAACTGCGTGTACGCCTGTACTGCGGCGTTGTACTCGGCGTCGGCGCGGCGAAGCGCATCGACCGCTCGAGACTGAAGATCCGCCTGTTGAGGCCCCTGCGCGTTTCGAGCTTGCCCGACGAGGTTCAGGGCCTCCTGCCGAAGGCGACCAGCGGACTGATGGTGCTGGATCGCCGTGTCGTGGAGCGAGTTGCGCGCGATCTGTTCTGCGTATCGCTGCGCCTCGGGGTGATCGGGGTTGGCGGCCCACCACGCCGTTCCCTCCACGTACTGCGCGAGACGTCCACGTTCGTCGATTGCGCGGTCGAACTGCCGCTGTCGCTCGTACGCGATCGCGATGCTCTCCGCGACACGCGGGGCCTGATAGTGGAGCGGATTGAGTTCGAGGAACAGACGATAGAGTGTGATGGCCTCGTAGTACTTCGTCTGCTGAAAGTAGTCGTTCGCGAGCTCCAGGTACGCCTCGGGAGTCCAGGGCCGATCCTGCGGGATGTACGTCGGACGGCCGGGGACAGGAGTTGGGCGGGTTGCCGCCGCGCCGCGTCGGACAAGGACCTGCGTGGCGTCGAAGGGAGACACGACCCTCATGATGCCTGCGCAATCGAACGCGGGGCGAGTGGGGTCCGGGGGAGGGTGGGCGACGCTCTCAACGAGCGGTTGGCAGCGCACGCTGTCGTCAGTGGCGATGGAAGGCCCCCAGTCGCTCTCCGAGAAGATCACCCCGATCCACTTGATTGTGTCCGTGCGGTTTCCCGCTGCAGCAGCCTCGGCGCCGACAAAATCGTAGTAGTCGAGCAGGTACGCGAAATTTCGAAGCGCCTGCGGATACCCGTTTTGCATCCTGAAGTACGCCCACCCGATCTTGTAGAGCGACTTCGACCAGAATTGTCCGTACTCGATTTGTGGATCGAATTGAGCTCGAGCCGCGGCTGCTCCTACGCTGGTGCCGGGTCCCCCGGTTGTGCCGAGTATCGCCGCGGCAGGTACGCCGGCGCGAGTGGTGACCGTTCGCGGGCGCTCGCTGGCCCTCATCGCTGCCTGGTATGCGGCAATGGCCAGCGCGTTATTCTGGTCATCGCGGGCGTTGTCGAAGTGGTAGTCGCCGATGTAATACCAGGTTTCGCCAGAGTACCTAGAGGGCTGACCGTTGGCGCCGCGGATCGGCTCGCAGCTCTGATAGTCGCGCGGGATCGAGGCGGGCTCGTTGGGGTTGGTTTGTGCGAACGCGGCCAACGCTGCGTTGACCGCGTTGTCGGCCCCGCCGTCGACCCCCGCATCGGCCTCGGCCTGGATCGGAGGAGAGATGAGCTGGGGGGCCCGCGCGCGCAGAACGTCGAACAGATGCCCGCATGCGAGCGGAGAGTCCACAGGCTGGAGAGGAGCCGCCAGGTCGAAGGCCCTCTCGGATTCGTAGTGAAAGCGCGACGGACAGACCAGACCTTTGTAGGAGCTGATGGCCTCGTCTTCGTGCCCCATCTCCTTGAGCACCCAGCCGAGGAGATAGTGCGTCGCGTCTCGGAGTCTGAACGCCTGAAACCGGTCAACGATATTTCGGTAGAGGAGGATCGAACACCGGTAGTCGACCGGCGCGGACTGCAGGTCGTCCGTCGGCAGGCCCTGGTTCCGACGTTCGTTGATGAGTCGATCCATGCGCTCGTCGGCGTCGAGCTTGGCGTATGCGGCCTCGTCGAAGTAGAGTTCGGCGAGGCGGAACATCACGTCGGGTGTCCGCTCCTGATCTTCGGGATAGATCTCGAGAAACCGTTCGAAGACCTGGATCGCATGGCGCCGAGCCTCTGCCTCGGCCGTGCGTTCGGCCTGGATCTGTCGGTCAAACGATTGCCGGATGCGGTCGAGTTGCCGATCGTGCTCGCGTGCGAGGAGGCCGTTCACGCTGCCTCGGAATCCTCGTCCTCGATCAAGAAAACCGTTGACCTCGGCTTCGAGCAGCCGGAGCGCCTCGAGTTGTGTCGCGGTCGGGTCGGGTCTCGGTTGAACCGCCTGGTCGGGCGGGCCGTTGCCGAGCGCACCGAGAACAGCGTCTCCGCTGTTCGGAGTGACGTTCTGCGTCGGAGAGGCAACGGGCGCGGCTCCAGTGTCGGCTGAAGCCGAGACGCCCGCGTCAGACTGATCTGCGCGCGGTTGAGCTTCGACCTTGGGGCGCCAGGCGAGCGCCACCAGCAGCAGCATCGAGACCAGAGACCAGCGATATTGAGTCTTCATTGCGTCCGTCCCTGACCGTTCGCTGCGTCTGCCGGGGCGGGCGGCGCGCCCGTGGGCTCTCCTGCGCCCGGCTGCGTGGTCCCTGGGGCAGTGGTGGGTGCCGAGGCGGGTGTCGTCGGAACCGGAGGCGCGCTCGGTGCAGACGAGCCGTGGGTGCTCAGCTGCTGGCTGTCTTCGCGGGCGGCGCCCTCGGTGACCTCAGAAAACTCGTCGTTCACCTGCTGGAGCTCGCGGTTCTGCTCCTCCGCGAGGAATCTCGCGCGGTTGTTGTGCTCTTCTCGCTCTTCCCACGCCACGTCGACCAGCCCGAGGTCGGCGCGCATGACGATCTGATAGAGCTGAACCTGCACATTGCGGAACTGGCCGAGGATGAGGTTCCCGACAACGGTGGATGCTTCGGATTCGAGGGCGGAGAGGCGGTCGCGATATCCGGCGACGCGCACCTCCTCCTCGCGCACTCTCGATTGAATGGTCTGCACACGCTGGTCGACCATCGAAGAGATCCGCTGGTCGGCCGAATCGACCCTCTGGTCGACCTGCTCGAGGCGACCGAGGAGCCCGTCGAGCGCCGAGTCAACGCGCCCCGCGGCGCGCAGGATCGCGACCTCTCGCTGCACGAGATCACGGAGTTGTGCGCGAACTTCGATGTCGTGCGCGTATCGCGGGTCCCCGACGCCGATCTGCTCCCGCCCCTGCGCGATCTGGCGACGCAGCGTCGTGATGCGATCGCGATACTGCTGAATCGCCTGACGTTGACGCTGGAGTTCCTGTGTCAGTTGCGCGCGATCGAGGTTGCCCCCCTGGTGCGAGGGGTCCGCGAGGTACCGCTCGATCGCGACGACCATCGCGTCGAGCGCGTCGACCCGTTGCTGATTGCGCTGGAGGTTCTGTGAATAGCTCTGAAACTCATTCCCGACCTGCCGCTCTCGACGTCGGATGGAGTCCGCGTCGGTCGGAAGGCGAGCGACTTGAGATGCTAGAGCCCGGCGCTGTGAGATGATTCCCTGCAGCTCGACGTTCGTCGCGTCGACCTGCGCGTCGAGCGACTCGGCGACGGCCTCTCGGAGCTGCGAGGTCCGATTCATGACCTCGAAGACGCTCTCGCGGGAGCGCCGGAGGTCATCGAAGACGTGCGTTCTTGACGGTGCGTTCAGCGCTGCGTTCAGTCGGTCGATCGTCTCCGTGGCCTCTCGGACGTACGTCCTGCACACGTTCAGGTCTGACACCACCTGGAGGCTGTCGTCGAGCGTCCCCTCGTGACGCACCCAAGCGAGCGCTGCCGAGGGGATGAAGCTCGATGCGTCGAAGACCTGGAGGTTGGAGCGCACCAGTTCCTGGAAGTACTGCTCCGGGTTCTGGCCGGTGCGGGCGTTCATCTCCTGCACCTGCTGGTAGATCGGCCCGAACTGGTTTCGAACTTCTTGAAACACCTGCTGCGCGCGCTGGAATCTGCCCGTCCGGAGGAGCAGGTTGCCCCACAGGATCTTTCCTTCGGGGACCAGCGGCGAGTCGGGCGACGAGATCGCGAGGACTTCGAGCGCGCGCTCGGCCCGGACTGCGTCACCAGACTTGATGAACGCCCACGCTTGTTCGAAGAGCGCCCGGTCGAAGAACGGCGAGCTGCGCTGGACCTGCTGATACGCCTCGACCGCAGAGTCGTAGTTCTGGCGCTCGATCTCGAGCCGTCCTACGGCGAGGGCTGCGAGGTCGAGGACCTGTTGCTGATCCGCGCCTTCGGCCTGGAGCTGCGTGACGCGACGGAATGCCTCGATCGCCTCCGGGTATCGCTGCTGCGCGGTGAGGATCGCACCCAGGAAGTAGCGCGTCTGGGGATAGATGTCAGCGTGGCTGTTGATCGACTCGAATGCCTGGCGCGCGGCTTCGTAGTCAGGGTTGCGACGAAGGAAGAGATACTTTCCGCGCGCGTATGCGGTGCGAGCCTCCACCTCGGAGGTGGGGATCTGACCGAGGCGCTGGAAGTACTCGTCGACGCCCGCGTAGTCGTTCAGGCGGATCGCGATTTCGATCAGGCGCCCGAGCGCGCGCTGAACGAAGGGGCGAAAGATCGGATCGGCGGCGTGGTCGAGGACCTGTCGGAAGCGCGTTCTCGCGCCGTATCGGTCGCCCGCGAGAAAGAGCGAATCCCCCAGGAGGTAGAGCCCTTGCGGGAACGCCGGGGTGTTCGCGTAGTTCTCGACGATGTCTGTGAACAGGATCGCGGCGTGAGAGTAGTCGCGCAGGCGATACTGAAGTTCTGCGTCCGCGAAGCGCTCCTCGACCCCCGGACCGCGACGGGTCGCGGCGGTCCCCGGAGAGGGGAGCCCGCCTTCGAGTCGCTGAACCTGACCTTCGAGCCTCGATACCTCCCCCTCTGTCGACGCGCTAACCTGTGCGTGTGCTGCGCGGGGCGCGAGGGCGCCTGCCATGCACATCGCGATGACCTTCCAGGAAGCCCTCAGAGTCATGGATTGGAGCTCCCGGACGTGGCCGCGGGTTGCGCGGAGGTCTGCGAGTCTGCGCTGTTCGACGACGCCTCTCCTTCAGCGTCTTCGAGGTCGCGGATCGAAACTACGCGCTGGATGTAGCGAATGGCGGGACGATTCTCCGGGGGCTCAAGTGGCCCGCCGCGCTCGTATCCGACGACCCGGATCTGGATCGCCTTGCCCTCGGGCACCGAGAAGCTCTGGGTCGAGCGAACCCGGAAGCGGTATCCCTTCATGTAGGGCAGACCGGCGCCGAGGTATTCGAGGTTCACGCCGAGGCTGTGGTCGCCGGCACCTACCTGCCCCGAGTACACACGAAACTCCTGTTGATCAGAGAGCGACGCGTCGTCGTCGCGCGTGAGGATCGGCGCGCCGTCGAGCGAGTAGACGACATGGACGAGGCGGAACGTGCCGCTCATCTCGTTCTGATGAACGATCTGAGCGCGCGATCCGCCGACGACATTGCCGAGAACGGACTCAGCCAGGAGGGAGAGGCGAGCCTTCGAGCGGAAGATCTCTTCCTTGAGTTCGTTGATGCGTTGCTCCAGGTCTCGGAGGCGCACGACGTACTGTTCGCCGGAGAGGGTTCCACCGTCTTCGAAGGGGAGCGGGGTGGGAGGCGTTACGGGGGTTGCAGCGGTCGGGCTCCCGCTCGTCGCCGGGGGGGTCACCCCGCCGTCGGCGCCCGTTGACACCTGCGCCACGGCGGATGCCGTCGCGAGGAGCGCGGCGAAGCCCAGTCCCACATACCGCAGACGCGTTGTCATCGTCCCTACCTCTCCGATTTCCTGAAGCCGAACCAGGTCATATAAAGCCAACCAGCAATCGACGAAGGTCGCTCGGGCCCGTCGCGCTCAGCGGGGCGGCGCGGGGGTCGCAGCGGGCGCGGGGACGGGGGCGGCCCTCGTCGCCCCTGCGGCGTCGTCCGCGTGTTGCAGCATCTGCCGAGCCTCCGCGATCGTCATCACGGTCTGCGTGTAGCGAATCGCGGGTCGCTCCTCGATCGCCGCCGTGGCGCCGCCTCGCTCGTATCCGACGACCGTCAGATGGAGCGCCCTCCCCTCGGGGACGGTGAAATTCTGAACCGAACGAGCCCTGAAGGTGAACCCACGGATATACGAGAAGATCCCGTAGCCATTCCCCTGATACTCCAGGCTCACGGTGAGCGTGTGCTCCCCTTGCGCCACGCGGCCGTTGTACACCGCGAACCCCGTCAGATCAGCGAGGGAGCCGTTGTCGTCGGTACGCGTCGCGATGGCTGCGCCGTCAAGCGAGTACGACGCGCGCACGAGGCGGAACGTGGATCCCATCTCGTTCTGGTGATCGATGATCAGCTGCGCGCCGCCCCCCGACTGCTCGAGGACCATCGAGGTGATCTGCCGAAGCAGCGAGTGCGAGGCCGTGATGTCGTTCGAGAGCGACGTCATCTCCCGGTCGATATCGCGGAGGACGATCACAGGCGACGCCGTGCGCTGCGTGGTCACGGGCGCCAGCGGCACGGTGACGGTCGGCGCGGGTTGAACGCTCGGGGCGACGGGCGTCGTCGCACCTGGCACCACCTGCGCATAAGCTCGGGTGCAGAACAGCGAGACGCCCAACGCCGCGGCGATCATGGTCGATCTTGACATGCGCATCTTACCGGTCTTCAACGCGAATTTGCGGTGGGTTTGGAGCGCGTAGACGTCGCTGATGTTCGAGTGCATGCCGTCGGTCACCGCGCCGGTTTATACCAATCGCCCCCACAGGGTCAACGCGAGGCTGCATCCGGTGACGCGGTGCGCCGCCGTGGATTCTAGCCCTCGGCGTGTGAGCGGTTGTTCGACGCGCGAGCGCCGGACCCTTCTGAGACGCTTTTCGAAGCGGGCCTGGGAGGTCCTGCGGCATTCGATCCCTCGGAGATCCGCGCGATCGTGCGACCGAAGCCAGCGTGGGTTCAGTACGCGAGGTTGTTGTAGGAGTCTGTCTGGGGGGCGGCGCGTCGGGCCCTCGGAGCCAGTTGCGAGGGCATCGGGCGCGAGGCCGCGGGGCGCGAGGTGATCACGGTCGACTGCGAGTCGGTGTGGACCTCGTTCGCGAGGCTGTTGACCTCCGCCGGACGTGCGAGGTAGCGCCCCTGGACGACCGCGGCTTCGCGCACCTGACCGCTCTGCAGCAGGGTCTCGTAGAGCGACTGAGCGATGGCTCTCCGGTCGTTGTCGGGCGGGTCTTGTGCGAGTGCGTCGCGAAACGCGACGATCGCGAGATCCGACTGACCGCGCGCGCGAAGGCCCTCTCCGTTGTCACGCAGGGCGCGCCAGGTCGTGCCGGGCGCGGAACCGCTGCCGACGGTGTTCTGGGATTGAGCCACCCGCTGTTGAGCGACCTGAGAGTTCCAGCTGTTGGGCTGGGGATTCCCATCGAGCGCGAGGTGAGGCAGCCCCTGGTTGAGGGCTGGATCGCCGGTAACCCGTTGCCCGACCGCAACACTGCCGACGGGAGCCTGCGCGGCGGGGGGGAGGTTTCGGTACGCTGCCGGTGATCCGCGCATGTTCGTCGGCGGGATCGCGGCCTGATCCTGTGCCTCACCCGAAGGTGCTTCCACCGCGCGGGCGCGCTCGTCGTTCGGGCTCGGCGGAGCGGTCTGCGCGAGCTCCGCGACGCGTCCGTTGGAGGCCGTGGTGGGTCGAACGTTTGCGTTGTCGCGCCTTTCGGCGTGAGGTTCGGCGGTGTTCGGCCTCGCGGCGTGATGGGTCCGCGCCGTCCCCTCGGCAGCGACCTGCGGCGGGGGCTGGGGGAGCTCCGTGGCGGGAATGACCTCGGCGCCTGGTTCGTCGGTGAGTTGGACGGGCCTCGTCGGAGACTGGAACTGGTGGTAGCCGAGCCCGAAGCCCACCATCAGCAGAAACACGGCAGCCATCGCGACCTGGCGGCGCATGGCCATCTCGCCCACGCGGGACATCCACCGCGGGATGCGTGAGACGGGGCCGATCGGGATGACAGGGGCGACAGCCTCAGAGGCTCCCTCGGCCCGAGGCCGCGCGTTGGCGATCGCGGCGGCGTGGATCGCCTCGTGAAGCGCGGCGTTCGCCAGCGGAGCGTCGATCGGACGGAGGAGCCCCCCCACGCGGCGACCGCCTGCGAGCCTCTCGAAGGCCGCGGTGCAGTCCGCGCATCCGTCGAGATGCTTCCGGACCGCAGCGAATCGCACCTCGTCGAGTTCCTCGTAGAGGTGGTCGAGCAGGAGATTGTTGCACGCTTCGCAGTCCATGGCCGTCAGCCTAGCGCCCGCGCGTAGTCCTCGTACTCGGCGAGGGCTTCTTGCAGGCGTTCGAGAGCATAGCGCATTCTTGATTTCACCGTGTTCTCAGGGGCTCCGACGATCTCCGCGATCTCCTTGAACTGGAGGTTGCTGTACTCGCGCATGAGGAACACCTCCCGCTGATCGTTGGGGAGCGCGTCGATCGCGCTTGCGATGCGCACCTGTAGCTCTCGGCCGATCGCGGTGCGATCGACCGCGGCGCGCTTGTCCGGGAGCACCTCCCCGAGGGTCGGTCCGTCCTCGTTGGAGAGCGGCTGTTCGAGCGATGGGTGCCGACGCAGCGAGGCCTTTCGCGCGTGGTCGATGCAGAGGTTGCGAGCGACGGTGTACGCCCAGGTCGTGAACTTCGAAGCCCGCTGGAAATCACCCGCCCCCTGAAGGATGCGTATCCAAGCGTCCTGGAGGATTTCCTCCGAGGTCGCCGGGTGCCGCACCGAGCGGTAGATGAAGTTGTAGAGCGGGGTCCGGTGGCGGCGCATGAGGTCCTCGAACGCGCGAGAATCTCCAGCACGAAAGCGTTCGAGGAGCTCTTCGTCGGCGACGTCCTTCAGCCGTTCGCTGCTCAACTCGATCACCTTCGCGATGGTGTTCTCGACGGCGTCTTCAGTGAGACGGCCCACTACGGACGAGGATCTCTCGCCTGAAGCCCGAGGCGCGCTCAACTCGCGCCGGGAGGGATACTACTCTCCTGCTCGCGCGGAGGTCCACGGATCGGGACGTCACCCGCGAGGCGTCGCTTTCTGCGCGATCGCGGCGGTGACAGGGGCGATCAGTGAGACGGCAGAGGCGGCGGCTTTCCGCTCTCCTCGAGCGAGATCGTCATGCCCGCGTACTCGTCCTTCGAGGCGCCGATGGCCCTGGCGACGCCGACGATGAAGTCCGACTCGTCGAGGTCGTGCACGTCGTCGCTCTCGGTCACCTTCGCCACGAGCTGGAGGAGCTCCTTGCGCTGCGCGGAGGTGGTGAGGTTCAGCGCCGCCGCGGCCTTGCTCAGATCGAACGCAGACGCCTTGAAGCCCTTGATCCGCGCGTCGAGCGCCGACGACTTTCCGCCTGCGAGGCCCGCGACGATCTCGCGCACGACGCGGTCTTCGACGTTCTCGATGCTGCCGTCAGAGTGCGCAGCGGCCATCAGGATGTCGGCGATATGCGCGAGCTGATCAGGGTTCCAGGTCATGCGACGCTCCTCCTCGGGGGCGAAACATCATCGCAAGGCTGCGACGGCGCCGCCAGCGCTTTCTCTTCGCGGCCCCTGGCGCTCACCCGTCGACGCGCGAGAGCACCCGCTCGATCGCCCTCGCGAAGACGTCTTCTCGCGGCAGGAGGCTCACCACGAGGTACGCCTCGCGCTCGAAGTCGAAGAGCCATCCCGGCTGCACCAGCACATCGTCAGCGTCGAGCAGCTCCAGCGTCCACGCCTCCTCGCTCTGCGTCCGCGGGACCCTCAGCGCCGAGTACCACCCGCCGTCGGCGGCGAGCAGCGTCGACCGCGATTCATCGTGAAGCCTCGACGCGATCGCGCGTCGGTTCGCCGTCACCCGCGCCATCACCGCGCGCTGAATCGCAGCTCTTCGAGCGAGCAGCGCGGAGGCCGCGTGCTGCGCGGGCGCGCTCACCGAGAGGTAACTGTCCGCGATCATCTCGAGGCGCGCGAGGGACTCCTCGACCAGCGCGGGTGGGCCTCCGACGACGATCCACCCGAGCTTGATCTGCGGCGTCGCGACGACCTTGCTCAGGCCGCTCAGCGTGAACGTCAGCGCCCCGCGGACCTCGACGGCGCTCCCCGCGCGGGTGGGATCTTCGCGCCACGCGTAGTCGCCGAAGACCTCGTCGACCACGAGGGCCAGGTCGCGCTCGCGACAGAGTTCGACCACCGCGTCGAGGGCCTCGCGCGACACGAGCGAGCCCGTTGGATTGTTCGGGTGAACCAGCAGGATCGCGCGCGTTCGGGCTGTCGCCGCGGCGCGCATCGCGTGGAGGTCGAGCTCCCAGCGGCCGTCGTAGGAGAGCGCGAATGGGCGGAGCGAGACGCCTTCGAGCTTCGCGAGGTCGTCGAAGAGGGGATAGCTCGGGTGCGCGACGAGCACGTCGTCGCCGGGATCACACAAGAGCTTGAAGATCCAGCCGTACGCCTCGCTCGTGCTCGCTGTGAGCACCAGCCGGTCGATGCCCACGTCGTAGCCGCGCTCGCGGTAGTAGCCGCGCACCGCTTCGCGCGCGATCGAGAGGCCCCGGGGGTCGGGCTCGTAGCGACGGACCGGCTCCGTCGAGAGCGACTGAAACGCGTCGGCGAAGGGCAGCTCCAGGTCAGCGTTCGTGGGGTTCGATTCGGTGAGGTCGTCGAAGGGGCGCCCCGACCGCCTCCGCGCCGCGACGGCGACGGAGAGCGCGTTGGGCGTGAGGTTCCAGCGAGCGCGCGCGGAGAACACGGGCGGGGTCAGTGGTGGCCGAGGTAGCGCGCCGCGAGGACGACGATCAGCGCGGCCGTGAAGGCCAGCGTGCCGAGCACGTAGGGGTCGAGTTCGAAGCGCTTCAGCATCGTCTGGCCCGCCTCGCGGAGCGACGTGTCCGCGCTCTCAGAGAGCCTCCGAGCGATGTCGCGAGCGTCCTGAAAATCACCGCGCGTGAGGGCGTTCTCCATCGCGAGCACGTCGGGGTGCTTCGCGGGCGCTTCGGTCGTCGGCGGCGGCGGCGTGACGTCCGCGATCGCGCTCACCTCGTCGGGCTTCGTCGACGGAGCGTCTGCACTCTCGGACTTCGCTTCGGTCGCCTCGGGCATTGCGCGGCGAAGCTACACGGTCTCGCCCGACAGCGAAACCCGCGGCGCAGCGCTCACGCTGAGAGCTCGATCCCGACGCGCGCGCCTCGCCCGGGGAGGTTCTCGGCCCACGCGCGTCCACCGTGAACTTCAGCGATGCGCTGCACGAGCGCGAGCCCCAGACCCACGCCGGCGCGGCCCGACCTCCTCGCGCCGTCGCCGCGGTAGAAGGGCTCGAAGGCGCGGGAGAGTTCCTCCTCGGAGAACCCATCGCCGTCGTCTTCAACGGCGAAGCGCACCGCGCCCTTCGAAGCGCTCACGCGCAGCGATCGAACCGTTCCTCCGTGCTTGCGCGCGTTGCCGAGGAGGTTCGCGAGCGCCGTCTGAACGAGCGTCGCGTCGCCCTCGAAGGCGAGCGTCGCGCCCTCGTCCACCGCGCAGAGCGTCGCGTCGAGGCCCGCGCGTTCGAGCGCGCGCACCGCCATTTCCGCGGCGTCGAGCGGCACCTTGCGGAGCGCGTCGAAGTCCATGCGCGAGGTCGCGAGGAGGTCTCCCACCAGCGCGTCGATGCCCTCCATCTCGCGGTCGATGTCGTCGAGGGCGCGAGATTTCACGGGGTCGTCGTCGCGCAGCGTCTCGACCATGAAGCGCATCCGCGCGAGGGGCGACCGGATCTCGTGCGACACCGCCGCGAGCAGGTTGCGCTGGTCTTCGATCTGCCGCTCGATGCGCGAGGCCATGTCGTTGACCGCGAGCGCGATCGCGCCGAGCTCGCCCGCGTCGTGACGCCCGAGCTTCATGCGGCTCGCGAGGCGTCCCTGGCCGATGTCCTGCACCACGCGAACGAGGTCGTTGAGCGGGCGGGTGATGCGGCGAGAGGCCATTCCAGCGAGGCCCCAGAGCACCACGACCACGGCCGCCAGCGCGCCGAAGGTCTGCCTCGCGCCCTGCGCGTCGCTGTGCCGAACCGTGCAGACGCGAACGATGCCGAGGTCGAGGGCCCCATCTCTCACGGAGAGCTTCACCGCCGGGCGATCGCAGGCGGGGGCGTCGCGCCGTCCTTCGGGCGTAAAGGTCGCGATGGGGTCTCTCGACGCGTCGAGGAGCGTCACGTCGACGTCGAGGTCTCTCGCCATCGCCCTCGCGAGCTCGTCGCGCTGCGCCGGGAAGCGCCACACCGCCGCGAAGCGCCCTGCGGCGAAGGTCTGCACGCGCGTCACCTCCTGCCGCCATGACGGGCCCTGACGCAGCGCCGAGGTCACCGCGCCCACGACCAGCACCGTCACCAGGATCGCGAGCGCGAAGCTCAAGAAGAGCCTGCGGTGAAGGCGCGCCTTGAAGTACCACCACACACGTCCGCCGCGACGCGGAGGGCCGCACGGAGGCTCGTCGAAGGGGTGATGCGAGTGGCGCATCCAGGGAGGGGTCATGTCACCCTCCGTCTTCGCGCACGAGCACGTAGCCCGCGCCGCGCACGGTCTTGAGCAGCCTCGGCGCGCGCGGGTCGTCGCCGAGCTTCTGCCGCAGGTGGCTGATGTGGACGTCGATCGCGCGCTCGCCCACCATCGCGTCTCCGCGGCCCGACTCCGAGAGCAGCGCGTCGCGAGAGATCACGCGCCCGGCGCGGCGGGCGAGCGCGACGAGCAGGTCGAACTCCACGCCCGTGAGCTCGATGCGCGTGCCCGCGACCTTGACCTCGCGTCCGCTCACGTCGATGGCGATAGCCCCCACGCGCAGCTCGCTCGCGACCGCGCCAGGCTGCGCGCGTCGGAGCACCGCTCGGATGCGCGCCAGGAGCTCTCTCGGGGACACGGGTTTGGGGAGGTAGTCATCGGCGCCGAGCTCGAGGCCCACGACGCGGTCGGTCTCGTCACCGCGCGCCGTGAGCATGAGCACCGGGACGTTGCTCCTCGCGCGGATGCGTCGGCACACCTCGAGCCCGTCGAGGCCCGGCATCATCACGTCGAGGAGCACGGCGTCGTAGGGGGAGGCTTCGAGCATCGCGAGGCCGCGGCCTCCGTCGGGCGCGTGCTCCGCGGTGACCCCGTTCTGCGCGAGGTACGCGGCGACGAGCTCCGCGAAGCGGGTGTCGTCGTCGATGTGGAGCACGCGGAGGGTCATCGGAGTGGGGGTTCCTCTCGGCGAGAGGCGATGCGCGGACTCTACCAGCGCGAGGGGGCGCCCTGCCCAGGGGCTTCGTGTCCGTGCCTCGCGGCGTCGACGCAGACGCGGGCGACGTGCTGTTCGAACGACTGCTGGCGGGCGCGGTGGCAGTGCGACCAGTGGCAGAAGGCGCTGCCGTACCCGGCGACGGTGCCGAAGGCGAAGAGGGCGATGGCGAGCTTGCGGCGGATCATGGCGGTGGACCTTTCGTGAACGTCTTGGAATTACGGTGTTTGAGTGGGTTCGAGGGGAGCGACGCCCCCGCCCGAGGGCGGTGCCTCAGGAGGGAGCGTCGCCGCCGCTCAGAGGGTCACGCGCGGTACGGACCGCCGCCCCAGCGCGACCACATCCCGAGGCCGCGCTCCATCATGTCTGCGAGCTCGCGGCGCTGACGCTCGTCGAGCACCTCGTGGACCTTCGCGAGCGCCTCGAAGAGCGCCTTCTGCGCCGACTCGAGGGCCGCGTCCTGACGGGTGAACGCGTCGGCCATCGCGGACTCGTCGAAGCGCTCACCGCGGAAGGCCTTCGCCACGTCGGTGCCAGTCCCGCGGACCGCGTCGCGCCCCTCGCGCCCCTTCTCTCGCAGCGCCTCGACGGCCTGGAGGATCACCTTCTCCTGCCCCGGCGTCGTGTCGAGGCGCTCGAAGAGCCCGCGGAGCATCCAGCGCATCGGGTCGCCGCCGCCCTCGCCGCGGAACCCGTGTCCGTGGCCGCCCCAGCGTCCGCCCCAGCGACCGCCGCCGCAGAGTCCGCCGCCGCATCCGCCGCCGAAGCCGCCGCCGCATCCGCCGCCGAAGCGACCGCCGTGGCAGTGACCGTGACGGAGGGTCTTGAGGAGGCCGATGAGGCAGACGGTACCGACGATGAAACCGATCATGGTGTGAGCTTCTCTTTCTCGGCCGGACGGTTGTTCCGGCCTCGAGGGAGAAGATCGTGTGTCTGTGTGAAGGCTGTTCGGGCGGCTCTGTGAAGAAGTGTGAAGCGCCCCCTGTGGTATCAGTCGTCGCACCGATGAGCCCCCAGAAGCCCCACGCGGGCCGCCCCCTCGTGCACAACGGGAGCGCCGTCGTCGCCGCGCGCGTCGAGAGCGCTGCGTGGATCGACGACCTCTCGCCCGAAGTGAACGCCATCGACCCCGTCACGCGCGCCGCGCTCGCCGAGGCGTGGATCGACGACGCCCTCGCGGAGCACGCGTCCATCGCCGCGTTCACGCGCGTCTCGATGCAGCTCCTCGCGGTGGGCGCGCCGCCCGAGCTCCTCGAAGGCGCGCACCGGGCCGCGATGGATGAGGTCCGTCACGCGCGGCAGTGCTTCACGCTCGCGAGCATGTACGGCGCGCGCTGGGAGGCTCCCGGCGCGTTGGCGCCCGACGCGCTGCGGGCCGCGATCTGCGAGCGTCCCGCGGTCGCGAGGGAGGCGCTGCTCGAAGGGTGTCTCGGTGAAGGCGTCGCCGCCGCCGTCGCGCGCGCGTCGAGCGAGACCGCGGAAGATCCCGTGGTGAAGGCCGCGCTCACGGCCATCGCCGACGACGAGACCCACCACTGCGAGCTCGCGTGGAAGATCCTCGCGTGGTGCCTGGAGACGGGCGGCGAGGCCACGGCGGACGCGGTCGCCGAAGCGTTGAAGGCGCTCTCGGCCGCGGAGTTCACGCTCGACCTCCCGCGCGGCGTCGATGTGGCCGCGTGGGTCGCGAGCGGTCGCATGGAGCCCTCGCGCGCGGAGGCCATTCACGAAGCCGTCGCGAGGTCGGTGGCCGAGCGCGCGTGGCGGATGAGGCCCATGGCGGGACGCGTGGCTGCGATCTCACCGAGGCGCGCGCAGCCCCGGGCCCGAAGGGGGCGCTGAGCGATGCCGTACGCGGTGAAGGAGCTCTTCGCGACGCTCCAGGGAGAGGGCTTTCACGCGGGGCGCGCGGCGGTGTTCGTGCGCTTCGCGGGCTGCAACCTCTGGTCGGGGCGCGAGGCCGATCGCGCGAAGGGCGTCGGCGGATGCGCGCGCTGGTGCGACACTGATTTCGTCGGCACCGACGGCAGCGGCGGAGGGCGCTTCGAATCGGCCGAGGCGCTGGCTGACGCGGCCCTCGCGGCGTGGAGCGCGGGCCGTCCCCGGGAGCGCATGTTCGTCGTGTGCACGGGGGGAGAGCCGCTCCTCCAGCTCGACGAGGATCTCTTGAACGCCCTGCATTCAAGGGGTTTCGAGGTGGCCATCGAGACCAACGGGACGCGCCCCGTGCCGCGCGGCGTCGACTGGGTCTGCGTGAGCCCCAAGGCCGGCGGCGCGCTCGCCGTAGCGGGCGGCGACGAGATCAAGCTGGTGTTTCCGCAGGAGGGCGCGGAGCCCGAGCGCTTCGAAGGCATGCGCTTCGAGCACTTCTTTCTTCAGCCCATGGACGGCGTCGCGAGGGCGCTCAACACCGCCGCCGCGGTGCGCTACTGCCTCTCGCATCCGCGCTGGAGGGTGAGCCTCCAGACCCATAAATTACTGGGGATTCCGTAGGTCGTTCAGGGCGCGCCGGGCGGAGGGATGGGCGTCATCCCCTGCCCCGGCATCACGGGCGCCGCCACGCGCTCGGGGAGCGCTTCGAGCGTCACGTCGAGCGTCAGGGGGCGCCCCTCTCGCACCATCTCGACGTGCGCGACATGGCCCACACCCGACGACGACGCGAGCCACGGGAGCTGCGTCGGGTCGACGATCTCGTGGCCGTCGAAGCGTCGGATCACATCGCCGGGACGGATGCCCGAGCGCGCCGCGGGGCTCCCGTCGACGACCTCGCGCACGAGGGCGCCGCGCGTGTCGGGGAGGCTCATGAACTCGAGCATCTGCTCGGTGACCTCGCCGGGGGTGATCCCGAGCCACGAGCGCACCGCGCGGCCGTACTGCCGGAGCTGCGGCAGCACCGTGCGCGCCATGTTGATCGGGATCGCGAAGCCCACGCCCTGCGCGTCGCGGCGCACGGCCACGTTGATCCCCACGACCTCGCCGTCGAGGTTGATGAGCGGCCCGCCCGAGTTGCCCGGGTTGATGCTCGCGTCGGTCTGGAGGAGGTTGCCGAAGTTGCCTTCGCCGAGGTCGACCTCGCGGCCCGTGCGTCCCGTGGCGCTCACGATGCCCGCGGTGACGGTCTGCGAGAGGCCGTAGGGGTTGCCGATCGCCATGACCCAGTCGCCCACCTCGAGGTGATCGCTGTCGCCGAGCCGCGCGGTCTGAAGACGGATTCCCGGTGCCTTCACGCGAAGGAGCGCCACGTCGAGGCGCGGGTCGCGGCCGATCACCGACGCCTCGAAGCGGCGGCCGTCATCGAGCTGCACCTGGATGAACTCCGCGCCCTCGATGACGTGGTTGTTCGTGAGCAGCTCGCCGTTGTCGGCGATGAGAAAGCCGGTGCCCTTGCTGAGCGAGTAGCGCTCCTGCGGGCGAGACCACCCCCACGCGTCTCCCACCACCTGCCGCGTGTTCGCGAAGATGCTCACGACGGAGCTGCGAACCGAGCGGACGAGCGGCGCGAAGGAGCGCGGGCTCCCGGGGAGCGGGCCGTTCGCGGCGGGCTGCGCCGTCTGCGCGGGCTGCGCGTTCGGGGCGGGCGAGGCGTCGACGGACCTCGGAGGGTCCGCGCGACGGGGCGCCGTGATGGGGGTCATCTGCGCCCGATCGTTCTTCTTGCACGATGCGGCCGTGAGACCCAGGGCGAGCGTGAGGGCGAGCGTGGCGGGCCGACGCGTGAGGGGCATGCGAGGTGTTACCTCCCGGTTCGTTTCACCTGGTCGATGAAGCGCATCCGAAGGTCGAAGAGGATCTGATGGAGCAGCCGCTCCTCGGCGCCGGTGAGGTTGCCCTTCGTCTTCTCCTGCAACAGAAGCAGGATGTCGACGTTCTGGCGCGCGAGGGCGAGGTCGGGCTCGAGGCGCCTTCCGTCAGGGCCCGGGGCGAGGCCCATGTGCACGAGCGCGGAGGCCGAGAGTGACAGCACGAAGGTCGTGAAGTCGATCGGCGGGATCACGTCTCCCGCGTGGGGGAGCGGGGCCTCGGGCTCTTCGTGGAGGGCGTCGTTCGGATCGTTCGACATGGGGATCGCGCTATCACGCCGACGCCCGCGCGCGCAACGGCGCGGCGCACATCGGCAGATGGGCGATCAACCCTCTTCTTCGTCTTCTTCTTCCGCGTCGTCTTCGTCGTCGTCGGCGACGTCGAGATCGGCCTCGGCGGGCTCGTCATCGACGCCGAGGCGCGCGCGCACGGTCTCCGCGTTGGCCGCGACGTCCTTCAGGCCATCGAGGAACGTCTGGTACTCCTCGCGGCTGATGATGCCCTTACGGATGTTGCGCTCGACGACGCGGCGGTCGACGAGCGAGTGGAGCGGGGTGACATCCTTGCGCATGGTTCCTGTGACCTTCTGCTGCCTTCGTGGCGGGGGGCGCGGACCCTATCGGTCGCTCGTGGCCCCGTCAAGCGCCGCGCGCCGTTGGATTCTGGCGACGCGTCGGCGCCGCGTGAGAGAGTCGCCGCGATGCGTCTCGTCGCCGCCTCGCTCTCCGCCGCCGCGCTCCTCGCGACCTCCGTCGCCGCCGCGCAGGACGCGCCCGCGAACCTCGCGCTCCAGAGCGTCGCGCGCCGCTGGGATCACCGCGGCCAGGTCACGCTCCGCGCGGGCCTCTCCGAGGGCTACCGCTTCGTGATCCGCTACGAAGACCGCGGCGGCGCCGACCCCTGCGACGCGGGCGAGAGCAAGTTCTGCACGGGCCTCTCGCCCCTCATGCTCGACGCGGCCCTCGGGGTCGGCGCCACGCGCACGCTGGAGTTCGAAGCCCGCGTGCGCCTCGGTCTGCTCGAAGATTTCGACCTCTCGCGCCCGCTCCAGGTGGGTGTCGGGCTGCGCACGCTCAGCGACCCCGAGGGGCCGCTCAAGTTCGCGCTCGGGGCGGCGATGTTCCTCGACGTGACGTCGGGGAGGCTGCGGGCGGGCGGCGATTTCGACCTCATCCTCCGCGCGGAGGAGGGCCTCCAGTACGACGTGAACCGCTGGTTCGGCATCTACGGCACGGCGGGCGAGAGCTTCGGGCTCATGCGCAACTTCTCGTGCGTGGTCGACCTGAACCTCGGCGTGCAGTTTCGCGCGCCGCCCTGAGCGGGCCGCGTCTACCGCACCGTGTAGGGCGCTTTGTACGTCCCGCCCGCGCCGCGCGGAAAGGCCGCGCGACGGAGCGCGGAGCCCACGCAGGTGTTGAACGCGTCGGAGTCGATGTCTTCGACCTGGCTGTGGGTCGCGGCTCCCCCGTCGCCGACGTCGAGCACCACCACGAAGGAGCCGTGAAAATCGCCGCGCTCGCGCGAGAGGGTCGTACGGACGCAGACCTCGATGGCGGGCGTCTGACCACGTAGCGCGCGCTGGATCAGCGCGGCCTTCGCGACCGTGGCGTCTCCTCCGGGCATCGGGCCGACGGCGCCGAGCTCCACGCGGACGCGCGCGGAGGGAGGGTGCGGAGGGCGTGGAATCCCGTGCTCCGCGGGCATCGGCGGGGTCGGGGGCGGGCGCGTCGGGTCGGGGGCGACGGGCTCTTGCGGCGGGATCGGCGCCATCACCGGCATCGGCGCCATCGCGGGTGAGCCCGGCGAGACGGGGCGCTGCGCCTGGGGGAGCTCCTCGACCATTCCGTGCGATCCGCGGCGCCACATGCGGAACGCGAAGAACCCGCCCACACACGAGACCGCGATGAAGACCACCGCGCCGATGATGAGCCACGGAGGCTTCGCGCTGCCTGGCGCAGCGACGGCCTGCATCGGCGCGCCTGGAGGCGCCCAACCGGGTTGAAACGACGGCTGCGCGGTCGCGGGGATCGGAACCGACATCGGCGCGGGCATCGGGGCCGACATCGGCGCGGGCATCGGAGCTGCCATCGGCGCGGGCATCGGAGCTGCCATCGGAGCCGACATCGGGGCCGACGCGGGAGGCGCTGAGAACGCGGTCGCCTGCGAGTTCGTGAGCGTCTGCGCGATCGGGAGCGACGGCGCGCCGGAGAGCACCGGGACGAGCGCGGCCACGCACTCCGTCGCGTCGCGGTAGCGCTGGTCGATGGGGCGCGTCACGCAGCGCGCGAACCACTGGTCGAAGCCTGGAGGCAGGAGGTGATCGCGGCCGTACTCCCGCGCGCGCGCCGTCGGCGGGTCGAGCGGGAGCGAGGTCATCTCGATGAGAAGGCTCGCGACGGAGCTGTCTTCCTTGCGCGCGCTGCGCCAGTAGCAGGCGCCCGTGAGGAGCGTGTACGCGATGAGCCCGAGGGCCCACACATCCGTCGCGGGGCAGATGAGCTTGCTGTCCTCGCACTGCTCGGGGGCCATCCAGTAGGGCGTCCCCATGGCCTGCGTGGCGCGGCCCGGGGCGCTCTCGATGGCCTTCGCGATGCCGAAATCGAGCACCTTCGCGGTGAAGGGCGCGCCCTCCCTCCGCGACTCGGCGAGGAAGATGTTCTCGAGCTTGAGGTCGCGGTGAACGAGCCCCGCGCGGTGCGCCGCGCCGAGGCCGTGCCCCACCTGACGAAAGATCTCGAGCACCTCACTCACGGGCCTCGGGCCGTGGCGGTCGAGGTGCGCCGCGAGGTCCGTCCCCTTGAGGAACTCCATCACGAGCCACGGGGTGCCGGGCTCCTCGATGCCCGCGGCCACCACGTCGACGATGTGGTCGCTCTCGATGCGGGCGGCGACGCGGGCCTCCTGCTCGAAGCGCTGGCGGATCTTCGGGTCGCCCGCGAGCTGCGCGTGGAGGATCTTCAGCGCGCGGGTCTTCGAGGTGCTGACCTGCTCGACCTCGTAGACCGATCCCATGCCGCCGCGCGCGAGGGGTCGCACGATCTTGAAGTCGCGAGCGAAGATCGCGCCGGGCTCCAACGGTTGCATCGACGCCGCGGAACCTACCACCAATCTCCGTCAGGTCTCGACCGGGATCGGCGGCCCGAGAAAGCGCGGCCTCCGGTGGATCACCCACGCGTCGAAGACCGCCACGACGCGCGCCCCGACCTCGCGCAGCGTGTAGCGCCGGGCGTAGGTGTAGGGCCTGCGATCGGCCACGGCGCCCACGGCGTCGAGGCCCGCGTCTCGCGCGAGAAAGAGCGATCGCGCCATGTGGAAGCGCTGCGTGACCACCACCGCGTGCCGCACCTGAAAGACCTTCACCGCGCGCACCATCGAGTCGAGCGTGCGGAAGCCCGCGTGGTCTCGCTGCACGTGCCGGGGATCGACGCCGTGCGCGACGAGCCAGCGCTCCATCGCCGTGACCTCGTCGTACTGGTCGGTGCCGTTGTCGCCCGTCACCAGGAGCCTCCGCACCTTGCCCCGGCGGTAGAGGTCGAGGCCCGTCTCGAGGCGATCGAGGAGCACGATGGAGGGCCTCCCGTCGCGCGAGAGCCCTGCGCCGAGCACGATGCCCACCGCCCTCGGCGGCACGTCGTCGATGCGCGCGTAGACCCGCTCGCCGCCGATCGAGAGCACGATCGCGTTGGTCACCGACACGGCGATCAGCGCCGCGATCGAGAGGGCGATGGCGACCTTCGCCGCGCGTCGACGGAGGGGTGTCATCGACACGGACCTCTCCCACAGACTCGCGCGCGTGTCGATTCCGTGCGAGAGGGAGCGCACCTTCGATGACCGCGACGGAGCCCCTCAAGCGACTGCTGGTGATCGCCGGTCCGACCGCGTCGGGCAAGACCGCGCTCGGCGTCGACCTCGCGCTGCGGCTCGGCGGAGAGATCATCGGCGCCGACTCCGTGCAGGTCTACCGCGGCCTCGACGTCGGCTCCGCGAAGCCCGCGCGCGAGGAGCTCCGCGGGGTGACGCACCACCTCCTCGACGTGTGCGACCTCGAGGAGTCCTTCGACGCAGGGCGCTTCGTCTCCCTCGCCGACGCGGCCATTTCAGATGCGCGGTCGCGCGGTCACCACCCCATCGTCGTGGGCGGCGCGGGGCTCTACATCAGGGCCCTGATCCGCGGTCTCGCGCAGGGGATTCCGTCGGACCCCGCGGTGCGTGCGTCGCTCAATGAGCGAGCCGCGAAGGGTGCCGACGAGCTCTCGCGCATGTACGACGAGCTCGCCGCGGTCGACCCCGAGTACGCCGCGAAGATCCATCGCACCGACCCCGTTCGCATCGTGCGCGCGCTGGAGGTCTGGACCATCTCGGGCGAGCCGATCTCGTCGCATCACCGCCGTCACGCCGCGGAGCCCCCGAGGTATGAGGCCCTCTTCATCGGGCTCGAGGTGCCGAAGCCCGTGCTCTCGGACCGCATCGCGAAGCGCGCGAGGGCGATGCTGCGGAGCGGCTGGGTCGATGAGGTGCGCGCGCTCCTCGCTGCGGGTCACGCGTGGGACCTCAAGGCCCTGCGCAGCGTCGGATACGCCGAGGTCGTGGCGCATCTCCGAAGATCGCTGCACGAGCGCGAGCTCGAAGGCGCCATCGCCCAGAGCACCCGAGACTTCGCGAAGCGTCAGCGGACGTGGTTCCGCGGCGAGCAGGGCGTGTCGTGGAGGGCCCCCGAGTCGCTCGCGACCGAGGCGTTCGCCCGCGAGGCAGAAAAATTTCTCCGAGGGGAATGAAGCCCCGCGGGCGGAGGGTTGAAGCGCATTGATCACCCTCGCGCGCGGCGGCTGATGAATAGTCCCAACGAGACGTTGCGGTTCGTGTGAGACATCCCTAAGATCGCCGCCCGACGGGAACCCAGAATCAGGTAATGCGATCACTCTCCCTCAGCGTACTGGCCGCCCTCGCCGTGTTCTTCACGGCCTTCGGCGCGCACGCGCAGGGGATGGGTCACTGCCTGAACCGCCCGATGGTGCCGGTCTCCGAGTCGGTCTTCTCGCGTGAGCTCGCCCACGAGGCGAAGACCCCCGCGAAGGACTCCTCGTGGATGGCGTCGCGCATGGTGGAGTCGCTCCGCGTGCACGCCGAGCTCTTCGGAGCTCGCTCGGTGCCGGGTCAGTCGCGCGCTCCCGTGGTGTGCGTCGACCCGAACACGCCGGGCTGCCAGATCGAATCTCCCGACACGCCCCACTCGCACGGCTTCGGCGCCCTCGCATGGGACGCCGCGCGTGCGCAGCCGATCTTCGAAGGCATCCCCCCGGCTGACTGCGCCGCCTGTGAGGAAACCCCGTATCTCTCGGGTCCTCGCGATGGGTACGCGCCGTCGTCGTGGCGTCCGCCTTCAGCCTGAGGTCACGTCGTCTACGGCGGTCGTGTGCGCGCTCACCTTCGGGTGAGCACCCGCGCGGCCGAAGACGGTGTGACCTCACGCGACGCCGCGCACGCAGCCCACGCTCACGAGCGTTCTGCGGTGCGAGGCGGCGCTCGAACGCCGAGGACGCGTCGGGGATGAACTGCCCGGCGGCGCGTCGGCGGCGGGACGGGACACGAGCACATCCGTCACGGACGGTGGCGCGTGTCGCGGGCTGCGATCGACCGGGCGGAACGAGACGACTCTTTGCTGCGGTGGAGCGACGAGGCAATACGTGCCCCGCGCACCTCCACGGCGCTGACAGCGACGACGCTTGAGAAGAAGGAACGGAGTGACCAGTGAGTAAAGGCGCAGCAGCCATTTCAATCATCATGGCGCTGGTGCTCGGGTTCGTGGTGGGCAACATCACGGGCTCGAAGTCACCGGCGGAACCCGGGAGCGAGGTCTCTGCGGAGCCCGGCTCCAACGGCGGCAACAACGGCGCGGCGATGGCCGACGCGGAGCGCATCCCGGTGGGGACGTCGCCCGTGCTCGGGCCCAACAACGCCCTCGCCACGATCGTGATCTTCTCGGACTACCAGTGCCCCTTCTGCTCGCGCGTGGAGGAGACCCTCCAGCGCATCCGTCGCGAGTACGCCAACGACGTGCGCTTCGTGTGGAAGGACGCTCCCCTCCCCTTCCACGACAAGGCGACCCCGGCGGCCGAGGCCGCGCGTGAGGCCTTCGCGCAGGGTGGCAACGCGAAGTTCTGGGCGATGCACGACCTGCTCTTCCAGAACCAGCAGCACCTCGACCGCGCCGACCTCGAGCGCTACGCGCAGCAGCTCGGGCTCAACATGACCCGCTTCCGCGCGGCCCTCGACAACCACACGCACAACGCCGCCATCGAGCGCGACAAGACCCTCGCCCAGGCCGTCAACGCCCAGGGCACGCCGAACTTCTTCATCAACGGCACGAACATCGTGGGCGCGCAGCCCTTCGAGAAGTTCAAGGAGCTCATCGACGCGGTGCTCGCTCGCGCCCGCACGATCCAGCCCCGCAACCAGGTCTACGCCCAGATGGTGCGTGACCCCATCGCCGCCCCCGGCGCCGCCCCGACGCCCCCGTCGCAGCCCCAGGCGCCGCAGCGCCAGGAGGACCCCAACGCCGTGTACCGCGTGCCCGTGGGCACGTCGCCCGTGCAGGGCCCCGCCAACGCGCTCGTGACCGTGGTGGTCTTCTCGGACTTCCAGTGCCCCTTCTGCTCGCGCGTCGAGGGGACCCTCCACAACCTCCGCACCCGCTACGGCAACGACATCCGCTTCGTGTGGAAGAACGAGCCCCTCCCCTTCCACGACAAGGCTCGCCCCGCGGCGCAGCTCGCGATGGAAGCCTACGCGCAGGGCGGCGCCAACAAGTTCTGGGCGGCGCATGACCTCATGTTCGAGAACCAGCAGCACCTCGACCGCGCCGACCTCGACCGCTACGCGCAGCAGCTCGGCCTCAACATGGCCCGCTACAACGCCGCCATGGCCGGCAACACCCACGACGCCGAGATCAACGCCGACCACGCGCTCGCGCAGCAGGTCGAAGCCAACGGCACGCCCCACTTCTTCATCAACGGCCGCCGCCTCGTCGGCGCGCAGCCCGAAGAAGCCTTCACCCGCCTCATCGACGAGGTGAAGACCAAGGCCGAAGAGATGATCCGCACGGTGCCCGGCACCACGCGCGCGAACGTCTACGAGCGCACCATCGCCAACGGCGCCACGGGCACCGTGTACCTCCCCGGCGGCGCCGCCCCGGCCGCGCCCGCCGCGCAGAACGACCAGCCCGACGAGAACCGCGTCTACACCGTGCGCCCGAACCCCCGCGCGCCCTTCTTCGGCCCCGCCAACGCGCGCGTCGTCATCGAGCACTTCTCGGACTACCAGTGCCCCTTCTGCTCGCGCGTGGGACCCCAGGTCGAGCAGATCCGCCAGCGCTACGGCGACCGCGTGAAGTTCGTCTGGCGTGACTACCCCCTCCCCTTCCACAACAACGCCATGCTCGCCGCCGAGGCCGCGCAGGAGGCCTTCGCGCAGCGCGGCAACGCCGGCTTCTGGCGCTACCACGACAACCTCTTCACCAACCAGCAGCACATCGAGCGCGCGGACCTCGAGCGCTACGCGCAGGAGCAGGGCCTCGACATGACCCGCTTCCGCGCCGCCCTCGACAACCACACGCACCAGGCCCGCATCCGCGACGACATGGCCGCCGCCGACGCCACGGGCGCCCAGATCGGCACCCCCGCGTTCTTCATCGCGGGCAAGTTCGTCGCCGGCGCGCTCCCCTTCGAGGAGTTCCAGCGCCGCATCGACGCCGCCCTCGCGGCGCACTGATCTCTCCCTCCGTCACCGCGACGAGCGCTCGGTAGCCTCGTCGCGGCGCACCCTCCCCTCTCCCAGACATCACCCCACGACGGCGTCGACCTCGATCTCGACGCGCATCCACGTCTCGATGAGCGCGCTCACCTCGACCATCGTCGTGGCGGGACGCACCGCGCCGAAGGCCTCTTCGTGGGCCCTCCCCACGTCGCGCCAGTCGCGCGCGATCGACGTCACGAACATCCGCGTGCGGACCACGTGCTCCATCCCCGCGTCGAGGTGGGCCATCGCGCGGCGCACGTGATCGAGGGCCTGCTTCGTCTGCGCGTACGCGTCGTCGGCGTAGGCGTCGTCGATGTCGCTCCCGTCGGGCCGAAAGCCCGTCGTGCCCGTGACGAAGACGAGGTCGCCCACGCGCACCGCGCGGCTGTACCCCACGACGGCCTCCCACGCTGCGCCCGACGACGCCTTCGAACGCTCCATCCCCGCGAGGGAGCTTCCCCCGAAGGCCACGCGGCCCGCGCCGGGCATCTCTGACACCACGTGCACGCACGCCACGGGGCGGTTGCACACGCGCGCCACGGTCTCGGCCACCGCGCGCATCGACGCCGACCGCTCGGCCACCGCGCCGGGCCACGCGCGACGGAGCAGCTCCACGAAGACCGGGCGCAGCCCGTCGTGAGCGCCGTCTTCGGCGTAGTCGTGGGCGTCGAGGCGGTGGAGCCTCACCCACGTCGTGCCGCGCGGCGCGCCGAGCGTGGCGGAGAGGGCGTCGGCGAGGCGGCGGGCGAGGTCGCGCGGGGCGTCGTGCGCCCCTACGAGGGTGACGTCGGCGATGGGCATCGTGGCGGCGACTGTACCGCCACGATGCGCCTCTGTGATCGGTGGGCTACGAGAGGGAGCGAACTGTCACGGAGCCGCGATGCGGTAGCCCGTGCCGGGGCGCGTGAGGCCGATGGTGTTCGTCCCGACCTGGAGGGAGCCCAGGCCGTCGATGGAGCGGATGCCCACCGTGGCCGAGTCGCCGAGGTGGCGGTTCGAGGTGGTGCTGGAGTTCGTCATCGAGCAGTAGTGCATCTCGATGGCCCCCGTGTCGAAGAGCTTCACCTGCCAGGTGAGCCTCGCCGTGGCGGCGGAGTAGTCCGCGAAGTTGGTCCACTGCACCACGAAGCGGCGACCCGCCGCGTCGGTGATCTCGCGCGTCACCGCGCCGTAGCTCTCCGCCGAGGGGAACGCGAGGTCGTCCCAGAACGCCGCCACGGTGCCGTTGGGGGCCGAGGTCATGGCGCCGTTCGAGTACGCCGTCGCGGGAGAGCCCGTCATCGACGACCAGAGCTGCATGAACCCGTTGGTGGTCACCGAGAAGTGCGACGCCGTCGCGCTGAAGTACGGCAGCGTGAAGGGCAGCGGCGCGATCGCCGAGAACGAGTCGTCGCTGGTGCCCGAGAAGGTCACCGCGGAGCCCCCCGTCATGCTGTCGCACGCCGCCGTGATCGACGACCACACGTAGGGCAGCGCCGAGAACGCGGCGCTCAGGGTGAAGGTCGCGTCGAGCGTCGCCATGTCGGTGGTGCTCACGCCGATGGTGTACGTGCGCGGCGAGGCGCTCGCGTTGTCGAAGGTCAGCGTCTGCGCCGTGAGCAGCGAGGTCGAGAGGCTGCTCACGCACGCCGCCGTGGGGCACGCGTCGAACACGCGCATCGCGATCGTACGCGCCGTAGCGCTCGTCTGCGTGAGGGTCAGCGTCACGCGGCGACCCGCGGGGACGGCCACCGAGTAGAAGAGCTGTCCGCTCTCGACGGTCGACTGGCACTGCGTCGAGCGGTCTCCGCCGCCCGCGGGGTTCTGACCCGTGACGGGCGTGCCCTCGACGAGGGGCGTGGCCGCGGCGCAGGTGGAGTTCGTCGCGGCGGCGGTCCACTGCGCGACGTTGAGCGTGTAGGCCATCGTCGTGGTCGAGTTCGAGTCGACCACCACGTAGTAGGTGCCCGCCGCGAAGACCGAGCGGATGTACGAGTTGAGGCTCGCGCCGCCGTCGTCGTCGCAGGCCACCTCGCTCATGCCGTCGAGGCAGTTGCGGCGGATCGAGACGGTCACGTCCGACGAGCCCGTGGTGTAGATCTGGAGGGCCGTCGGCGCGGTCACCGTGAAGGTGTAGATGTGCTCGGAGCCCGCCGTGGTCGTGCGGCAGCTCATCGACGGGACGCGGTTCGGCGTGGCCGTCGCGACCGCGGGCAGCGTGGCCGACACCGTGGTGGGCGTCGAGCCCGTGGGCAGCGCGAGGTCGCCCGTGGAGGTCACGATGCAGGTCGAGCACGAGCCCGAGTTGCACACCGCGAAGGCGGGGCAGACCGTTCCGCACGCGCCGCAGTTCGAGGCCGTGACGCGGAGGTCGACCTCGCAGCCGTCGGCCGCCATGCTGTTGCAGTCGCCGTAGCCCGTGGTGCACGCCACGCCGCACGCGCTCGCGGCGCACACGGGCGTGCTGTTGGCCCGCACGGGGCAGGCGTTGCCGCACATGCCGCAGTGGCTCACGGCGGTGGCGAGGGTGACCTCGCAGCCGTTGGCCGGGGCGCCGTCGCAGTCGGCGAAGCCCGTGTTGCACGCGAAGGAGCACATGCCCGAGGCGCACGTGGGCGCGGCGTTTCCGCGCGAGGGGCAGGCGACGCCGCAGCGTCCGCAGTTCGACGGGCTCGCGAGGAGGTCGACCTCGCAGCCGTCCGACGCCACGCCGTTGCAGTCGGCGAAGTTGGCGTTGCACACGAAGCCGCAGGCGCCCGCGGCGCAGGTGGACGTGGCGTTGGCCGGCGCGGCGCAGCCCATCCCGCAGCCGCCGCAGTGGGTGACGCTGGTGTTGGTGTTGGTCTCGCATCCGTCGGCGGCCATGCCGTTGCAGTCGCCGAAGGTGGGGGCGCAGGTGTAGCGGCACGCGCCCGAGGCGCAGGCGGCCGAGGCGTTGGAGCGCGTCCCGCACGCGGCGCCGCAGCCGCCGCAGTTGGCGACGTCGGTGGCGGTGGTGACGCAGGCGCCCGAGCAGGCCGTCTGCGACGAGGGGCACGACGTGACGCAGCGTCCGCTGGCGCAGCGCTCACCGGCGCCGCAGCTCACGTCGCAGGCGCCGCAGTGGGCGGGGTCGTTGTCGAGCGTCGAGCAGACGCCGCCGCACTCGCTCTGCCCCGTGGGGCACGAGGTGACGCAGCGTCCGGCGGCGCACGACTGACCGGCGCCGCAGGCCGTCCCGCAGGTGCCGCAGTTGCGGCGGTCGGTCTGCGTGTCGGCGCAGAGGCGCGTCGCGCCCGAGACGCACTCGGTGAGCGTGCCCGAGCAGCCCGAGCGGCAGGTCCCCTCGGAGCACACCTGACCCGTGGGGCAGGCCGTTCCGCACATGCCGCAGTTGGCGGGGTCGGTGGTGAGGCTCACGCAGACCGAGCCGCACACGGTCTGTCCCGCGGGGCAGCTCGTGCGACACACGCCCGCGGTGCATACCTGACCCGCGCTGCACGCCATCCCGCAGCCGCCGCAGTTGGCGACGTCGGAGCTGGTGCTCACGCAGACCGAGCCGCACGCGGTCTGTCCCGTGGGGCACGAGATGACGCAGCGTCCGCCCGTGCAGACCTGACCGGATCCGCACGCGGCGCCGCACATGCCGCAGTTGGCGCGGTCGTTGGTGAGGTTGGCGCAGGCGCGGTCGGCGCCCGTCCCGCACTCGGTGAGCGTCGTGGCGCAGCGGAGCGCGCAGGCTCCGGCGCTGCACACGAGCCCGGCGGCGCAGCTCATCCCGCAGGCGCCGCAGTTGGCGTTGTCGGTGGCGAGGGTGACGCAGCGGTCGCTGCACACGTTCTGTCCCGCGGGGCAGCTCGTCTGGCACACGCCCGCCGCGCAGATCTGTCCGGCGGCGCAGGCCGTTCCGCACATGCCGCAGTTGGCGCGGTCGCTCTGGAGGTCACGGCACGAGCCCGAGCAGTCGGTCTGTCCCGTCGCGCAAGAGGTGGCGCACATGCCCGAGGAGCACACCTGACCCGAGGGGCAGGCCATGCCGCAGGCGCCGCAGTTGGCGCGGTCGGTCTGGGTGTCGACGCAGCGCCCGGAGCACGCCGTCTCGGAGGTGGCGCACGAGAGGACGCAGGCGCCGCTCTCACAGACCTGTCCCGCGGCGCAGCGGGTGCCGCAGGCGCCACAGTTGGTGCGGTCGACGCGGGTGTCGGCGCAGCGTCGCGCGGTGCCCGCGTCGCCGTCGCTCATGGAGCACTCGGTGAGGGGCGCGGCGCACTGCACGCCGCAGACGCCCATGGAGCACACCTGGCCCGTGGCGCAGGCGACGCCGCACGCGCCGCAGTTGAGCGAGTCGCTGTTGGTCGACGCGCATAGGCCCGCGCAGGCCGTCTGTCCCGTCGGACACGAGGTGCGGCAGTTCCCTGCGACGCAGACCTGGCCGGTGGCGCAGGTGCGGCCGCAGGAGCCGCAGTTGGCGCGGTCGACGGAGAGGTCGACGCAGCGCCCGGTACAGCTCATCTGGTCGGTCGGGCACGGAGAGACGGGCATGTCGGGGAGGATGTCGGCCACCCTGTCGACGGCGGCGTCGCCCGGCGCGGGATCAGAGCCCGAACAGCCGACCGCGGCGATGAGCGCGATGAGCGCCCATCCCCCCCGGAGCCCCATCACGTCACGAGACGCGGGGAATCTTCTACGCATGAGAGCTGACTCCTTCACCGGCCAGCGAGGCGTCGTCGCTCCGTGCGACGTCGCGACCCGTTGCCAGTGAAGGTGAATGCCACAGATGTCCCCCTGAGCGGCAGGGGCTTGTGTATGGAACGCGAGAGAGGACCGCGGTCGGCGGGGCGGAGGGGGCGATGCGGAGGGAGGGCGACTACTCGAGCTCGTCGGTGATCTGGATGTTGGAGCCCTGGAGCTCGCCCGAGGTGATCACGCCCGTGCGCTGATAGGTCGAGTAGGTGGCGTCGCCGTCGAGGTTGCCGACCGCGCGCGCCGTGAACGACGACGTGCCGCCGGGCGAGATGTACTGGTAGTAGTGCGCCGAATCGAGGGAGAAGCCCACGGCGGTCCAGTTGGCGTCAGCCGCCCACTGCGACACGTTCGCGGGGTACTTCGCCGAGCCGGGGAGCGCCGTCGGGAGGGCCGTCGAGGCGTTCACGTAGGTCTGCGTCCCGCGCTCCAGCGCGGCCTGAAAGTACGTGAGCTGGCCCTGGTACACCTTGACGATGTTGCCCGTCGCCTCTGCGGTCTTCGAGCGCTTCACGTAGCGGGTGAACGCCGGGATCGCCACCGCCGCCAGGATGCCCAGGATGACCACCACGATCATCAGCTCGACGAGGGTGAAACCAGCGGCCAGACGCTTCAGTGAACGCTTCATGGGATTCGTATCCTTTGGGTGGGTGCGGTGAGTCTCCGCTGGAGCGATAGGTCCCCGAGTCTCCCCGGTCTTCGATCTCCCCGCGACATCTTATCCCATAGCAAAGGGTAGGCCAGGAGAGCGCAGAGCAGAATGTCACCCGGCCGGCTTCGATCGCTGCCCGGGCTCCAGATCCACCGGATGCCGGGGATTCGAGCGCAGATGGAGGCGTCCGCATCGCGAGGGTGACAGCGCGCCACCCTCGGCGAAGGTTGTCTCCGCGAGTTCCCGCGGATCGAGAGTGACGACATGCGGCATCGGAGCTGACGATTTGCGGCACCCTCGTGCCCTGCCACGCTTCGACATCGCAGCGTTTTTTCCCGTAAATTCCGCCACACAGCGCCGCTCCGGGTGAGGGCCCCCTCTCTCTGAACGCTGCGTCTCATCGGTTTCGGAGGGCCCCCTCTCTCTCGGAGCGCTGCGTCGTTGCGCTTCGTGAGGGTCCCCCCTCTCTTTGAACGCTACGTCGTTGCGGTTCGAGAGGGTCCCCCCTCTCTTTGAACGCTGCGTCGTTGCGCTTCGAGAGGGCACCCCCCCTCTCTTTGAACGCTGCGGCGCCTGTCGCGCCTCAAGTCCCCGGCGGGCTCCGCCGTAGAGCATTGCATCACCCCCCATCGGCGCCCGCGCGGCGCCAGAAGAGAGACGCCCATGACCGCTGCCCTCGCTCGCGTCGACGGATCGCTCTACCTCCGCATGCCCCGGGTCAACGCCCTCAGCGGGATCACGCTCGCTCGCGCGATCCTGATCGCGCTGCCGAAGTCCGCGCCGCCCTCCGTCAAGCACGCGGCGAAGGAGATGCGGACCTACGCCGTCGAGCTCCAGAGCGCGCACGCCGCCGAGAACAAGACGACGCCGGAGACGCCCTCGCGGAACAAGCGCGAGGTCGACAACGAGGCCGACGCGCTCCACGGGGCGATCAAGCGACGCATCGAGGACTACCAGATCGTCGCGACGCGTGACCCCGAGCTCGCAGACCGCGCCGCGGCTCTCGGCGAGAAGCTCTATCCCAAGAGCAGCAACATCACGCAGGGCGACATGTACACGCAGTGGCAGGCGACCGAGCTCTGGTTCGAGACGCTCTCGAAGGACGGCCGCGAAGCGTCACTGCGCGCGCTCGTCGGAGACGTCTACGTCGACGCGCTCAAGGCCACCCACGCGGAGTACGGCGAGGTCATCGGCGTGACGAAGCCCCGCGCGCCCGAGGCTCCGAAGACAGACCTCGCCGCGCCCCTCGCCGCCCTCCTCGCGTCGATGCAGGACGTCGCCCTCCAGCTCGTCGCCGTCGCCAACGACAGGAGCGCCACGCCCGAGCTCCGCCTCGCTGCGCGCGATGCGCTGCGCCCCATCGACGAGCTGCGCGACGGCAACGCCCGACGCGCCGCCCGACGCACTGGCAGCGACGACGAGCCGACGCCCGCGCCCGACGGTCCGCTGCCCGACGTGAAGTAGCGCGCGACCGCGTCCCGCCTCTCGAACGACGCAGTGCGAATGGGTTTTCGCACACAATTTACCACCCCCTGAATTGACCACGATCAAGAGCGATCGTCGCGTGGCGTCCACTGTCCGGCGCCATGACGACGGCCGACGAGAGCGCTCGCGCAAAGGCGTTGGTGCTCGGCGGCGCGGGCTTCGTGGGCTTGAACGTCGCCGACGCGCTGCGCGCCGACGGTCACCACGTCGCGGCCACGTACCGCGGCAAGCACCTCCCGTTCTTTCTCCGCGGACGCGTCGACGAGGGACACCGCGCCGACCTCAACGACCTCGACGCGCTGCGCGCCGCCATGCGCGGACGCGACGTGGTCTTTCACGCCGCGGGTCACTACCCCCGCTACTCGATCGACCGCGAGGGAGCCGTCGCCACGGCGCTCCGCGAGATGCGCAACGTGCTCGACGCGGCGAAGGCCGAGGGCGTGCGACGCGTGGTGTACACGTCGTCGATCGCGCTGCTCGAACGCGCGGACGGGGTTCCCGCCGAAGAGCGTGACGTGTCTCTCACGGCGCCCGCGGACTCGACCTACCGCGCGGTGAAGTGGCACCTCGAGCGCGCTGCTTCAGAGGCGCATCGAGAGGGCCTCGACGTGGTCACGCTGCGCCCCGGCGGCTGCCTCGGACCGTGGGACATGCGCGCTGGAACGGGCGCCATGATCGTCGGCGTGATCCGCGAGGCGCTCCCGTGGCGCGTCGAGGGGATGGTTCACATGGTCGACGTGCGTGACGTCGCGCGCGCCCACGCCGCAGCGCTCCGAGCGCCCGCGGGACGCACCTACAACCTCGCGGGTCACGGCGTCTCCGTCGCGGCCCTCTTCGAACGCATCGCGTCACGGTACGGCGGCCGCGCGCCCGCGGAGGTGCTCGGCCCCGACGAGGCCCGCGCCCGCGCCGACGCCGAAGAGCGCGACGCAGCGCCCACAAGGCGCAGGGTCTCTCTGCCGAGGGAGATGGTCGACGTGGCGCTCACGGGCGTCCCTGCGTCGGATGCGCGCGCGCGCCGTGAGCTCGGCTTCGACGCGCGGCCCCTCGACGACGCGCTCGACGCGGCGGTCGCCTGGTTTCGACGCACGGGGCACCTCCCCGCGGCACCCACCACCACCCACTGAGAGAAGACATGAACACGACGACCGAAGCCCGCAGCACCGCCACCGCGCCCGCCGCGACGTTCACCGACGACGAGATCCGCACGCGCACGATCAAGCTGCTGGCCGAGATCCTCGAGCGCACGCCCGAGTCGGTGGCCGGCGCGCAGCGGCTCCGCGCGGACCTCGGGATGGATTCGCTCAACGCGCTGGAGTTCCTCTCGTCGCTCAGCCACGAGTTCAAGATCGACCTCGAGGTCGAGGAAGCCTTCGGGGTCACCACGCTCGACGAGGTCGTCGCGCTCGTGGCCTCGCGCGTCAGGGCCCGGTGATGGACTCCACACTCATCGACGCGTCGGAGCGCGACACCCTCGACGCGCTCGTCGACGGCACGCGGCGCTTCCTCTCGCACGAGGTCGACGCCGCGGTGATCGAGGCCGCGGGGCGCATCCCCGACCGCGTGATCGCAGCCACGGCCGAAGCGGGACTCTTCGGCGTGACCATCCCCGCGGAGCACGGAGGTCTCGGCCTCTCGCTCCCGTCGGCGTGCTCGCTCGTGGCCGAGATCGCGCGGGTCGACCGCTCCGTCGCGATCATGGTGGGCCTGCACGCTGGCCTCGGGACGTGGGCGCTCGTGCATCACGGCTCTCCCGCGCAGCGCGAGCGTTGGCTCCCCGCGCTCGCGTCGGGTGAGCGCGTCGCGGCCTTCGCTGCGACGGAGCCCGGCGCGGGGAGTGATCTCCACGCCATTCGAACGACGGCGGCGCTCGACGGCGACACGCTGCGCCTCGACGGAGAGAAGGCCTACGTCACCAACGGCGGCTTCGCGGGGCTCTACACCCTGCTCGTGCGCACGCCCGCGATGGGCGGAGAGCGATCGTTCTCGCTCGTGGCCGCGCCGCGCGAGACGACTGGAATCACCGTCGGCCCCGAAGAGGACAAGCTCGGCGTGAAGGCGTCGTCGACGGTGTCGGTGATGTTCGACGACGCGCGCGTCCCTCGCGAGCACGTGATCGGCGCCGAGGGCGCGGGCATGGAGCTCGCGCACCAGACCCTCGCGCGCGGACGGCTCCTCATGGCCGCGGGCTGCGCGGGAACGGCCCGCTACGCGCTCGATACGTCATTGGCCCACGTCACGTCGCGGCGTCAGTTCCGTCGCGCGATCGGTGAGTTCGACGCCACGCGGCTCACCGTCGCCACGATGGACGCGACGCTCTTCGCGATGGAGTCGCTCGTCGGTACAGCGGCGCGCGCGCTCGAAGCCACGGAGGCCGGGCCCGAAGCGATGGCGCTCTCGTCGGCGGCCAAGGTGTTCTGCTCCGAGGGGGCGTTCACGGTGTGCGACGCCGCGGTGCAGCTCCACGGCGCGATGGGATTTCTGGAGCCGACGGGCGTGGCGAGGGCGCTGCGCGACTGCCGCATCACGCGCATCTTCGAGGGCGCCAACGACGTGCTGCTGGTGCTCATGGGCGCGGCGCTCCTCGGACGCAAGGGGACGAGCGCGCACCCGACGCTGCGTCACGCGTCGCTCGACGAGCTCGACCGACGGCGCGACGAGGTGGCTTCGAAGTACCGCGTCGAGATGGGCGTTCGCGCGACGCAGCGGCAGCTCCTCGCGCAGCGCATCGCGCGGGCCGCGGTGTGCTCGCACGCGGGGTGGGCCTCGCTCGAGCGCGCGCAGCGGCAGCCCGATCGAACGGACACCGCGGACTTCGCCGTGGAGCTCATGGTGCGAGAGGGTCACCGTCAGCTCGATCAGCTCCGCACCCTCGACGCCGACGAGCGGGCCGCCGCGACGCTGAGCGCGCGCGCCTACGAGCCGTGGATGACCGTGAGGAAGGCATGAAGGTCCGCTTCGTCTATCCGCGCTTCGCGCGGCACTCGGACTCGCACCCGGAGCTCCGGGAGTGCGTGTCGGCCAATGAGTATTTCGGTCCGCCGTCGCTGGGCATCGCGAGCATCGCGGCGGTGACGCCGCCCGAGTGGGAGATCGACTTCCGCGATGACAGGGTCGATGACCCGGGCATCGATGACGACGTCGACCTCGTGGCGATCTCGTGCTTCACGCCGTCGGCGAAGCGCGCGATGGAGCTCGGCGACGCCTTCCGCGCGCGAGGGCGCAAGGTGGTGATGGGGGGGATCTTTCCCACGGCGATGCCCGACGAGGCGGGCGAGCACTGCGACGCGGTGGTGACCGGCGAGGGCGAGGTGGCCTGGGCCGAGGTGCTGAAGGACTTCGGTAACGGCGGGCTCAAGCCGCGCTACCGGGGCTCGAGCCCGGCGGACCTGACCACGCTCCCGACGCCGCGCCTCGACCTCTACTGGGGACGCGAGACGGAGCGCTATCACCCCGACGACTTCCCCGTGCAGCTCACGCGGGGGTGCCCGCTGAAGTGTGACGCGTGCATCCTGCCGACGAGCATGGGCAAGCCCATGCGCCACCTCCCCATCGAGCACGTGCTCGGTCAGCTCCGTCAGATCGCGGCGAAGGGTCGCCTCGCGTCGCTCACCGAGGACACGAGCTTCCTGCCCGCGGCGGGCGCGCAGCGTCAGCTCGGCGACGTGCTCGACGCGATCGCGGAGCACGACATCCGCTGCGTGAGCTACGTGGGCGTGAGCATGCCGCTGCTCCTCGCGACGCCGAAGTGGCTCTGGGAGAAGCTCTCTCGCGCGGGCGTTCGGATGTTCTACCTCGTGGGCGGCTTCGACCCGATCACGCGCGGGGCCTTCACGGGCAAGGACCCGTCGGCCAACGCGAAGGCCCACGAGGCGATCAAGCGCGCGCTCGACCACGGCATCGACCCGTACACGTCGTTCCTCGTGGGCAACGAGGACGACGACGAGGGCGTCTTCGACCGCATGCTGGAGTTCTGCGACAGCGCGGGCGTGCGCAAGGCCGAGTTCGCGATCTTCACGCCGTACCCCGCGACGCCGTCGTGGCAGCGGCTCGTGGCCGAAGAGCGCATCCTCCACCGCGACTGGTCGAAGTACAACGACGCCAACGTGGTGTTCATGCCCGCGAAGATGTCGCCCGAGCGGCTCCAGGAGGGCTACCTGCACCTCTGGCGGGAGTTCTATCGCGCGCGCGCCACGGCGATCCGCGACGCGGGCTACGCCGAGCGCACGGTGCAGTTCTAGGCCCTCACCCCGTCCCTCATCGTTGCTCTCCTCTCGCGGAAGGCGCCTGAATGCAGCGCGTCTCGCGCGACGCCTGGGGTTCGGCCCGCGACGTCGCGGTGATGGTCGGCATCGCCGATGGGGCCATTGCGCAGCGGTTGCAGTCTCGCCCTCACCCCAGTCTACAACTGGAGTGACCGCACCTTCGTGCGGTCGCAGCGCATTGTTGATCGCGAATCGCTCGTCCGCGTGACGGGCGGCGATCAGTTCGAGAAGGGAGTCTTGGAGGCTGGGGCATGTGCATCGCGAGTGAATCGCGCGTACATCACGCCTGCGACCGCACGAAGGTGCGGTCACTCCAGTTGTAGACTGGGGTGAGGGCGAGGCTGCAACCGCTGCGCAATGGCCCTATCGGCGATGCCGACCATCACCGCGACGTCGCGGGCCGAACCCCAGGCGTCGCGCGAGACGCGCTGCATTCAAGCGCCTTCCGCGAGAGGAGAGCAACGATGAGGGCGGGGTGAGGGCATGCCAGCTACCAACGGGCACCCATCCCCCGCTTCGCGGGCAGGGACGGGGAGGGGGCCACGACGCGCTTCGCCGCGCGTGTGGTGACGACATCAGATGCGTCCGAGCGTCGAATTCATGACGTCTCGCGCGCTGCCCCGACGTGTCTTCGTTGCTGTCACTCCGCGGCGGATTTGTCGCTCAATTCGTGGGCTTCTCCGTGGTCCGACGCGCGGTCACTGCGGTGTACACGGGGGATGACACTCAGCATCGTTCCCGATATTCGCTTGACAGCACAGGTGTCGTTGCACCATTGAGAGCAACGAAAGAGGTTAAACAAAGATATGGATACGCAGCGCGCGATCGCCAAGGTTCTCCGTGACTTCACGGGAGAGCTCCTCAAGGTCTTCTCGGCAGCGGTGGTCGACGCCGTGTCTCAGGTGAACGTGGCGAGCCGCTCGGCCGCGACGGAGGGCGAGCTCCCCGCGCCCGCGAAGAAGCGCGGACGCCCGCGCAAGGACGCCGTCAAGGCCCCTGCCCCGAAGCCCGCGGCGAAGAAGTCTCGCGTGGTCAAGAGCACCCCCGAGCAGGTGAGCCGCCTCGGCGAGCGCATCGTGTCGCTCCTCCAGAAGTCCGCGCGGAACCTCTCCTCGAAGGAGATCCTCACGAACCTCAAGCTCAGCGCCGACGACGAGGGTCGCTTCCAGTACGCGCTCGGCAAGCTCAAGGAGAGCGGCGACGTGGTTCAGCACGGCGAGCGCCGCGACGCCCGCTACGGCATCGGCGGCAAGCCCAAGCGCGGCCCCGGTCGTCCACGCAAGAACCCCGCGCCCGCCGCCGCCGCAGTAGTGGCCGAGCCCGCGGCCCCCGTGCTCGAAGCGCCCGCCGACTCGACCGAGAGCGCCTGACCCCCCAACGGGAGCGTCCCCCGAGGCGCTCCCGCGCGCGCTCCAACAACGATCCCCGCAGCGTGGCGGATCGGGTAGTGTACGCGCCCCTCGATGGTCCAATACGACACCCGCAGATGGCTCTCGATCGTCTTTCGCCTGCACGGCTCGGTGCTCCCGAAGCTCCTCGGCCGGGTGATCTCCGTGGCGCTCATCGGCGTGGCGGCCCTGGAGCTGCACCGACGGATCAATTTCAAGCTCGCGCCGGTGGCGCACACGATGGTGGGCGTGGCCCTCGGCCTCCTCCTCGTGTTTCGCACCAACGCCTCCTTCGACCGCTGGTGGGAAGGTCGGAAGCTCGTCGGCGCCATGGTCAACCGCGCGCGCGACCTCTCACGGCAGAGCGCCCACATGATCGACGGCGACGACGGCTCCGAGCGCTCGGAGCTCCGCCGCATGATCGCGGGCTTCTTCGCCCTCACCCGGCAACACCTCCGCGGAGAGCGTGACCTCAGCCCCGTCGAGGCCGTGCTCGGCCCGGAGCTCCGCGCCGCGATGGAGCCCGCGCAGCACCGCCCCGCCGTGATGCTCTCATGGATCAGCGGGAGGCTCTGCGCCCTCGCCCGCGCCGGTCGCCTCACGGAGCATCGCCTCGCCGTCATGGACGCCAACCTCACCGCCCTTCACGACAGCCTCGGCGGCTGCGAGCGCATTCTTCGTACGCCCGTGCCCTTCGCGTACGCGCAGCACATCAAGACCTTCTTGATGGTGTTCACCTTCACGGCGCCCTTCGCGATGGTCGACGCGCTCCACGGATACACCCCCGTGGCCGCGGCGGTGCTGGCCTTCGCGCTCTACGGCATCGACGAGATCGGCGTCGAGATCGAAGACCCCTTCGGACACGACGCCAACGACCTCCCGCTCGACGCGATCGGTGAGGGCGTCGAGGCCGTCACCCGCGAGACCGTCGAGCGACGACCGCCCTGAGACGCGCCGACGCACGGCGCCGCGCGAATGGAGAGAGTGACGCGATGAGAGTCCTTCTGCTCACGCCTCCGATGACCCAGGTGAACACGCCGTACCCCGCGACGGCGTACCTCACGGGCTTTCTGAGGGAGCGCGGCGGCGAGGGTCTTCGGGTCACGCAGGCCGACCCCGCCATCGAGCTCTTTCTCCGGGTGTTCTCTCGTGAGGGCCTCGCCCGGGTGCGCGAGATCCTCACGGGGCGCGCGCGGGAGATGGGCGTCGACGACGCCTACGAGGGAGTGCCAGAGCCCATCGCGCATTTCTTGAAGAACGCCGACGCGTGCGTCGACCTCATCGACCCGGTGATCCGCTTTCTTCAGGGTCGCGACCCGAGCTTCGCGCTGCGCGTCGCGGGCGGACGTCTCCTCCCCGAAGGGCCGCGCTTCGAAGCGCTGCGCGCGCAGGACGACACGCTCTCGTGGGCCTTCGGCGCCCTCGGCACCACGGACCGCGCGCGGCACCTCGCGAGCCTCTTCGTCGACGACCTCGCGGACATGATCCGCGAAGGGATCGACCCCCGCTTCGAGCTCTCGCGCTACGGCGAGAAGCTGGCCGCGAGCGCGCCCACCTTCGACGCGCTGGCGGACGCCCTCGACGACGAAGACACCTTCATCGACGAGACCCTCGACGCCATCACCCGGGAGCTTCTGGTCGAGCACGAGCCCGACCTCGTGGGGCTCACGGTGCCCTTTCCAGGCAACGTCTACGGCGCCTTTCGCATCGCGCGGGTCGTGAAGGAGTCGCTCCCCGACGCGCGGGTGGTGATGGGCGGCGGGTACGTGAACACCGAGCTCCGTCAGCTCTCGGACCCGCGCGTGTTCGACCACTGCGACTACGTCACCCTCGACGACGGAGAGCGCCCGCTCCTCGCCCTGCTCGATCACCTCCGAGACGCTTCGAAGCCGCTCTTTCGGACCTTTCTCCGTCGAGGGGACCGGGTGGTGTTCGAGACCACCGACGCGCTCCACGACGTGCCCCACCGCGACGCGGGGACGCCCACGTACGACGGGCTCCCGCTCGCGCGCTACGTGTCTCTCTTCGAGATGCTCAACCCCATGCACCGTCGATGGGCCGACGGTCGTTGGAACAAGCTCACCGTCGCGCACGGCTGCTACTGGAAGAAGTGCTCCTTCTGCGACGTCACCCTCGACTACATCGGCCGCTACGACGGAGCCCCCGCCGACCTCCTCGTCGACCGCATCGAGTCGCTGGTGCGCGAGACCGGACAGACGGGCTTTCACCTCGTCGATGAAGCCGCCCCGCCCGCGGCGCTCAAGGCCCTCGCCGAGCGTCTCATCGAGCGCAAGGTCTCGATCACGTGGTGGGGCAACATCCGCTTCGAGAAGACCTTCACGCCAGAGCTCACGGCGCTCCTCGCGAGGGCCGGGTGCGTCGCCATCAGCGGCGGCCTCGAGGTGGCGTCAGACCGTCTCTTGAAGCTCATGGAGAAGGGCGTGACCGTGGAGCAGGTCGCGCGCGTCACGCGGGCCTTCAGCGACGCGGGGGTGCTCGTGCACGCCTATCTCATGTACGGCTTCCCCACGGAGACCGCGCAGGAGACCGTCGACTCGCTGGAGCGCGTGCGTCAGCTCTTCGTCGAGGGGTGCATCCACTCGGGCTTCTGGCACCGCTTCGCGGCCACGGTGCACAGCCCCATCGGCAAGCGACCAGACCTCTACGGCATCAAGCTCAAGCGCGAGCCCGAGGTGACCTTCGCGCGCAACGAGGTGGCCTTCACCGACCCCGTGGGCGCCGACCACGACTGGCTCGGCGCGGGGCTCCGAAAGGCCCTCTACAACTACATGCACGGCCTCGGGCTCGACGCCGACGTGCGGACCTGGTTCGAAGACGACGCGCGCCCGACGCGCAGGTTCGCAGGACGCAACGCCCG
>JBPOHC010000460.1:0-24447 GCA_052035985.1 Myxococcota bacterium | reverse complement strand
TCCACTACATCGAGCACGTGGCGGCTTACGACAACCCCGCGAGGTTGCGTTGGCAGCGGCGCGTCGAGCCCCTGTGGCGCGTCGTGGCCGACGGGTGTCACGTCACGCGCGACACGGGCGCGACGATCCGCGAGGCGGGCTTCGAAGTGCAGCACGAGCGGAGGGAGAGCGTTCGAAAGGCGCTCCCGTGGGTGCGGCCGAGCGTGCGCGGCGTGGCGGTCAAGCCCGCGTGACCGCGCGGTCCGCGCCCGAGACGGCGACCGATCGCGTCTGAGGCCCGCGCGCAGCGGCGGGAGATGGGTGCCGGTGATCCCCGAACGCTGTTGCGAGGGTCGTCGATGGGTCGCGCCCCTCGCCGCCCGCACGGTCGAGGCGACAGAGATGGGTGCGACCCATCTTGCCCCGCTATGCACAGCGTCTCGGGATGGGTGCGACCCATCCGACAACGCTGTTGAGAGCGCCTCGGGATGGGTGCGACCCATCCGACGACGCTTTCGAGAGCGTCTCGGGATGGGTGCGACCCGTCGGCGCACATCTTGGCGCGCGCGCTGTCTCCCGATCGGACCGTCGGCGACGTCGCGGCGGCGGGGCGCTTGATGCGATGGAATTCACTCGACACGACGCCCCCGCCGGGAGGATTCGATCGCCATGGCAACCAGCTTCAAACCCCCGTCGAAGAAGGGCCGTCGCGAGGACGCCCTCGAGTATCACTCGCAAGGTCGCCCCGGGAAGATCGAGGTCGTCTCGACCAAGCCCACGGCCACCGCGCGCGACCTCGCGCTCGCCTACTCGCCCGGCGTCGCCGAGCCGTGCCTCGAGATCGCGAGAGACCCCGACCTCTCGTACATCTACACCGCGCGCAGCAACCTCGTGGGCGTCGTGTCGAACGGCACCGCCGTGCTCGGCCTCGGCGACATCGGCCCCTACGCGGGCAAGCCCGTGATGGAAGGCAAGGGGGTGCTCTTCAAGAAGTTCGCCGACATCGACGTGTTCGACATCAACGTCGACGCGAAGGAGATCGACGCCTTCTGCGCCGTGGTCAAGGCCCTCGAGCCGACCTTCGGAGGCATCAACCTCGAAGACATCAAGGCCCCCGAGTGCTTCGTCATCGAGCGACGGCTCCAGTCGCAGATGAACATCCCGGTCTTTCACGACGACCAGCACGGCACGGCCATCATCTCGGGCGCGGCGATGCTCAACGCCGTCGAGCTCGCGGGCAAGAAGATCGGTGAGGTGCGGGTCGTGGTGTCGGGCGCGGGCGCGTCGGCCATCGCGTGCACCAACTTCTGGATCAGCCTCGGCGTGAAGATCGAGAACGTGCTCATGGTCGACACGAAGGGTGTCCTCCACACGGGCCGCACCGACTTCAACGAGTGGAAGGCGCCCTTCGTCCGCGAGACCGCGGCGCGCACGCTCGCCGACGCGCTCGTGGGCGCGGACATCTTCCTCGGCGCCTCGGTGAAGGGGCTCGTCAAGCCCGAGATGCTCATGCCGATGGCGAAGAACCCGATCATCTTCGCGCTCGCCAACCCCGACCCCGAGATCGACTACCCCTCGGCGCGCGCGGCGAGGCCCGACGCCATCGTGGCCACGGGGCGCAGCGACTTCCCCAATCAGGTCAACAACGTGCTCGGGTTCCCGTTCATCTTCCGCGGCGCGCTCGACGTGAGGGCGCGGCGCATCAACGAGGAGATGAAGCTCGCCGCGGCGCGCGCCCTCGCCGCCCTCGCCCGCGAAGACGTGCCCGATCAGGTGAGCCACGCCTACGGCGGCGAGCACTTCACCTTCGGCCCCGACTACATCATCCCGAAGCCCTTCGACCAGCGCGTGCTCCTCTGGGTCGCGCCCGCCGTGGCCCGCGCCGCGATGGAGACGGGCGTCGCGCGCGTCCCCGTCGACCTCAACGAGTACCGCGAGCGCCTGCACCGCGCGCAGTCTCGCAGCTACCAGGTGATGTCGTCGGTCTTCGGGCGGGCGCGCGTCGGTCAACGCCGCATCGCCCTCAACGACGGCGAACACCCGCGCGTGCTCCAGGCCGCGCGCATCCTCCGCGAGGAGGGCGTGTGCGAGCCCGTGCTCCTCGGCGACGCCGACGCCATCGCGAAGGCCATCGTCGAGACGCACCTCGAAGACGAGCTCGCGGACGTCACGGTCATCGACCCCCGCACGCACCCCGACACCGACCGCTTCGCGAAGGAGTACTTCGCCGCGAAGCAGCGCAGCGGCGTATCGCCCGAGCGCGCCCTGGCGGCCATGCGTCGCCGCAACTACTTCGGCTCGATGCTCGTGAAGACGGGCGGCGCCGACGGCTTCGTCACGGGCCTCACGCAGACCTACCCCGAGGCCGTGCGCCCCCTCCTCGAGGTGATCGGAACGCGCGAGGGGCGCCGCGCCGGCGGCGTCTACATCGTGGTGCAGCGCAACGAGTTCAAGTTCTTCGCCGACTGCACGATGAACCCCTCCCCCTCCCCCGAGTACCTCGCCGACATCGCCATCGCCACGGCGGACCTCGCGCGACACTTCGACGTCAAGCCGCGCATCGCCTTCCTCTCGTACTCGAACTTCGGCTCCGCACAGGGCGCCGAGCCCGCGAAGATGCGCCGCGCGATGGACCTCGCCCACGCACGCCGCCCCGAGCTCGAGATGGACGGCGAGATGCAGGTCGACGCCGCGCTCGTCACGGAGGAGCGCACCGAGCGCTTCCCCTTCAGCCGCCTCGAAGGCGACGCGAACGTGCTGATCTTCCCGTCGCTCGACGCGGCCAACATCGCCTACAAGCTCCTCTGGCGCTTCGGCGGCGCCGAGGTCATCGGCCCCCTCCTCCTGGGCATGAACCAGGCGGTCAACGTGCTCCAGAACAACGCCTCGGTGCAGGACATCGTGAACCTCGCCGGGGTCACCGCCGTGCGCGCGCAGGGCGGCGAGTTCCTCTTCTGACCTGCGCCCCCGTCACCGCCGCGACGGCCCACGAAAGCCGTTGACGAGCGCCCCCCGCGCGCGGTCTCACTCAAAGCCACGATGAGTCTCCTCCGATGCCTCTCGCCGCTCGCGGCCCTGGCGTTCATCGCGGGCTGCGGCCCCATCCTCTCGACCATGACCCCCGCGCAGGTCACACCGCACCGGAGCTTCCGCGCGACGGCGGGCGCGGGCACCACCATCCCCGTGGGGCAGATCGTCGACGCGATCGACACTGCGACCACGCTCGCCACGCGCGTCGCCAACCGCGAGACGCTCTCGGCGCAGGAGCAGAACACGCTCACCGAGCAGGCCGTGGGCCTCGTGATCTCGCCGCCCACGTTCTCGTATGAGCTCCAGGTCCGCTACGGCTTCCTCCGCCGGTGGGACGCGGGCCTGCGGCTCGTGGGGCCCAACGTGCGCCTCGACGCGCGCTACCAGTTCCTCTCGACGGAGAGCGGCGCGCCCCTCGACATGAGCGTCGGCGCGGGCCTCGCGCTCGGCTTCACGTCGCTCTCCCTCGGGAGCGTCCTCGACTCCGTGATCAAGGTCGACGACTACCGCGTCTTCACCTTCGACGTGCCGCTCCTCGCGGGCTGGAGCGGTCGCTTCGGTCACTTCTGGTTCGGCCCCAAGCTCGTCGTCACCTCGACGGGCACGGGCATGTCCGTCGGCGTCTCATCGACCGAGACCCGCGTGCTCGACGTGAGCGGCACCACCGTGCACTACGGCGGCCTCGTGGGCGGCGCCATCGGCTACCGCTGGGTCTGGCTGGCTTTCGAGCTCTCGGTCTATGGGATGCGCGGCGGCGCGAACGTGACGTGGCCCGGGGGGTCGGTGGCACCGAGCTTCAGCGGCGTCGTCGTGGCGCCCTCGTTCGCGTTCATGCTCCAGATCTGAGCTCGCGCTCAGCGCTTCTTCTTCGGCTCGGCCTTCGAAGGCGCGATGCCGTTGCGACGCTCCCACCAGGGCGTGATGGCCTTCATGGTGGCGCCCACGCGCTCGGCGCTGATGCCGCCGTCTTGCAGCACGTACGCGACGTCATCGAGGCCGTGCACGAGGTCTTCGGCGAGCGCGATGATCGCGGCCGAGGCGGCGCAGGTGTCGGCGGGGTCTTCGAGGCAGATCACGTCGTCGCCGAAGACGCCGCGCCAGTAGGGCTCCACGGAGCGACGCGCCTCGTCGGGGATGAGGAAGAACGGGTTCCACTTCTTGCGAAGCTCGGTCATCACGTCGCCGATGGGGAGGTCGGCCTGAATCTCTTCACCGAGCGTGATGCGCACGGTCTCGGCGGGCACCGCGGGGTACGCGGGCTCGTCGCCGGTCATGAAGAGGTAGCCCTTGCGGCCGCGCTTCTCGAACGCATCCACGGACGTGTGCCGCGCCGCGAAGTAGAGCGCGAGCTCGTAGCTCTCTCCGCCTTCGAGGGGACCCGAGTACGAGCTCCCGGGCTGGCCCGCGAGCGAGGTGAGCGTGAGCCACTTGTCGATGAGCTCCGCGGTGCTTTCGAACTGCCCCACCTGGAGCGGCGTGCCGTCGCAGCGCGCGTCGGCGAAGGCCATGAAGAGGAGCTGCGGGTGCGACACGGCGCACGACATCAGCGTCTTCATGAACTTCGGCAGCTCCCGCCGCGCGAGGAGGTCGGGGATGTCTCCCATGGAGCCGCTGATGTCGAGCGCGAAGCAGATCGCGAGCGCCTCGGGGTGCTCCGCGCTGTCGCGACACTCGCGGAACCTCACCCCGTGAGGGTTCATGAGCGGGTGCACGCCCGTCTGCGTGAAGACCTGCTGCGCGTCGAGGTTCGCGCGCGCCGACGTGATGGCCTGATGTGCCGCGTAGCTGTAGCCGCCGTGTCCCATGGTCTGTGCCCCTTCTGTGCGTGACCCCGAAGCGTCGGGGCGCCGAGGATCTTCGATCGCGCGCCGCCGCACAACGGACTCGCGGCGCCGTTTCGCTTGACTCCCAGGGCCGTCCGACGGAACCCTTGCGCCCGCCGCGATGATCCCGCACGTCGCCTTGTATCAGCCCCGCAACGGCACCCCGAGCTGGCCCACCGACCCGCAGCCCGCGGGTGACGGCGGCGCCGTCGCGCCCGCGCCGACCCCCTCCCCCGGCAACGCGACCAGCACCACCACGACGGTGACGGTCACGACGGGCAACGGATATCTCAGCCAGGAGCAGTGCGAGCAGGCCAACAAGAACGGCCTCATCGCCGCGGGCGGCTACGCCTTCGGCGCCTCGCTCGTCGGCATCATCATCTTCATGGTGATGCGCAAGAAGCTCTGGGGGAACGCCTTCAGCCGCTACACCATCGCGGTGCTCACGGCGGCGATCCTCTCGTCGGTGCTCGTGGGGTGGGACCCCGCGCGCGCCGACGTGCTCGAGCGCTGCCTCGACCCCAACCAGGGCTTCACGCAGTACGTGTTCCTCGGGAGCATGATCGTGGCGAGGGCGCTCGTGCTCGGGCTCGTGCCGAGCGTGCTGGTCACCCTCACCGGCTGCTTCGTCGCCAACCGCACCTGAACGCACCGCCACACTCGGAGACTCGCGCATGGACCTCGTCATCGCCGTCGGCGGCGGCGGACAGCACATCGCCCTCGCCATCGCACGGCTCCTCAGGCTCGAAGGGCTCTCCGATCCGATCGAGACGTTCATCATCGACGCCGACAGCGACTCGCGGCTCGCGCAGAAGGTCCGCACCTTCGGCAACACGGTCTCGCCCGTCACGCCGCACCCGCTCGAAGGCGCGCAGACCATCGTGCCCCCCTTCGCGCGCGACACGATGAAGGAGACCCAGTTTCGCAAGATCTTCATCGACGACCGCGCCGACCCGCTCGAGCGCGAGATCTTCGAGCTCTTCTACGACGAGGAGTCGGGCGGCGTAGACGGGGGCACGGGCCCCGCGGGCGGCGTCGACATCGGCAAGGGGATGTTCGCCAACCCCTCCGTGGGCAGCGCCGTCTTCGCATCGAGCAAGGCCGGCGCGATGGACCCGCTCTTCGGTCGCGCCCGCACCGCCGCGCGGATCTTCGTCGTGGGGAGCTTTCTCGGCGGAACGGGCGCGGGCATCACGCACCAGCTCATCAAGCTCGTACGCGAGGCCGTGGGACCCGCGAAGCCCATCTACGGCGCCTTCCTGTTGCGCTGGTTCGACCTGCCGCCGACCACGGGTCAGACCGTCGACACGGCCACGCTGCTCGCGAGCATGGGCCACGGCCTCGAGTACTTCTACCGCTACACCAAGCACCTCCTCGACGCGTCGATGCTGGTGGGCACGCCCGACAATCCGCCGCCGCAGATCAAGGCCGCGCCCGCGGCCAACGACAACGACGAGACCGTGAGCGTGTATCCGCTCCTCGCGGCGTGGTCGCTCGTGATGCTGCCTGACAAGACCGACACGCAGGCCCGCGCGGCGCACCGCACCTACGGCCTCACGCACGACGACAACGACCCCATCTGGCCGCTGCGTCGCCCGTGGAACTCGCCTCGCAACCCCAACTCGCAGGACCCCCGCCTCGGCGCGCGCATCGTCGAGGCCGTGGTGCTGCAAGAGATCTACGCGTCGTTCCGCGTGAAGGACTCGGACTTCACCGAGTTCGACTACGAGAAGGCGCGGAGCACCTGGGGCTCGCTCATCGGCAACGCGGCGAAGAAGAACAACACCTCGCCCACGGCGATGGCCCGGGGGGTCCTCTCGGCGCTCGAAGCGCGAGGCGCGCAGCTCCGCTTCTCGTCGTGGTGGTTCGGGCAGGTGTTCGGCGACGCCGACCTCTCGCAGTTCGGCGACACCCGCGCGCGGCAGCTCTACGCCGCGAGGAAGCACCGCACGTGGAAGGCCCCCGACGCGTTCAAGATCCTCGTCGACGCGTTTCAGTTCGAGTCGACCGCGGGCGCCGAGCGATCGAGGCTCCGCGACGCGACGCCCGAAGCCCTCATGGCCGAGAAGATCGAGCGCTCGCTCCTGGCCGCGCTCCGTAGCTGACATCGGGAGAGACGAACGATGCTCCACTCGCTCATCCCCGGCGCGGACGTGGCGCCCTCGACCGAGACCTTCACCATCGACCAGAAGAAGGGAGCGTGGACGCCGCCGCACACGCACCTTCGCACGCGAAGCTTTCCGACGCCCTTCGCGCAGGCCGAGATGATGTCTCACGTGCTCGGGCTCCTCTCGCTCGACCCCGGCGCGCGACAGCCCGAACCCGAGACGCTCAACCCGAGGCTCCAGCAGAGCTTCGAACGGTGGAGGCTCCTTCTTCTCGCGCTCGTGCTCGGTGAGATCACGCTCGAGACCGTCGACCTGCGACGCCCCGAGGTCGACAACTTCGGCACCATGCTCGCCGACCTGCGCCCCGAGTGCCGCTTCTTCGGCCTCCTCCGCGACGCGCGCAGACCGGGGATGGAAGGCCGCAAGCTCCTCGTAGGCGCGACGGACCCGCAGTGCCTCCTGTGGTGCGCGCCGCGCGCCGCGCGCGAGAACTACTGGAGCGAGCTGAAGACCCGCATCGACGCGAGCGCCGACCGCGCCGAGGCGCTCAAGCTCCTCGCCGACTGGCGCGCGTCGCTCGATCGCGCGGGCGTGTGGCAGCCCGGTCACGAGTCCGCGCCGCCGTGGATGAAGGCCCTCCAGGTGCTCCTCGGCGACGCGGCGCAGCCGACGGGCGCGCTGCACGCCGACGCGCGCTTCGTGGGCCCCGTGCGGCTCAAGGTCGTGGCGCGCGCGGGCGGAGACTCCGACGAGGCCATCGTCTATCTCCCCGTGCGCGAGCCCGGCTGGGCCGCGCGCTTCGCCGAGCTTCTCTTCTTTCAGCCCATCCGTCGCGACGCTGGAACCGTCGACCTCATCGACCCCAACGGGCGCCCCGTCGTCACCGTGCGCATGGCCCCGCGCGACGCGAGCAACCCGTCGGCCCCCGGGGGGCAACGCACCGCCGCGGGCGCCGACGCCGCGAGCACCGCGGGCTTCGAACTCCTCGCGGGTGTCGGCAGGCTCGAAGGCGCCACCAACACGGCGCGCGGACACGGTCAGGCCCACTGGCTCGAAGACCACGCCAACGCGCCCGGCTACCGCTCGCTGGTCCTCAACGCGCTCATGGCCGCCGCGGCGCGCTCGCACAAGCGCACGCAGATCACCGAGGCCGACGTGCAGGCCGCGCCGATCTTCTACCCCGACACGGTGCGCCTGGTGCTCGGTCAGGCCGAGGCCACCGACGGCGCCGACGTGCGCATCCACCTGTCGCGCGAGGTCACCAACCGCGTCGCGACGGGAACGCCCGCGCCGCAGACCGGCGTCTCGATGGCGAAGTGGATCCCCGGGTCCCCCCTCCCCCGCATCGTCGCGGTGCCCGGCGGAACGGCGACGCTGAGCGTGGGCCTCGTCGAGCGCTTCGGTCCGCAGTCGCGCACCGTCGACGTGGGCGAGCTCCGCGCGCTGGGCCTCGGGCTGTGGCTCTACTTCATCGGCGACGCCGAGCTCCGCGCCGACGGAGCCCGCGTCATCTGGACCGCCGACGAGGGCAAGGAGCTCTTCGGTCGCGTCCTCGTGCAGAGCGCCGAACACCCGCTGGAGGTGCTGCGCGACGCCATCGCCGCCGTGCACGCGGAGACCGAGCGGGCGCGCGCGAGAGACCGACTCGCGACGCTCCAGCGCTTCCGCGCGACGTGGCGCACGGTGGGCGAAGGCGACGGCGAGCGCGTCGAGATCCAGTCCGCGAGGCTCGGTCGCGTCGCGGCGGAGACCTTCGTCGAGTGGGCCCTGTCGTCGCCCTCCCCGGGGGTGGCTTCCGTGGCCATCGGCTCCTTCGGCACGCGCGCCACGGCGCCGACGGAGCACTACGTGATCGCAGGGCAGGCGAAGCTCCCGCTCTACCTCGATGTCTACGCGCGCTCGGAGTGACGGGCCGCTGGCCGTGAAGCGCCTCTCCGTTGCCCTTGTTCTCGCGCTCGCGTTCGGCCTCGCGGCGTGGATGCGCGTGCGTCAGCAGCGCAACCTCTGGTGGGCGCGCGCGGAGAAGCTCTGCGCGTGCAACGGCCCTGCGCTCATCGCGCTGCACGGGCTGACCCCCGTCCCCATGGGGGGCCTCGACCGCGTGGGAGAAGCCCAGAGCCGTACGCTCGTCGCAGGCTGCAACGACCTCCGCGTCGCCGTCACACATCGGAGCGCGATCGAGAGCCTCCGCGGCGCGCCGCTGCGTGTGGTGCCCACGGCGGAGCATCAGCGCGCGCAGCGCGACGTGGCGCGCGAGCTCGGGCTCACCTGCGGCGACGAGCACCGACGCTTCTGGGACGACCTCCGCGCCCACCACGAGCGCATCCGCACGTCGCCCGACGACACGCCGCGAGAGATCGTGCGCGTCTCCGCCGAGGCGCTGCGCGTCCGCGACGCCATGTGCGCCCGCAGGGCCGTGCTCGGAGCGCCGCCCGCGGGCTACTCGCTCACCGCCGCCGACGCCGACCGCCAGGGCCGCACCTGCGGAGAGTGACCTCCTCGGGGTGGGGACCCTGTCGGGGGGTGCCTCCTTCGAAAACATCTATTTCTTCCGAGAAACTCGGTTTGTCCGACCGGGCGGACAAGGGGGGCGCCCCTATCGCCCCGCCGCCGCTCGTGGGAACGTGCGCCGTGATCACCGCCCCCCCGTCCGACTCCCCCGTCAAGCCTCGACTACGCGGCGTGTCTCATCAGATCGCGGCGGTCGTCGCGCTCGTGGCGGGCCTCACGCTCGTCACGCAGACGGCCTCCGTCGCCGCGCGCAACAGCGCGATCGTCTACACCGCGTGCCTCACGGCGCTCTTCACCATCAGCGCCGCGTACCACCGCCCGACCTGGGGGCCGAAGATGCGCGCGTGGATGCGCCGCCTCGACCACGCGGGGATCTTTCTCTTCATCGCGGGCACGTACACGCCGCTGTGCCTCGCGCTCTCGGCGCATGACGGGTCGACGTTGCGCGCGGTCGTGTGGGCGGGGGCCATCGCGGGCGTCGTGCAGTCGCTCGTGTGGGTGACCGCCCCGAAGCCCCTCATCGCCGTGATCTACGTGGTGCTCGGCTGGAGCATCCTGCCGTACATCGGTCGCATGTACGCCGCCGTCGGCGCGTGGCCCCTGGCGCTGATCCTCGTGGGGGGCGTGGTGTACTCGCTCGGCGCGCTCGTCTACGCGAAGAAGCGCCCCGACCCCGCGCCCGCCGTCTTCGGCTACCACGAGGTGTTTCACGCGCTGGTCATCACCGCCGCCGTGCTGCACTTCGCCGCCGTGTCGCGCGTCGTGCTCGCCGCCTGATCGCGCGCCCGCGGCGACGGCTCCCCGCCGCGCTCCGACCGCTGACGTCCGCCGATCTCGCGCCGACGCCCCGAACGCTGGCATCCTCGCGGCTCCTCGCATGAGCCGTCGCCCGCTGCACGCCTTCGCCGTCTTCGCGATCCCGTCGCTCCTCGGCGGGGTGACGGGGCGGCTGCTCCTCGAGCGCATGAACCGCGACGCGCCCGCCCTCGCAGACGCGCGGCACCGCGAGGATGCCCCCCGCCCCCCGCGGCCCACGGCGACGCCCTCCGCGCGGCTCGTGGTGGTGGTGATCGACGGCGTGGGCGAGCGCTACTTCGACCGCGCCGCGCGCGACGAAACGCTCCGCCCGGTGACCTGGACGCAGCGCTTCGACACGGGCACCCCCTCCCTCTCTCGCCCGAGCTACCACGTGATGTTCACAGGCGTTCCGCAGGAGGCCGCCGCGATTCGCAACAACCTCCACAGGGGGAGGGCGCGCGCCGACACCGTGATGGACCGCCTCCGCGACGAGGGCGGTACGGTGGCCTGGGCGCTCGAGACCGTCGACTGGATGCACGCGCTCGCGGGGCTCCCGCACGAGGACTGGCTGCGCTTCGATGCGGCGCGCGACCCGGCGACGCTCGTCACGCTCGCGCGCGGTCACACCCTCACGGTGGTGCACTGGGTCACCACCGACGAGACCGCGCACGCCGAGGGGCGCGAGAGCGCGGCCTACGAGCACGCCGTGGCGACGTGCTTCGAACGCGCATCGCGGCTCCACGACAAACTGGCGGAAGCCTTCGGCGAAGAGGGCTTCACGCTGCTCATCGGTGCCGACCACGGACACGTCGCCCGCGGCGGACACGGCGGCCCCGAGCGCGACGTCGTCGAGACCGAATGGGTGCGCCTCGGCGGACCGCGCGTCGCCATGCCCCCCTCCCCCCGCAGGCCCGAGGGGGCCCTCGCTGCGACCTTCACGAACATCCTCGGCGTGGCGGCGCCGAGGAGCGCGACGGTGTGCCCGGTCCCCTTCCCCGGGGTGGCGTCGCGGGCGGACTGCGCGGCCATCGAGGCTCGCGGTGTGGCGCTCGACGCGCGCGTTCGGGTGATTCGTTCGGAGGCGTACAACCGCGCCCGGATGCGCCTCGCGGTCTTCGCCTTCGTGGCCCTCGTCGCGCTCGCGGGGGTGCGTCCGGCGGAGTTCCGTCGCAGGTGCGCGCGGGCCGTCGCCGCCGCGTTCGGGCTCAGCGTCGGCGCGGCGCTGGCGTTCGCCCTCTTCGGCCCCGGCGCCACCCTGAGCGCGATCCGATCGGAGCGGGCCTACGTCGTTCACGCGGGGTCGTCGCTGCTCCTGGGGGCGGCGCTCGCGTGGCCGCTGGCTCGACGGCTGACGTCTGCGCGCACGCTCGACGCCGCCGCCGCGATGACGCTCGCGCCGATCGCGGCGTTGATCTACACGGCCGACCGCGCGGGCCACGCGATGCTCGACGTGCGGGGGCAGCTCCTCGCGCCCACGGTGGGAATGGTCCCCGCCGCCGTGTGCTCCGCGCTCGGGCTCTGGTCGCTCGCGAGGGCGCGCCGGAGGTCGCAGCAGGAACCGGGTGGTCGCGCCGCCGCGCCGGGCACTACGGTCGCGTCATGAGCTCTCACTATCACCTCGTCGAGCGGGCGCTTCATCGCCTCGCGAGCGCCGGCGAAGAGGCCCCCGACCTCGACACGCTGGCCGCCGAGATGGGCCTCTCGCCGTCGCACTTTCAACGCGTGTTCACGGAGTGGGCGGGGGTGAGCCCCAAGCGCTTCGTGCAGTTTCTCTCGCTCGAAAAAGCGCGCGCCAGCCTCGACGACAACGCCAGCGTGCTCGACGCCACCTACGCCGCGGGCCTGTCGAGCCCGGGGCGCCTCCACGACCTCTTCGTGGCCTGCGAGGCCGTGACCCCGGGGGAGTACCGTCGCCGGGGGGAGGGCCTCGACATTCGCTACGGGTGGGCGGGGTCTCCCTTCGGCGACGCGCTGGTGCTCACCACGGCGCGGGGCGTGTGCGGGCTGTCGTTCATCGGTGACGACGGCCGCGACGCGACGCTCTCTGACGCGATGGGCCGCTGGTCGGCGGCGCGGTTCACCGAAGACGCGCGCGCCGTCGAGGCCACCGCGAAGACGATCTTCTCGAAGTCGCGCGGGGCCGACGAGCGGCTCAGGCTCTCGCTCCACGGGACGCCCTGGCAGATCAAGGTGTGGGAGGCGCTGTTGCGCATCCCCCCGGGGGCCCTGGTCTCGTACGACGCGCTCGCCGCGGCCGTCGGAGCGCCGAAGGCCGCGCGCGCGGTGGGCACCGCGGTGGCAGAGAACCCCATCGGGTACGTGATCCCGTGTCACCGGGTGATCCGCAAGACGGGGGCGATTCACGCGTACCGCTGGGGGCGCGCGCGCAAGATGGCGATGATCGGGTGGGAGGCCGCGCAGCGCGAGGCCGTGTGACCGTCAGCGCTCGGGGACGGTGACCCCCGTACGCGCGGGGTCGAGGAGGCTGCCGATGTTGTTGACCACCGCGTCGCGCGCGTGGAGCTGCCCCGTCGCGCCGAGGTAGTTGAACTCGAGGAACTTCACGATCGACGAGTGCTCCATCGGCACGTGCGAGACGACGTTGGTCCGCGCGAAGGGGCCGAGGGCGATGAGCGGGACGCGCGTCCCCGGGTCACGCATGTCGACGGCGCTCGTGGGGGGCGGGGAGATGTGATCGAAGTACCCTCCCCCCTCGTCCCAGGTGATGAGAATCAGCGTGTCGTCGGCGTAGCGCGAGGCCCTCACGCGGTTCACCAGCGCGGCGACCCACTGCATCCCCACCGAGATGCGCGTGCCGTAACCCGGGTGTTCGGTGTGGTACCCGACGGCCTTCACGTACGCGACGTCAGGGAGGTTGCCCGCGTCCATGTCTCTCGCGAACTCCTCCCAGTCCTTGAGGAACGCGGGGTTGTCCGCGAACTGCCGGTAGTAGTTGAAGGGGATGTCTGACGGGTCGTAGTTGCACGGGTACGTCGGGAGCCGGTGCGCGCAGTCTGAGGGAGGCAGCGGGCACACGGCCGAGTCGCGCATGCGCCGATAGCCCTCGGCGTAGAACGCCACGCGCACGCCCGCGTCGAGGAGCAGGTCTGCGATGGTGGTGCGGCCGACATACTGCGCGGTGGGCGTGGTGGGGTTGCATCCCTGACCGATGGCGTAGGGCTGCACCTCGTTGTCGGTGAACACCCACTGCGCCGCGGCGAAGTACATGTCGTTCGCCGAGGTCTGCCCGACGATGGGCTGAAAGTACCGATCGGCGAGGGCGCCCGCGCGCGCGAAGTCGTGGTAGGTCGTCACCGCCGAGGGAGGGGCCACGGCGAAGTTGCGGCGGTCGGCGCAGGGCGTCCCCGTGACGAAGCGATCCATGAGCCCGCCGTGGATTTCGGCGCTCTCGCAGGGCGCCGTGTGATCGGGGTCACGCGACGCGTTGAGGTCGTCGTCGAGGGTGACGGCCATGGAGCCCGAGGGCTCACGCTCGGGCGCGGCCTCGCAGCACGCGGGTCCCTCGGTGCACGTGGGGTTCGACCCCGGGGGGGCCGTGCAGTAGCGACCGAAGTAGTTGTCGAAGGTGTGGTTCTCCTGCGACACGACGATGACGTGACGGATGCGCGTGCGGGCCTTCGATGCGTCGGCCGCGGCGTCCACGCGGGGCGTGAGCGCGGCGTCGTAGCGCGTGGGGTCGGGCGCGTCGTCGGGCAGCGGCGAGAAGCTGAGATCGGGCCCGACGTCGGTGACCGTCGCGTCGGCGGGGGCGAGCGATGAAGGGTCGTCTGCGCATCCGATCGCGCCGGAGAGCGCGAGGAGCGCGACCAGGGGGAGCGGGCGAAGCATGTGTTGATGAGTACCGTATCGGGCGCGTGACGGCGACGTGTCGGACGCGTGAAATTCCCTACGGCTGCGGGACGAGCGAGAGGAGGTAGTCCCTCGGGCTCGCGAAGCGCAGCTCGGTCACGCACTGGAGCGTGGTCTCGAAGCGGCGCGCGCCGTTGGTGACCGTGGCGCGTCCGCCGCTCACGATTTCGAGGCGCGAGAGTCCCGCTGCGGCGGGGGCGTCGGCGCGCACGTCGAAGCGCGCGAGGCCCGTCTCTCTCGTCGTGGTGAGCTGCGTGTGATCGGCGGTGTAGGTCGCGCCCGCGGTCCACCCGAGCTCGGGGATCGCGGCGCCCTCGACGGTGACGGTGAGCGACGCGTCGAGGGGCGTGGTGGCGTAGCCGACGTCGGGGATGCGCGACGCGTCGGTGGTCACCCGGAGCAGCGACGCGCGGAGGCGGGCCCCCGAGGGGAGGTCGGCCGAGCACGTGTCGATGCTCACCCTGCGCGCGCGCACGTACACGTCGCGGGGCATCGGCCACGAGGGCGCCTCGGGCACGTTGGCGGCGGGTCCGGGTTCGAGCGATCGGGCCTGCTTGAGCACGAGGCGCGCGGGTCGCACGGTGCCGTCGCGCATCGCGGGCCAGCCCGTGAGCATGTCGTGAAACTCGAAGTCGAGCGTGAGCGAGCGTCCCCGCTGCGCCGCGGAGCGCGTTCGGTTCTCGTCGTCGAGCCACCTCGCAACCACACGCGAAGTGTCTTCGAAGAGGCGCCGCAACGCAGGCTCGCCGAGGAGGTCGGCGCCGGGCGAGAGCGTCGAGCGACGGATGCGCTCGATGCGGAGCGTCGTGGTGCCGCGCGCGCGCGAGATTCGAAGCACCTCGGGGAGCACCGCGGGGTCGGGGTTGGCGACGCTCTGATCGCCCGCCTGGACGTTCACCTCGAGGCGCGCGTCGTCGGGGGAGTTCGGCGGCATGAGCGTGAAGGTGCAGACGCCCGTGGCGCGCTCGAGGGCGTCGTCGAAGCGGGGATGCACCGCGACGCCCATCGCCGCGCCGAGGTGGTCGATGCGTTCGAGGCGACGCTCTTCGAAGGCTTCGAAGCCCCAGTACGAGCCCCACACGCGGAGGATGGCGTACTCGGCGGTCTTCGACTGGTCCGACGCGCGCGGCTGCATCTCGGGGTAGAGGAAGCCCGTGAACGACTCGTAGAGGCCCGCGCCGTTGAAGCCCTCGACGTCCTCGACGTTCGACGACGACCGGAAGCGGATGCCCTGCGTGAGGCTGAGGTCTGCGAAGGCAGTGCGAAGCGTCGTGAGGATGGTGGTGAGCGTGGCGGGGGCGATGGGCGTGCGCTCGACGAGCCCGCGGACGCCGCCGTTGCGAATGAGCGCGCCGTAGTCGGTGCTCATCGCGTTGGCGGCGAGGTAGGCGTTCGCGAAGGCCGTGGAGTCGGCGTCTTGATTGCGCGCGCGGAAGGCGTCGATGCCTTCGAGCGTGATGAGCCGCACGCGCGAGTCGGTGTCGAAGCGGGCGGTGCGGAGGGCGGCCTCGATGCGGGCCCTGAGCGGCGCGATGTGCTCGACGTAGGCGCGCACGGTGATTCCGTGGGGGCGGTCGGGGCGCTCGAGGGCGGCGTCGTGGAGGAGCCCGAGGAAGCCCGCGCTCTTGCCGCCGATCGTGGGGATGAGCCCGCTGCGGTCGGCGAGGGAGCGCGTCGAGAGGTCGATGAGGTAGGGCATCGACTCGACGGGCGGCGTCGTGACCGAGCGCACCGGGCGCTGCAGGAGCGCGTGATAGCGGTCGTACTGCTCGGCGGTGATGGCCGCGACGACGACGCGCGAGGGGGCCTCGGTGAACATCACCACGCGGGCCCATCCGCGCTCGAGCTGCGAGATCTCGGCGTCGTCGAGCACCCCCGCGATGTGGGCGTTGGGGATGCCGCGGTTGCGCGCGAGGAGGTTGATGTGCGCGAGGGGCGTCTGGGGCACGGCCGTGATGACCCCCGCGGCGGGCGGGAGGAGGTCGGGGAGCTGCTCGAACACGAGGATGTCTTCGGGCGTCGTGTCGTCGAAGCGCTGCCCCGCGCGGATGAAGCGCAGCGAGCCCGCGGCGACGCCGTCGCTGTACACCTCGCGCGCGCCGGGGTTCACGATGTCGCGGTACCGAAGGATGCGGTCCCAGTAGGGGAGGCGCTCGCGCTCCATCTGCTCGGCGAGGGCCTCGTGCTCGGCGGAGCGCACGACGAAGCGGAGGTCACGCGCGATGTCGGGCCCCACGTGCGCCGCGATGGTTTCGAAGAAGATCACGAGCTCGGGGTGCGTGACGGCGTCGCCGTACTCGAGTTCGAAGCCCCATCGCTCGGGCGTCGGGGTGGTGCCCGCGCGCGCGTCGAGGTGCAGCATCGTGGCGAGACCGCGCGAGCGCTCGCGCCCGAAGGCCATGTCGTAGAAGCGCCAGGAGTAGAGCCGATCGTCGGCGATCTGGAGGTCGAGCGGCAGCGACGTGCGCCCCCTCGCCCAGTCGTAGATCGAACGGATCGTCGGGAACGAGAGCCCCCGCACGGGCGCCACGCCGTCGTCTCCCGGAATGGCCTGCCCGTTGAGCAGTCGGAACCAGTACCACTCGTCGTGCAGCGTGTAGAAGTTCGCGTCGTAGAAGACCAGGTCGCGCCGCGCGGCGTCGCGGAACGACGTGATGACGAGCTTCGCCGACGCGACGCCGTGGGAGGGCGACGAGAGCGCGGCGAAGTCGGCGTATCCCTCGATGCGCCGCACCGTGTGATCGTTGAAGACCCCCGGGGGGACGTCGGCGTCGGCGGCGTCGCGCGGTCCTCCGTCGGTGCGCGGCACGTCGTCGGTGGGCGACGGAGGGGCCGAGCAGCCGAGCGCGAGGGCGCCGAGCGCGATCCACGAGGCGAGCACCGTCGAACGCAGACCCGAGCGCGAGGTGGAGGACATGGCGTCGCGCATTCTCCAACGATCGTGCCAGATGTTCCAATCTCTCGGGAGGCGCCGGAAACAAGGGCTTCGCGTGGGCTCGGAGCAGGGCCAGGGTGTGCCACCGCGCGGCGACGACGGAGGCACCGCGCGTCCGCTCCTGTCGCGGCCGTCGCGGTGATACCGTCGTTCGCCGGATGGATCTTCGCGCCGCGTCACTCGTCGCGCTCTCCGCGCTCGCCGCGGCCTGCGCATCGGAGTCTCCTCCCGCACACGCGCCCGTCGACGCGGGCTCCGACGCGCCGAGCTGCGTCGCCGTCGACGAGCCCGACCCGATGGGTCTCGACGCCAACTGCGACGGCGTCGACGGCGACGTCGCGCTCGCGGTCTTCGTCGCGATCGACGGCGACGACCGCGCCCCGGGGACGCGCGAGTCCCCCGTGCGCACCGTGCGAACGGCGCTCAGGCTCGCGCGCTACTCGGGTCGCACGCAGGTGCTCCTCGGCGGCGGCGAGTACGAAGACGCCGACGTGATCGCGCTCGTCGACGGCGTGAGCCTCTACGGCGGCTACGACCGCGCCGCGGGTTGGACGCGCGTGAGCGCCCGCCCCACCGTGCTCCGTGGACCTGCGCTCGCGTTCGTGGCGACGGGGCTTCGAACGGGCATCGTGCTCGCGCGCGTGACGCTCGAAGCGGCCTCCGCGATCACCGCGGGAGAGAGCTCGATCGCGCTCACGGTCAGCGACTCGATGGGGCTGAGCGCGCTCGATGGCGCTGTGTTTCGCGCGGGCTCCGGCGCCGCGGGGCGCGCGGGGATCGCGGGCGGAGACGGCGCCGCGGGAGCGCCCGGCGGCGCGGGGCGCGACGGCGCGGTCGACGATTCGAACAGCCCGGGCCCCGGGGGTCCCGGCGGCGTGAACGCGTCGTGCCCTCGCGCGAGCGGCGGCGACGGAGGCTCTGGAGGACAGCACTACACGCGCTTCATCGGCGTCGCGGGGAGGGCCTCGCAGGCGGGCGTCGCAGGCGGCGCGGGCGGCACCGAGAACGGCTGCGCGGGGCGCAACGGCGCCGACGGATCGAGCGCGACCACGGCGCCCGCGACGGGTGAAGACGGCGCTGGAGGCGCGAGCGTGGCGATGATCGACGAGGCCAACGGGCGCTACCTCGCGAGCGACGGCGCCGACGGTCGCAGCGGCCTCGACGGCAGCGGTGGCGGAGGCGCGGGCGGATCCTCGGGGCAGACCGGCGCGCTCTGCTCCGACGGCGGCGGCAACGGCGGCGGTGGCGGCGGCGCGGGCGGCTGCGGCGGTCGCGGCGGTAGTGGAGGGCGAGGAGGCGGCGCGTCGATCGCGGTGCTCTCGCTGCGATCACAGCTCTCGTTCGATCGCGTCACGATGGTGACCTCAGGCGGCGGCGCGGGCGGCGCAGGAGGCGCGGGCGGGCGCGGCGGAAGCGGCGCGATGGGCGGCGCGGGGTCGGGTCACGGCGCGGGCGAGATCGGCCGCGGCGGCAACGGAGGCGCCGGAAACGCGGGCGCGCGCGGAGGTCACGGCGGCGGCGGCGGCGGCGGCGCGAGCGTCGGACTGTGGGCGCTCGGAGGGCGCGCGGTCACCGCGTCGGTGACCTTCGACGTGGGGGCGGCGGGCGCGGGCGGCGCGAGCGTGGGACACGCAGGAATGACGGGGATGCGCGCGGAGACCGTGCGCTGATCAGAGCGACGACGGAGGCTTGAAGCACAGCCGCACGACGCCGTCGCGGACGAGCGGCGCGAGGTGCTGAGGGGCGTCTCCGTCGAGGGTGAAGGAGCGCACGTAGTAGCTCCCTGTGGAGAGCGAAGGGAGCTCTCTCGCGCGCAGCCACGCGTCGACCCAGGCGCGGCGGGCGTCGTCACCGCGGGCGACGGCGTCGAGGTCGAGGGCCATGAAGGCCCGCGCGGCGATGGCGTTGTAGAAGTAGGTGAACCAGTTCCATTGCGTCTCGAGGCGCGCGAGCCAGGGGTGGTCGCGGCGGACGAGGAGCACGCCGAGCTGCGAGGCGGTGAGCCCGAAGCCGCGCGAGAAGCTGATCGAGAGCATCGCGCGAGGGAGCGTGGGCGCGAGGCTCTCTGCCACGGAGCGTCGCTCTTCGGCGCGCAGCGTGGGGAAGAGGTTGAGGTTCAAGAGCGTCGCGTCGGCGCCTTCGAGGAAGGTGAGCATCTCGTCGGTGACGTGTCCGTTGCGCACCGAGGGGATGCAGAGGCACGCGAGGTCGGCGTGACCATCCGCACGCCACGAGATCGCAGAGGGCCGCGGAGAGCCGACGAGGAAGCCGAACCAGTCACCGGGATAGAGCGCCACGCGTCGGTCGGTCGCGGCCTCGACGACGTGGGCCATCATGTCGACGTCGCTCCCCGCGGCGAAGGCGCGATAGTCCGAGAGGTCCCATGCGCCGCCCGAGAGGCGCTCGACGACGGCGCGGAGGTGCGGCGCGAAGCGCTCGTGAAACCACGAGAGGCCCCGCGTGTAGTGCGCGCTGAGGTCGTCTTCGGTGAGGTCTGCGACGGCGGCGCGGTACGCCATCACCCCCGCGCGGTGCCCCACGGGGAGCAGCGCGCGCAGCCCCTCTACGTCACCGGGAGCGATCGCCTCGACGAGCCGTCGAGCCTGTACAGAAGGCTCCGCGAGTCTTCGAGCGAGGCGTACACCCTGCCGTCGGCCATGAGGTTCGTCGAGCGACACAGCTTGTTCTCCAGCTCCCACGCGGGGGTCGGTTCTCGGTAGAAGCACACCTGCGCGCCGCGCCATCGGCGCACGGCGGGCCCCCAGGGCAGCGTCGAGAGCACCTCGCCCTCGCCGTCGAAGGGATCGTCGTCGATCTGATGCGCGCGACACCATCGGTCATGCGACGACTCGCGAAAGACCGAGCGCTCGTAGGCCACGTAGGTGTGCTTGAACGTGAACTGCGAGACGCCGTGCGCGCCGAGCTCCGTCACGTAGCGCTCGACGTCGCCGCGCGTCTCGACGCCGCCGCGGTGCATCACGCAGGTCGCGCGGAGCGTAAGCCCATCGGCGCTCTCAATGACATCGCGGAGGCCGGGCGCGGCGGTGCCCATCACGGCGCGGTTGCGGGCGTCGTCCCAGTGGTGGCGCGACCAGCAGAGGTAGCTGAGTCCCCCGTCGCGGAGTCGAGTCGCGAGCGCGCGATCGAGCCTCGCGGCGTTGGTGAAGCACGCGACCTCGTCGAAGACCTCGCGGCCCGCGCGCACGATCGAGACGACGTCGTCAGGACGAAGCAGGGGCTCCCCACCACCCGTGACCACGAGGCGCCGCGCGCCGCGATCGCGGGCCCAGCGGAGGTGTGCGTTCAGGCCTGCGGCGTCGAAGGTGACACGCTCACGCGGGAGGGCGCTGATCGACGAGCGCGAGAAGCAGAAGGGGCACTCGCACTCGCACGCGCTCGCCACGGGGAGCACGCTGCACGTGAGAAAGCGGCACTCGCTCCAGGGGTTCAGGGCCAAGGGGCGCCCCTCGCGATCACGTCGAGCACGATCGCGCGGCGGAGCTTCGAAACGTGATGCCACGGCGCGCAGAGGTCGGTCTCGGTGAGGCTCAGCGCGTCCATGCGGGCGCGGGCGCGGGTGCGCTCGTCGTCGCGCGGAGACTGATACGCGGCGCGAAGGGGCGTGAGCGCGGACTCGACGCGCGCGAGCTCGTCGGTGAAGTCTTCGAGGCGTCGCGCGAGGTGCCGCGACCACCCGGCGTGGTGCGGTCCGAGAACTTCGTGGAGCTCCGCGATCGAGGTCATCGCGCGCGCGTCGTCGGAGAGCTTCGCGAGGTCGAGGTCGTCGCGCACGAGGCTCATGCACATGGGGTCGAAGCGCGCGTCGGCGTCGGTGACGTAGACCTCGGAGACGCCCGAGTGCCACGGCGTCCACGCGCCGAAGGGGAGGAGCGCGACGCGTCCGAAGTGCTCGTGGTCGGTGTAGGGCTCGACGTAGCGCGCGGTGCGGGCGTAGGTGACGGGGCTCGTCGGCCCTGCGAGACGCGGGAGTCGGCCGCGGAGCAGGGTGAGCGTAGCGACAGGGCCGAGGTCGCGAAAGAGCGCGGGGCAGCGCTCGTCGGGGTCGACGCGTCGAACGGGTCCGCCCGTGTGCCACGAGAACTCCGAGAGGTCGCGCGTCACCACTTTCCCCTCCGTGGGCCGCGGGCCTTGTCGTCGGCGTCCTGGGCCTTCTTGAGGTACTCCATGCGCTGTTTTGCGGCCTCGCGGGCCTGCTCGGCGAGCGCGAGGAGGCGCTCATAATCAAGCCGTTCGAGCGCGGCGCGAGACTGCTCTCGGGTCTCTCCCGCGACGGGCGCGTCGACGCGCGCGAGGAGGTCACGCGCGAGCTCCTCGACACGGAGCGGCGAGCGACAGAGCACGCCCATTTCGAGGAGGCGCTTCTCCCTCGCCGACGCGACGATGGCGCCGACGACCTCGGCGGCTCCCCTCGCCTGGAGCGACGACGCGACGCCCGCGCGCAGCTCGGGCTGATCGAGCGTCGCGGTGATGACCGCGAGGCGACGCCACCCCTGCGCGTCGAGCGGACGCGCCGACGATTCGAAGAGCGCGGGATCGACGGGCTCGACGGAGGCGTCGCGGCAGTGGTCTCCGAGCCTCGCGCCGACGAGGGCCGCGTCGATGTCGACGGCCTCGAGCGCGGTCGCGGCGCGGGCCATCGCGGCCACCACGGGCTGCACGGGGACCTCAACCCTGCCGCCTCCCTTCGGAGCCCCGAAGAACCTGTCGAAGATCGACACGGCGTCGGAGTCTATCCGCTTCTCTCTGCCACGTCGCCTGTCGGCGAGAGGGTCGCAAATGCCTGTTTTCTGCGGCGCTGACACGCGATGATCCGCGCGACGCGATGACCGCCACGCCCCCGCCCCACGCCCTCGCACGGCGACGCACGCCCGCGCCGAGCCGCTTCGCGTTGTTGATCGCGGCGGCGCTCTCGCTCACGGGCTGCGGGGCCTCGTCGCTCTACGGCGATTCGAACGGCACGGTGCGTGGCGCCGTCGATGCGTTGCGGCGGTCGAACGCGGACCCGCTCGAGCCCGATCGCGTCGACGAGCTCGGCGCCGCCCTCGTGCGCGGACTGCTGCGCGGCGCGGGCAATCACGACTCGCTCCAGGGGCTCCTTCACGACACCGTCGAGGACGTGGTGCGGGGGCTGCGCGAGGAGCTTCAGCGCGCCATCGCGGCGATCCTCGTGGCGCTCGACGCGTCACTCACGGGCGACGGGGCGCAGGCGCACGGCATCCTTCGACTCGCGCTGGCGGACCTCGACCCGCAGCTCATGCGCACCGTACACGGGCTGCGTCGCGAGCTCGCGAGCACCGCGGGAGACCTGCGCGGCACCGTCGCTGGCGTCGAAGATGATCTCGCGCGTCGCATCGGCCCCGACGGCGGCCTCGGCGACTCGCTCCGCGGAGCCGTTCGCGCCACCGTGCACGACAGCCTCGCGGAGGTGAACGGCGTCGTGCCGCAGCTCGGGCGCGACGTCCGAAGCGACCTCGACCCCGCGCTCTCGCAGATGGCGCAGCACGTGGGCGACGGGCTCATGCGCGGCGTGAGCGGGCGCGCCTACGAGCTCGTCGACAAGCTCAAGGACCGACTCGAAGACCGCAAGACGCGCTGGCTCATCATCGTGCTCGTGGCGATCGTGGGCGCGGGGCAGGTCGCGTGGCTCGCGATGATGGCGCGCTTTCTCCGCAGCACGCTCAAGGTCGTGAGCGACTTCAGCACGACCTTCGAACGGCTGAGCGTCGCGCTCGAAGGGCTCAAGACGCCTGCGGGGGGAGCCCCTCCCGCGCCGACGGACCCCGGGGGGTCTCCTGCGCCGTCGGGCGGCGGTGGCGGCGTTGATCCGACGCAGCGTCGGCGCTTCGGGGCGCGACGCGCGATGCGTCCCACACGCTTCAGAAAGCGCGGTCCGCCGTCGGCGTTGGCGTTGCTGCTCTTCGTGGCGCTCTCGGCGTTCGGGCGTCGCGCAGAGGCGCAGTCGACCGACGACGCGCAGCGATGGTTGCAGGTCCCCGGCGGCGCGCAGCTCGAACCGCTGGTTCTCGTGGGCACCGACGGTCTCGCCGTCGCGCCCTCGCGCGCAGTGTCGGATCTCGGCGAAGGGTGCGTGCGCGACCTCGGCTTCGGTCGACGAGAGCGCGCCCTCGTGCTCGCGGTCGAACCGGGCAACCCCGTGGCCCTCCTTCGAATCATCAACGCAGCGGATGAGCGCTCGATGCGAGGCGCGCCCGAGGGCTTTCCGCTCGTCGCGAGGATGCCCGACCCGGGCGCGGTGCTGCGGGTCCTCTTCGTCGATCAGCGCGGCGCGGTGATCCGTCGTGACGCCGACCTCGAGCGCGCCGACGCGCAGCGCATGGTGCTGCGGCTCCGAGAGGCTCCACCCGCGAACGCGCGACCGGGCGCGGTGCTCGACGACGCGGGATGGCTCGCGGGGCTCGCGATCTCGTCCGAGGGCGCCGACGCTTCGGGGGCCTCGCGCGTGGTGGCCGTCGGCGGTGCACCGATTCGCGCGCTGCTCTCGACGACGCGGCGGTCGCAGGGCTATCCGGCGTGTCACGCGGTCTTCGCGCGGAGCCGCTTCGGCTTTCACCACGTGGGCCTCGCGGGGCGCGTGAACTTCGCCACGGCCGACGCGTCGTCGACGGGCTACGGCGTGTTCGCGCAGGTGTCGGCCTTCGACGACATCTTCGTGCACCTCGACGTGGGCTACGCGCCGGGAGACTCCCGCGTTCCGCACCGGATGCTCACGTCGCTCGGGGGCGGCGCGGTGCTCGGTCACAACCTCCGCGACGGGATGATCGCCGTGGGCGCGAGGCTCGACCTCGAGTGGCAGTTCGACGCCGCGAGAAAGGCCATTCAGCGCGAGGCGTACCTCGCGGAGCTCCACGGCGCGGCCTACGCGGGGAGGCGCGTCGCGATCACCATCGCGCTCACGGCGGGCGTTCAGCGAGAGCGCGTCGCGACGCTCCCCGACCCCGTGCTCGGCGCAGCGATCGGGCTCGAGCTCGGCCTCGCGTGGCGCCTCTCGGACCCCGATCCGCTCGAGCGCGCGCCCTGATTCGCAGACCTGCGCAGGTCAGCGACGCGCGACCGTCGCGCCGCCGAAGAGCGCGCGAGAGAGCGCCGCGGCCATGCGCGGAAAATCATCGAGGTCGTTCACCGGGACCACCGTCGCGCCGAGGCGCCGATAGAGCGCGGCGCGGTTGGCCGTCGACCGATGTTGCAAGAGCACCAGCGGCGCGCGCGAGGCGGCCTGCGAGAAGCTCACCGGGTGATCGGGCGAGGCGTCGACGTTGATGTCGAAGTCGGTGTCGGTGATCACCACGCGGTGCGGCTGCTGATCGGTGCACTCGTCGACGGAGGCCGCGAGGCGCGCGAAGGGAAACTCCGT
>JBPOHC010000830.1:0-10339 GCA_052035985.1 Myxococcota bacterium | reverse complement strand
GTGATGAAGCTGGATGTTCCGCTGCGCGTGGAGTGCGGGTGGGGGAGCAACTGGGGCGACGCCCACTGACCGCGGACGTCAGCGCATCGCGACCCTCGCGTCGGCCACCATGAGCTCCTCGAGGTCGGTCTCGTTCACCGCCGTCGCGGGGATCGTGGTGCGCTCGTCGGCGGGACGTCCCGCGTACCACTGCGCGATCGCCGCGCGGATCTCGCTGCGCGGCGCCACGAGGGGACGGACGGCCATCCCCGCGAAGATCGACGCGGTGAAGAGGGCCTCCTCCCAGGTCGGGTCGTCGATCGCGACGAAGAGCGTGGTGGCGCTTCCGGGCTCGCGTCGCACGTAGATGGGCGCCATGCAGAAGCGCTCGGCGACCTCTCGCGGGACGAGCGCGCGGGTCGTTCGCGGCGGGTCGGCGTTGGCCACGGAGACCAGGGGCACTGAGAGCTCCTGCGCGAGGACGCGGGCGAGGTCGCGGTCGCTGATCTCGCCGCGCTCGACGAGCGTCGCTGCGAGCCGCGAAGCGCTGCTCTGCGTGAGGTTTGCGGTCAGCACATCGAGCCTCGCCTGCGAGAGCAGGCCCGTGCGCACCAGAATCTCTCCGAGATGTCTTCGGTTCATCACACCCATTGCATCGGACAGACGGTCACGGATCTTTAACCTCCGCGAGCGTTTTCCTGCGCAGTCGGAGGGGGACAGGCCGCACGGGGGAGACCGCGGGCGAGGGGAGGCCGGCGGGACCGCGAGGCGTCGGGGCTTGACCCGATCTCCACGAGGGGCGTAGAAGCGCGGAACGATCGCGTTTTTGCGCGCAGAACCCGTGTGAGCGAGAGCACCTCCGAAGCCCCGACAACCCCGTCTACCGAGCGTCCGCGCTCGCCGTTGGGGCGTCGTTTCGCTGCGGTGACCACCACGGTTCTCACGGGGATGCTCATCTGGCACGCGTCGTCTGCGATCTACCGCGACAGCTTCACCACCGTCGCCACCGCACCCGAAGACACCCGCTGCGCGGACAGCATCCGCGTCCTCCACACGGCCTACTCCGCCCGATGGGAGCAGCGCCGCGATGACACCGCGTCGCTCGACCGTCGCCTCGAAGGGTTGCGCGGGCTCTGCGAGCGCGAGGGCCCCGAGGCCGCGGTCGCGTGGCGACACTTTGAACGCTGGCGGTACCGCGCCGAGGGACACGCCGCGTTCGCGCGCGAGCTCCTCGACGAAGACGCGCGCATCGCCCTCGCCTATCAGTCCCCAGGAACCTCCCGATGACCGACCCCACTCTCTCGTTCGACTCGATGAAGCTCGGCGCCCCCCTCCTCAAGGCGCTCGAGGAGGTCGGCTACGCCGCACCCACGTCGGTGCAGGCCGCCGCGTTCGAACTCATCTCCACCGGCCACGACGTCATCGTCCAGAGCCGCACGGGCAGCGGCAAGACCGGCGCCTTCGTCATCCCCATCGTCGACCGACTCCTCAAGCCCGACGCGCACGTGCAGGTGCTCACGCTCTGCCCGACGCGCGAGCTCGCGCTCCAGGTCGCGGGTGAGTTCGAACGCCTCGGTCGTCACTCGGGCCTCTCGGTCGCAGCCATCTACGGCGGTGCCCCGATGGAGCGCCAGGTCGCGCAGCTCCGCGCCGGCGCCCGCGTCGTCGTGGGAACGCCGGGCCGCGTCCTCGATCATCTCCGCCGCGGCACGCTCGACGTGAAGCGCGTGAAGATCATCGTGCTCGACGAGGGCGACGAGATGCTCTCGATGGGCTTCGCCGAGGAGCTCAACGCGATCCTCGAGTTCGTGCCCAAGCAGCGCCAGGGGGTGATCCTCTCGGCGACGATGCCCGAGGGGATGCGCCGCATCGCGAACCGTCACCTCCGCGAGCCCGAGATCATCGCGCTCAGCTCCGACGGGATCTCGCCCGACGGCATCGTTCACTGCGTGTACTTCTCCGCGGGCGGACGTCGCGCGGGCGACCTCGTGCGCGTGCTCGAGCTCGAACGCCCCGAGGCCGCGCTCATCTTCTGCAACATGAAGAGCGAGACCGAGGCCGTCGCGTCGGCGCTCCAGAACGCGGGCTTCCGCGCGGAGTACCTCAACGGCGACATGGCCCAGAGCGACCGCGAGCGGGTCATGGGCCTCCTGCGTGACGGCAAGGTGCAGTTCCTCGTTGCGACCGATGTGGCCGCGCGAGGGATCGACGTTCCGCACCTCACGCACGTCATCAACGTGGGTCTGCCCGAGACCGCTGAGGTCTACGTTCACCGCACGGGTCGCACCGGTCGCGCTGGTCGCGCTGGTACGGCGATCACCCTCGCGGGCCCCAAGGAGATCGGCGCGCTCTACTTCCTGCGGCTCACGTACGGAATCCGCCCCATCGAGCGCCTGCTGCCTTCGCCCGGTGAAGAGCGCACGAGGCGCGAGGCCGACCGGCTCCAGATGCTCCTCAAGGGCTTCACCGCAGCGCCTTCGGATGAGTCTCTCGCGCTCGCGAAGCGGCTCCTCACGCACGACGACGCAGAGCGCGTGGTGGCCTCGCTCCTCGGCGCGTTCTTCGACATGGAGCGTCGCGCTCCGCCCGCGCGCGCCATCGCGATCGAAGAGGAGCCCGAGGTGAAGGCTCACCCGGCGCCTGTTCCCGAGCTCGCGAAGGTTCCCGAAGCGCGCCCCGAGCGCCCGCGACGTGAGCGCACCGAGCGCGGAGATCGCAGCGATCGTACGGAGCGCACCGAGCGTGCAGAACGCGGTGAGCGCGAGGTCGCGAAGACCGAGACTGCTCCGAGGGCTCCGTCGGCGGAGCGTCCGAAGCGTGAGGAACCTCGCGCTGAGAGGGCGCCCCGCGTCGAGGCCGAGCGTCCGCGCAGGGTCGACGTGCGCCACGCGCCCGCGAGCGCGATCACGGACTTCGAAGACGGTGTCGATGCGGGCTTCGAAGAGCTGCGCATCGCCGTGGGACGGCACGAGAACCTCCGCGCGGGCGACGTGCTCCGCTTTCTCGTCGACGCGCTGAAGATCAACAAGCGCGACGTGGGGCGCATCCACCTCCGCGATCGCTTCACGCTCGTGAACCTCCGCCCCGAGCACCTCGCGCTCGCGCTCGACGCGCTCCGCGACGCGACCTGGAACGACCGCCCCATCTCGCCCGAGCGTGGCCGCGGACCTTCGCCCGAAGCCTCGTCGACGGAGAGCACCGCGCCGACGGAGATCGCAGCGCCGACCGAGAGCACCGCGTCGACGGAAGCGCCTGCTGCGCCTGCGATCGCCGAGGTCGCTGCGACCGAAGCGATCGCGGCCGACGCGCAGACCGCGGGTGTCACCGACCCCGCGCCTGCGATCGTCGAAGCGGCCGAGACCGCCGAGGCGTAGTCAGCGCAGGGTGGCGTCGCGGGTAGCCGCTATCCACGACGCCTTCGCCCTGCTACACACTCGCGCCCGTGCGCCCGAAGCTCTGGAAGCTCGCCCTCGGAAGCCTCTGCGGCGCGGTCTTTGGAACGCTCGCGGTGGGCCACGCCGACCCTCCTCCGACGCCTCATCCGAGGCTGACGCTCCAGGAGTGTGTGGCCCGCGCCGAGCGCGCGTACCCGGGGATCGAAGCGCAGCGACACAAGATCGCGGCCTCGTCGGCGCAGCTCGATGAGGCCTGGGCGGCGCCCTTTCTGAACTTCAGCGCGACGGGCGCCGTGGGCATCGCGCCCAACGCGCGCGGCAATCCCACGTTCTCGCCTGACGCCTTCGCGCAGAACCCCTTCGACACGGGTCTCGGCCCCCTCGCGCGCATCTCGATCGACACGGGGATTCCCATCTCGCCGTGGACGTGGTGGCGCATCGGACGCGTGCGCGACGCGGCGCGCGCAGGCATTCGCGCCAACGAGCACGAGATGGTGAAGGTGCGCCTCGAGCTGCGCACCAACGTGAGGAGGGCGTTCTTCGCGCTCCAGCTCGCGCGCGATTCGAAGTACCTCCTCGATCGCACGCTCGGATACCTCGACACGGCGGAGCGCCAGCTCGACGAGCTGCGCACGAGCGACGCGGGGACCTTCAACCCCAACGATCGCAGGCAGCTCCGCATGAGCCGCTTCGAAGCGCAGGCGAGGCGCGCGGAGGCCCTTCAGGGCGAGCGTCAGGCGACCTTCGCGCTCGGGATGCTCACGGGCGACGGAGAGGCCATCGACATCGTCGACGAGCCGCTCTGCCCGTACCGCGCGCCCATCCACCCGCTCATGCAGTACCTGACCGAGGCGCGGCTCCATCGCCCCGAGGTGCAGATGATCGAGGCGGGACTCGCGGCGAGACGCGCGGCCGTTTCGATCCAGTGGGGGCAATACCTCCCCGACTTCGCGCTCGGCGTGAACGTGTCGTGGAGCGACGTCCCGACGATCACGCAGCAGGTGAACCCCTTCGCGGGCGGCAACCAGAACTACGCGTACTGGGGCGCCCTCGTCGTCATGCGGTGGAACTTCGAACCGCTCGCCAACATGTTCCGCGTGCGGAGGGTGCGTGAGGAGCTCGCGATGACCGAGGCGCAGCAGCGTCTCGCGCTCGGCGGCATCGGCGTCGAGGTGGCCGAGGTGCACGCGCGCGCCACGGCGGCGAGCGAGCGAGAGCGCCTGTGGGGCGAGGCCGAGCGCGAGGGCTTCGAGTGGTTCTCGTCGATCTTTCAGGAGTACCAGGCGGGCACAGGCGAGGTGTCGGCGATCATCTCTCCGCTGCGGCAATACCTCCAGGCGCGCGCGGCGCACCTCCAGGCCGCGTACGACTTCAACGTCGCGCTCGCGCAGCTCGCGCAGGTGACGGGGCGCGGCGAGATGCCGGGCGCGCCGGACCCCGAGTGCGTGCGTCCTCCGGCGGCGCCCGAGGTCGACGACGGCGACTCGGGGATCAGCGAAGAGGAGATCGAGCGCATCATGAACGCGACGCTCGAAGACGCGGGCTCGGCCGAAGACGCCGCGGAAGACGCGCACGTCGACGCGGGTTCTGACGCGAGGACCGACGCTTCGCGGAGGGCTCCCGCGAGGCCGCGGTGAATGATCGGCCCCGCGCGCAGCGTCTAGGCGCTTGGACTTTCGAGGTGCACGCATGAAGAAGACGATCGCGTTGACGGTGCTCGCGGTGGTGATGGCGCTCACGAGCGTGGCGGGGGCGCAGCCTCGCGGCGGCCCGCGGCAGTGGATCCAGGCGCGTCACGTGGTGGTCAACCGACTGCTTCAGGCGCATCCGACGGCGGGCTCTCCCGAGGCGACGCAGCGCGAGGCGCGGGTGAGCGCGGTGCTCAACGGGATGCTCGACCTCGACGAGCTCGCGCGCCTCGCGCTCGACCCCGAGTGGAACGCGCGGACGCCCGCGGAGAAGACGCAGTTCGTCGGGCTGCTCCGTCAGCTCATCGAGCGCAACTACCGGCAGAACCTCGACGCGACGCTCAACTTCGCGGTCACCTACGACGCCGAGACCATCGATCAGGCCGCGGGCACTGCGACGGTTCGCACCGTGGCGCGCTCTCGCACCGACGTGAGGGCGGCGCCGGTGACCATCGAGTACAGGCTGCGTCGTAGGGGCGCCGACTGGATCGTGTACGACCTCGTCACGAACGGCGCGTCGCTCGTGCAGACCTACCATGACTCGTATACGCGGATCATCCGTGAGCGCGGCTTCGCGGAGCTCATCCGACGCATGCAGGCGAGGGTCGCCGCGCTCCAGACGGGGGCCGCGGTCGCGCCGTAAAAACCAGCGCTGAAGACCGCGCCGCGGTGATCGCTTTCGTTGACACCCGTCGCGTGGCGGGAATACGGTCTCACGCCCCGCCGCGCTCCCCCCGTCGCGAAGGCGCCCGAGCACCGACATGAAACTCTACAGCAGCAAGATCCCGGTCATCGCGATGGACATCGTTCGCGTGCTCACCGCGGACGGTGACATGGAGACCTCCTCGCCCCGTGAGGTCGAGAACGACATCGAGGCGGTGCTCAAGGAGTACCTCCGCATGGAGCGCGACCTGACCGAGAAGGCCAAGGACCGCGTCGAGGCCGTGGGGGGCACGCGGCAGGACCTCGGGCGCTTCAAGAAGCTGCTCGCGGACCAGCGCAACGTGGGGACGGGCGGCGAGAGCGCGTCGTACATCCTCAACCAGCTCCTGGCGATCTTCATGCGGTCGCCGCACGTCGAGGAGCTGTTCTCCGACGACGATGTGATCCGTCGCAAGTGCCGCAAGGTGCTCGAGCGGCACATGTCGGAGGACAGCGAGGTCGACAAGGAGGTGCGCGACAAGATCAAGAACCTCCAGGAGGGCACCAAGACCTGGGAGGTAGAGTACGCGCGCGTGCTCGAGCAGGTGAAGCGCAAGCGCGGCATCGCGGAGTAGGAGGAGCGCGACCCATGTGGATCCCGAAGGTCGAAGAGAAGAAGTTCTTCTGCCACAAGTGCAGGAACGAGCTTGTGTTCGAGGTCAAGATGCAGCGGCGCGACACGTGTACGCACTGCGGCGCCGACCTCCACTGCTGCAAGAACTGCGAGTACTGGGACCCGGGGGCCCACAACCAGTGCCGCGAGAAGATCACCGAGTACATCCCCGAGCGTGAGTCGACCAACCACTGCACGTTCTTCACGTTCCGCAACGGCGAGCCCGGCACCAACGAGGCCGAGCTCAAGGCGAAGGCGAAGCTCTCGTCGCTCTTCGCGCCGAAGAAGTAGCCGTCGTCTGCGTCGGTCATCGGTGAATCAACACAGGTTCGGAGGTCTCTCGTGCGGGTACTGGTGACGGGCGGAGCGGGGTTCATCGGCGGCCACCTGATCGACGCGCTTCTGGCGCAGGGCGCGACGGTGCGCGCGATCGACAATTTCTCGACGGGGCGCCGCGAGAACATCGCGCGCGTGGCCGATCGCATCGAGTTCATCGAGGGCGACCTCTGCGACCCCGAGGCGACGGCGCGCGCCGTGGCGGGCGTGGACACGGTCTTCCACGAGGCTGCGATTCCCTCCGTCGCCCGCAGCGTCAACGACCCCATCGCGAGCAACCGCGCCAACGTGTCGGGCACGGTGGAGCTCCTCCAGGCGTGCCGCGTCGCGAAGGTTCGCAAGCTCGTGTACGCCGCGAGCTCGAGCGCCTACGGCGACACCGAGGTGCTCCCCAAGGTCGAGACGATGACCCCGAAGCCGCTGTCTCCCTACGCGGTTTCGAAGCTCACGGGCGAGCAGTACGTGACCGTCTTCGGTCGCCTCTTCGGCTTCGAAACGGTCTCGCTGCGGTACTTCAACGTCTTCGGCCCGCGGCAGGACCCGAACAGCGAGTACGCCGCGGTCATTCCCCGCTTCATCACGCGCCTCCTCCGCGGCGAGCGCCCGCAGATTCACGGCGACGGCGAGCAGTCGCGCGACTTCTGCTTCATCGAGAACGTCGTGAGCGCCAACCTCCTCGCCGCGAAGGCCCACACGCACGGCGAGGTGGTGAACATCGCCTGCGGCGCGCGCGTGTCGCTCAACGAGCTCGTGGTGCGCATCAACGGCGCGCTCGGCACCGACCTCGCGCCCGAGTACGGCCCCGGTCGCGTGGGCGACGTGAAGCACTCGCTCGCGGACATCTCCGCGGCGCGCGCGCTCCTCGGGTACGAGGTGCTCTACGACCTCGCTGCGGGCCTCTCGAAGACCGTCGCGTTCTACCGCTCGATCAACAAGTAGCGCCGCGGGAGCATCGACGTGCGGAGCATGACGGGCTTCGGCGCTGGGGAGGTTCGCTCCGACGCGGGGCGCCTCGTCGTCGAGGTCCGCTCGGTGAATCACCGCTACCTCGAGGTGCGGGTGAAGCTCCCGCGCGAGCTCGTCGATCACCAGGTCTTCGTCGAGCAGCTCGTGCGGCAGCGCCTCTCGCGCGGACGCGTCGACGTGGTGGTTCACTCCGAGCGGAGCGAGCACGCGCCGCCGACGCTCGATCGCGCGCGCGCCGTCGCGATCCTGCGCGAGCTCCAGTCGGTGGCCGCGGAGGTGGGCATCGAGGGCCCTGTTCCGCTCTCGGTGCTCGCGGGCGTTCCTGAGCTCTTCGTGCACGCGGGCGATCGCGACCCCGAGGCGTCACGCGCGACCTTGCGAGCGGGCCTCGAGCGCGCCCTCGACGACCTCGATCGGATGCGCTCCGCCGAAGGAGCGCACCTCCGTCTCGACGCCGTCAAGCGCGTCTCCGCCGTGGCCTCGCTGGTGCGTGATCTCGAAGCGCGCGCCGAGGCGATGGCCGAGCGGCACAGGGCCCGCGCGAGAGAGCGCCTCGCGAAGATCCTCGCGGGCACGGCGATCGACGGCGCGCGGCTCGAGCACGAGCTCTCGGTCGCCCTCGACCACGGCGACGTGACCGAGGAGCTCACGCGCCTCGCCGCGCACATCGACCAGCTCTCGCGGCTCATCGGCAGCGACGAGCCCGTGGGGCGCAAGCTCGACTTTCTGCTTCAGGAGGTCGCGCGCGAGGTCAACACCGTGGGTTCGAAGGCCAGCGAGGCGGCCCTCGCGGTGGTCGAGCTCAAGACCGAGATCGAGCGGCTGCGAGAGCAGGCGCAGAACATCGAGTGACGTTTCGCAGGAGCCAAACCCGTTGGTCGACGCGCACGCTGATTTTCTCCCGCTGATCGTCACGTCTCCCTCGGGTGCGGGGAAGACCACCCTCGTGCGGCGCATGCTCGATCGCTACCCCGACATGGCGCAGAGCGTGTCGGTCACGACGCGCGCGCCGCGAGAGGGCGAGGTCGACGGGCGCGACTATCACTTCGTCAGCGTCGACGAGTTCCGCGCGATGGAGTCTCGCGGGGCCTTCGCCGAGTGGGCCGAGGTGCACGGTCACCTCTACGGCACCTCGCTCGAGAAGATGATCGAAGCGCGCGCGCGTCTCCGGGGGATGGTCTTCGTGATCGACACGCAGGGCGCGCGGCAGCTCAAGGCGCGTGTGCCCGAGGCCGTGGGGGTGTTCGTGCTTCCGCCGTCGCTCACGGAGCTCGAACGCCGGCTGCGCGGCCGCGGCACCGACAGCGAAGAGACCATCGCTCGCCGCATGCGCAACGCGCTCGGAGAGCTCACGCACTACGGCCTCTTCGACTACGTGGTGCTCAACGACGGCCTCGATGAGGCATCGGAGGAACTCTGCTCCATCGTGCGCGCGGAGCGTGTGCGACGGACGCGTCGCGCGGTGATGATCGAGCGCGTGATCCGCGGCGGCGCGGCGCGGTAACGGTCAGCTTCGGGTGGTGGCGAGCGGGCGATCGAGCGTGGGGAGCGGGCCGACGCTGGCCTCTCCGCCGCGAGGCGACGCGTGCGGCGTGGGAGGCGACGGAGCCACGGGGCGACGCGCGCCGGGCCGAGGCGCGTTCGGCGTCGGGATGGTGCGAATCGTCGGGGGATCGTGCGGCGAGGTCTGCTGGCTCGGAGGGATCGGCGGAGGCGGCGTGGGGCTCACGACGGCGGTCGCTCCGCCCGTGACCATCTCGGGCGGCGGGACCTGCGTCGGAGGCGGGACGGGTTGAACCATCGGCGCTGCGCCCGCGACCTGCGGTTCGGGCACGGTGGTGCGGTCGTGGGTGACCACGCCGAGCGCGACGCCGAGCTCGCGGAGGGCGTTCGAAGCGCGTCCTTCGCGGGCCTCGCGGAGACCGTCGGCGCCGTGGCGCTGGAGCTCGTCGGAGCGCGTCGAGCCGCACTCGGGGTCGTGACACGCGGGCAGCGCGACGCCGCTCGCGAGCACCACCGTGAGCGTCGGAAAGCGCGGTCCGAGGTGCGTCGCGCGCGGCAGTCGAAGTTGCGCCGAAGCGGGCGGCGTGGCGAGCGTTCGAGGGGCGGGCTGAGGGGCGCGGGGTGCTCTCATGCGTGCATCTTCTCCAGCGGGAGAGACGCCCGCTACGAGCGCCATCTTGGACCCGTCGCGCGCGTCTCCGCAACGGGGCGTCGACGCTTCAACACGCCGTCGGCAGGGCGACGCAGTAGGCCTCGCCCGCGCCGTTGTTCTCGCACGAGAGGCTCTGACACTCGTCGTTCCCCTGGCACGCGGCGCCGTTGGCCTTGCGTCGCTGACAGGTCATCGTCGCGGGGTTGCAGTAGAGCCCGGGGTTGCAGCTCGTCACGCCGTAACGTCCGCTGAAGCACACGGAGTTCTCGGCGCCGGTGCCGACGCGACGGCATCGACCCGCGACGCAGTCGAGCCCGAGCAGCACGTTGCAGACCTCGCTGCCGGTGTTGCCCTGCACGCAGGTCTCGCCCTCGGCGTTGCGCACCGTGAAGGGCAGGCATCGCTGCATGAAGCGCGTCCCGTCGAACTCGCAGATCGACCCGGGCTGGCAGTACCGCGAGCAGGGCTCTCCCGTCGGGGCGGGCGGCGAGCAGACCGAGGTCAC
>JBPOHC010000449.1:0-7216 GCA_052035985.1 Myxococcota bacterium | reverse complement strand
CCGCGCGATTCCCCGCGAGCGGAATGCCCGGCACCGCGTCGTGGGACGCGATGACGACGGAGGATCGCGACACGGTCAACCGCGTCTACGTCAACCTCGGCAAGGCCATCGCCGCGTACGAGAGAACTTTGCGATTCCCCGCCACCGCGTTCGATCGATACGTCGCGGGAGACATGACCGCGCTCACGGAGTCGCAGCGCGACGGGCTGCATCACTTCTTCGTCCACGGCTGCATCCAGTGCCACCACGGCCCCACGCTCCGCGACGACAGCTTTCACAACGTCGGAATGCCCACCGGCATCCGCGGAGGAACGCCCGACCGCGGACGCATCGACGCCATCGCGTCGCTCGTGGCCTCGCCGTTTCGCAGCGACGGACCCTTCAGCGACGACCGCGCGCCGGGCGCTCACATCGCGCGCATCCTCGAAGACGCGTCGCTCCTCGGGCGCTTTCACACGCCATCGCTCCGCGGCGTCGGACGCACGGGACCGTGGGGGCACGGCGGAACCTTCGCCACGCTCAACGACGTCGTCCGCCACTACGCGCTCGGCCTCCAGTTTCCGCCCGTGACGGGCACCGCGGGGTCGAGAGACATCCACCTGCCGTGGTTCGTCGGCACCGACAGCATCGTCACGCCGATGGTCGAGCTCCTCCAGGCGCTCTGACCGAGACGCACGCCAGAACGTCTATTTTCGTGGGGCCGTGAGCACCTCCGCGTTTTCGTGACGGACCGCGGGGCGCACCTCCAACGACGGGGTGAAGCCAACAAGGCGGTCGGGGAGCGGCGCACCAGCGGGTGTGGCAGCGCCGACGACCGCGCACGTCTACGAAAGCCCTGTGCCATGAAATCACGTCGCGCTCGACACCTCTCGCTCGGCATCCTGCTCTCGACGGGAGCCATCCTCGCGGGCTGTTACTCCAACGCCAGCGTCGACGCGCCGGGCGCTTCGGTGCAGGCCCTCAACGGCGTCGAAGGGAGCTTCGAATTCGCCATCGACGCCCCCTGGCGCATGGAGCCTTCGGTCGTCCCCATCGTCGGCTCGACCACGTACAGCTACGGTCAGATTCCGCTTCAAATCACGGTGCACGACGCCGATCAGGTGAGCTTCGACGCGGCGGGCGCATCGAGCGCGCCCACGATCGGCAAGGTCTGCGAGCTCGCCGTCACCGAGGGGACCACGCGCACGGTCATCCCCGTCGATCAGTTCGCCGAGATCGAGCGCATGATCGGCCCCTGGCTCTGGCCCGCGAGCGCGCAACCCAACGGCCCCGCGCGCGACGCCTGCACGCGCACCTCGACGGCGAACTGCGCCTCGCTGCGCGGCGTCACGGGCACCTCCGAGTGGCACGCCACCGCGCTCTACTCACCGAGGGTCACCACGCCCGGCGCCAACGTCGCGCTCACGCTCGACCTCAAGGTCTCGCGCTCGGCCTCCATCGACTGCACCAACGCCACGGCGTCGAACTTCTATCGCCTCCGCAACTACGCGCGCGTGCACCTCGGCGAGGCGCCGCTCCCGAGGCCCGCCGCGGGGTGGGCCTACGGCGACCTGCACTACCACTCGCAGGGCACCAACAACGAGGGCGAGTCTGGCTACAACTACCGCGGGACCGCGTATGCGATGCGCTCCGTGGGCATCGACTTTCTGTGGGCCACCGAGCACGCGTCGGCCTCGGAGCAGATCGTCGACAGCGACCTCGAGCTCAACGTCGTCGCGTACACGCAGCGCATCGACGCGTGGGCCCGCCGCGGCGTGCTGCGCGACATGGACTCGCGGCGCTTCCGCGCGATGCAGTCGCTCGTGGCGCAGGCCAACCGCGACGCGGCCCTGCGCGCGCCGTCGCCCAACATCCTCAGCCTCGGCTTCAACGGGATCATCCCGCAGATCTTTCTCGGCGGAGAGCTCGACGCGGTGCCCGAGCTCCAGCGCGACGCGCGCCTCGCCAACACCGCGCCGCCCACGACGATCGCCTACGGCGCGAACCGGACCTTCAACGTCGCCGAGCTCTGCAACGGATGGCAGACCTCTGCGTCGAGCTGCGTTCGCACGAACACGAACCCCATGGTGCAGTGCCGCCTCGGGTCGAGCGCGTGCTCCGTGGCGTCGCTCTGGCGCGACGTGGGCGGCGGCGCGCTCCTCATCGGCGACGTGCAGGGGATCAACGAGTACGCGCTCGGACGCGAGCACATGGTGTACTTCCCCGACCCGACGCTCGCGGCGACGGTCGACCCCTTCGTGCCCTCTCGAACGAGCGTCTTCGGCGGCGCGCAGCGTCGGCTCACGGCCCCGACCACCATCGTCGACCCCACGACGGGCGCGTCGGTCACCGAGCGCGGCGTGCTCACCGAGGTCGAGGAGAAGCGCGGCACGGTCTTCCTCGCGCACCACATGAACTCGTCGAACGGCGGCAGCGGACCGGGCGCGCCGCCGTGGCCCGAGTCGATGATCCGCAAGGCGTGGAGCTCGCCCGCCGTCGCCGGCTTCGAGTTCTGGAACGAGAACGCGCGGCGCCGATCGACGGTGTACAGCGACGCGCGTCACACCACCGACGACGGCTTCGAAGACGGCTACCAGCGCGACAGCGCGCAGTGGTGGTACGACCTCCAGCTCGTCGATCAGTCGCGCCGCGCGCTGCGTCCGGGCTCCGACGGGCTCTTCGAGCTCTACCCCTTCGACGTCTTCAACGGCCGCTACGCGAGCCGCACCTCCGAGACCGACGAGGTGCTCAACGACGGCGCCTTCTCGTGGGACGCGTGGAACGTCCGCGGCCTCGACTCGCGCGAGACCACGGCGCTGTCTGCGTGGCTCCCCGTGGGCCAGCCGCGGCGCATGTTCATGGCGGGCGGCTCCGACGCGCACGGCGATTTCAACTACCACCGCTCGGGCTACATGACCGGCATGCAGAGCGTGTACGACGCGGGCATCGGATCGCCGCGCAACCTCGTGATGGCGGGCGCGCCCAACACCACCGTGACGGCCAACACGCGCCCCGTCTACGGCGCCGCGCAGGTGCGTGACGCGGTCCGCGCGGGGCACTTCGCGGTCACCGACGGCCCCGCGCTCCGCATCGTCTACGACCGCAACGAGAACGGCGTCATCGACGACACCGACCCGATGATGGGCGACGTCGTCGACGCGCTCGAACTGCCCGACGCGCAGGGCCGACGCAGGGTCCCGCTGCTCATCGAGTGGCAGTCGTCGCCCGAGTTCGGTCACGTGCAGTCGATCGAGTTCGTGGTCGGCGCGTTCAACTCCGCGACGGGAACCTCGCGCCTCTACACGGGCGGCGAAGGGACCGTCGCCACCACCACGGCCGCCACCGACGCGTACGACCTCGACGGCTGGCACTACCGCCGCAACGCGCGCGGCTACTGGTACTCCGAGCCCGCGAGCTACCTCGCCCCGTCGGATCCCGCGCACCTCGCCGTGCAGTGGCCCGACGGAACCTGCTCGACGTGCTACCGCGGCGTGCGCGCGGTCTCGCTCGACCTCTCGCGCATCCACGTCACGCCCGGCGTCCGCCCCGATCGACTCTTCGTGCGAGCGTTCGCCGCGACGGAGCGCGCGGCGCGGGGCTCCGAGGCGCTCACGCAGTGCGCGGGCACCGACAGCGCGTCGTACCGCCAGGGTCGCTGCATCCGTCGCTACGCGTTCACGAACCCGATCTGGGTGCGACGCATCCCCCTCGTCGCGCAGCTCTGAGGCATCAGAGCCTCGAGGTCTCTTCGAGCTCGCGACCGCGCGTCTCGGGCAGCGCCGCGAGGATCACCGCGAGCGCCAGGAGCGGACCGATCGCCGTCACGCTCACCGCGAACCCCCACCCCGACTGCTGCGCCATGACGCCCACCGCGAAGGGCGCGAGCACATACGAGATGCGCCCCATGAGGTTGTTGGCGAGCGCGAAGGCGTCGCCCCGCGCCTCCGTCGGAAAGAGCTCCGACGTGAACGCGTTGAGCACCGGGAGCACGGCGCTCGTGCCGAAGATCGCGCCCGCGAGGCCCACCGTGAGCGCGACGGGGTTGCGCAGCGAGTACGCGCCGACGACGCCCGCGGCGGTGAGCGTGAAGATCACCACGGCGCCCATGCGACGACCGAGCACGTCGATGAGCTTTCCAGCGGCGAAGACGAGGGGCATCGAGCCCACGGCGGCGAGGGTGATCGCGGCGCCGACGGCCTTGTCGGTGAAGCCGCGCTCGGCGACGGCGAACTCCTTCCAGAAGGTCACGGCGCTCTGGGTGCAGGCGTAGGTGAAGAACCACGCGAGCGCGACGAGGAGCACGCGGTTGCGCCACGGTCCGCCGAGCAGCGCGAGGAGCGGCGCGCGGTCTTCGTGGCGCGTGTGTTCGAAGCGCGAGGTCTCGCGGATGTTGCGCCGCGCGAAGGCCATCATCGCGAGGGGAATGGCGCCCACGACGTACACCGACCGCCACCCGATCGAGGTCTTGAGCAGCAGCGGGACCACGCCCGCACACGCGATGCTCCCGAGGCTCGAGAAGCCCTGGATGAGCCCGATCACGAAGCCCCGCCGCTCCGCGGGGAACTCCTCCGCCGCGTAGACCATCGCGATGGCCCACTCGCCGATGAGGAACACCCGCGCGAGGAGCTGGAGCAGCGAGAACGAGTACACCTCGGGCGCGAGCGCCGTCGCCAGCGAGCAGAGCGTGTAGCCCGTGATCGTGAGCGCCAGCACGCGCCGACGGCCCCACACGTCGGCCCGTCGCACCAGCAGCGCCGCGAGCATCGTGCCCACGTTGATGAAGCCCACCATCGCGCCCCCGCCGCGCGGAGAGAGGTGAAACTCCGTCCGAAGCGTCGGCAGGATCTGCGACAGCGCGATGAAGTCGTAGCCCTCGAAGAAGGTCGCCACGCTGAGAAAGATCACCAGCCGTCGCTGATAATCGTCGAGCGGCGCGGCCGGTCCCTTCGGCGCGCTCGTTGAGGTCGTGAGCTCCATCGGAGCGCGACGCTATCACACAGCCACGAGCGCCGAACGGAATGCGCGATCAGCCCTCGTCGACGACGCGGAGCCTGCCTCCGCCGAGCGAGGCCTTGGCCGCCCTGGGATGCGCGCGCTCGTCTTCGGGCTTGAGCGCGAGCCCGCGGTCGAGGAGCTGCGTCGGGCGCACGTTGCCGAGCGCCGCGAAGACCGAGCTCTTGACGCCGGGGTGCTCGCCCTCGAGGCGCGCGAGGAGGGCCTTGATCTGCTTGCGCTGCGCGGTCTCCTGCGAGCCACACAGGTTGCACGGCAGGATGGGGAATCGCCTCGCCTTCGCGTACGCCGCGAGGGTCTCTTCGGCGCAGTAGATGAGCGGACGGATCACCACGTGGGCGCCGTCGTCGCTCACGAGCCGCGCGGGCATCGCCGCGACCTTGCCCGAGAAGAAGAGGTTGAGCATCAGGGTCTCGATCGCGTCGTCGCGGTGGTGCCCGAGCGCGATCTTGGTGCAGCCGAGGCGCGTCGCGGTGCTGTAGAGCACGCCGCGCCGGAGCCGCGAGCAGAGCGAGCAGTAGGTGCTCCCCTCGGCCACGCGCTCGATCACGATGGAGTACGTGTCCTCGCGGACGATGTGGTGCTCGTAGCCCTCGTCGACGAGCCACTTCGCGAGCGGCGCGCCGTCGTAGCCCGGCTGCCCCTGGTCGAGGTGCACCGCGATGAGTTCGAAGCGCACGGGGGCCTTGCGCTGAAGGGTTCGCAGCGTCTCGAGGAGGGCGTAGCTGTCCTTGCCGCCGGAGACGCAGACCATGATCCGGTCGCCGCCTTCGATGAGGCCGAAGTCGCCGACGGCCCTGCCGACGTCGCGGACGATGCGGCGCGCGAGGTCGGCCTCGTCGCTCATGAGGTCGTCGGTCCCTTGAGGCCCGCGGCGCCGACGGAGCCCATGGCGACGGTGTTTCGACGCGCCCGCGCGCGCTTCACGCGCGACACGATGAAGAACGCGACGGAGCCCGTGAGGAGCACCGCGGCGGCGAAGAGCAGCGGCACGACGACCTCGCGGTTGCGCCCGAGCCCGAGGCGATCGATGGCGAGGTAGCGCCCGAAGTGGACGCGGGCCCAGTTGCGAAAGCCCGTCCCCTGCACGTTCTCGCGGGCCTGGTCGCCGGTGCCCGTGTCGCGGTGCTGCTGCGCCGTCGCGATGACCTCGCGGGGCGTGTCGGTCACGCGCTGCGTCGACGCGGCGGGGGCCACGGGCGGAGGCGCGATCACGCCGATGTGGTTGACCACCTCGCGCTCCCAGCCGCGCGAAGGGCGATTGACCACGCCGCCCTCGGAGCCGACGTACATCGTGGTCGATCCGCCGCCGTCGAGGTTGATCGCGCGAAACGCGCCGAGCTCGATCATGATCTGCGCGATCTCTTCGAGGGTGCCGCCGTGGCTCGTTGCGCGGCGTCCGTCGACGGTCACGAGGATCACCTTGCGACCGTTCTCGCTCACGCCCACGGCGGTGCGAGGCTCGCGCGTCCACGTGCGCGGAAAGGTGTAGAGCTCTTCGCTCATGCGCCCGCGGTCGACGACCATGGGGCGCCCCGAGACCGCGTCGGTGATCATGCGACGCGAGCCCTCGACCACGTCGGCGGGGCGCGAGACCCACGCGCGGCCGTTGGAGCTCACGGCGAAGAACCCGAGCTCCTCGTCGTCGGAGCCCCACACCTGGCCGTTGCCCGCGGTCATGCCCTGCGCGCCCTGACCGAAGAGGCCCCAGAAGCCGCCGTTGACGGCCGCGGCGAGGCCCGCGTCGCGCGCGTAGCCGCTGGTGCTCTTCCACCGCTCGCGGAGGGGCGTGCAGCGGATGCGGACGCCGGGCGCGTCGAGGTCGATCACCAGCGCGTGAAACTCCGCGGGCGCGGGCGTCGTGCGGTGCAGGTGACGGATGCCGGGGTTGGGTTCGGTCCAGACGTCGATGGCCGCCGCGGGACGCGCGAACGCGAGGGCGAACACGGCGAGCGCGAGGGCGCACCATCGCGCCGCGGCGCGTCCGAGGCAGTGGGGGAGAAGCGTCATTGGGAGATTCTGCGGCGGGTTCATCTCACGGTTGCGACGGCTGTGATAGAGGGCGATTCCGATAGACCCGCCGATGCGTCGCTCGCTTGCCATACCACCCTCCGTGCGTCAACCAGTCGACCGGTCTCGTCTGCTCGCGTGCGCCGCCCTCGGTCTGCTCGCCGCGTGCCGCGACCCGGCGCCCTCGCAAGCCCCCGCGAGACCCGCCGTCGCT
>JBPOHC010000093.1:0-3980 GCA_052035985.1 Myxococcota bacterium | reverse complement strand
GGGGGCGGGGGGGGCGGGCGTCGGCCGCGCCGTGGGGGGGCGGGTGCGGCGGGCGCTGGTCGGGCGGCGGCATGGGCGGGCGCCCGGCGGGCGGCGGCATCGGCGGGAGCACGTCGGGCGGCGGCATCGGCGGCGGCATCGGCGGTGGCATCGGGGTGATGACGTCGGGCGGCGGCGGCATCGGCGGGGGCATCGGCGGGAGCGCGTCGGGCTGCGAAGTGTCCGAAGCGGCGTCGATCGGCGGCGGCATCGGCGTGATGCGATCGGGCGCGACGTCGGCGGACGCGTCAGCGGACGGAGGTGAGACGGTGTCGCCGCAGCCGAGCGCAGAGAGCGCGGCTGCGAGCACGGCGCGCCGCACGAGCGGCGGCGTCGAGGGGAGAGGCGACAGGCGAGAGGCGCCGTCGCGATCGCGTGGGGTTGAGCTCACACGCGGCATCTCATCGGTTTTCGAGGCGGCGTGTCAAGCGCGAGCGCTCGCGCGGAGGGAGTTCCATTCCGGCGTGCTCGCGTGCGAAGCTGTTTGCGATGAACAGGAACGCGGTGCCACTCGGCCGCGCGACGTGGCCAGCGGTCGTCGCGGTGTTGCTCTCGGGGTGCCTCCCGAAGGTTGATTTCACGCCCTGCCCGGAGACCGGCCGCTGTGTCGGGCGCGACGTGGTCGAAGACGGAGACGCGCGCGACGCGGTGATCGACGACCTCGCAGACGCGACACCGGGCGACTCCCTCGATGTGAGCGACGCAGCCGACGTGAGCGATGCGAGCGACGCGCTCGATGACCTCGCGGACGCGCTCGATGCGGGCGACGCGGGCGACGTCAAGCTCAGCGACGCGAGCGACGCGAGCGACGCGAGCGACGCGAGTGATGTGAGCGACGCGGGCGACGTGAGTGACGCGGGCGCAGACGCGGTCGACGTGGCGGACGTCGCGCTCGATGTCGCGCCGGATGTCGCGCCGGATGTACTTCGCTGCGACGCCGGGGCGAGCGTGGTCGACGGGTCGTGCGCGGTGATCGCAGCGCCGCGTCTGATCGCGCCGCTCTCGACGAGCACGGTGACCTCGCAGACTCCGCGTCTGCGCTGGGAGCTTCGACCGGGGACGGACGGCGCGCGCATCGAGCTGTGCCGCGAGCGCGCGTGTACGACGGTGGTTCACCGCTTCGATGCGTCGGGCGCTTCGGTGATCACGCCGATGACGCTGACGCCGGGCGTGTGGTTCTGGCGCGCCGCAGGGATGCGCGCAGGCGACGCGGGGACGAGCTACGGCCCGACGTGGCAGTTCGTCGTGGGGCACGGATCTGCAGCGGTGAACACCGCGTGGGGAAACACGGCCGATTTCAACGGCGACGGGTACGCCGATCTCGCGGTCGCGGAGCGGCAGTCGGTGCTGGTGTTCTACGGGAGCCCGACGGGCGTGAGGACGACGCCCACAGTTCTCGGTGTGTCCGTGTCGACGGGGACGCTCGATTTCATCTCGGCGCTTCAGTGCGGTGGTGATCTGAACGGCGACGGATTCCCAGAGCTGCTCGTGACGGTGAGCTACATCACGGACGCCTCTCGTCGCGCGCGTGCCACGCAGGTCTTCGCTGGGAGCTCGGCCGGGGTGTCGCCGAGGCCCGCGGTTGCCTACGCTCCGATTGCCTTCGGGGCTTCGCCCGCGGATGACTTCAACCTCGACGGGTACGGAGATCTGACGATCGACGATGCGCTGGCGCTCGGAACCCCCGCGGCCTGGCCGACGGATGATCCCACGATGCGGAGTACGCTGGGTTTTCCCAGCGGCTCGACCATCGGGGACGTGAACGGCGACGCTTATGGCGACATTGCGTTGTTCACCATCGTACCGAGCGACGGCGGCTACGCGTACGTGTCCCGCATGTATTTCGGAAACGCGAGCGGGCGCATCGGGACTCCCTCCAGCGTGTTGGAGCCCAATGTTGTTGCGGTCGCCCTGCGTGATCTCGACGGAGACGGTTACGCGGACTTCGCCACGCCACAGCTTGTCGGCGCCACCACGTCCGTTTTTCGTGGCGGCGCCCTCTCGTCGATGATGTTCACCACGCTGAATTCGACCGTGTTGAGCGCCGCTCGCGATGTCGACGCGGATGGTGACGACGACGTGGTCGCGTCGGGGGATGCCTCGACGCTCCTCTGGCTCGGAGCTCGAAGCTCTCCGCTCAGCGTGTCGCGACGAGTTCTCGGTGGGGCAGGGGGTGAGCTGCCCCGAGCGCTCGTTCAGTCTCTCGGATCACCCGGCGACATCGATCGCGACGGCTTCGCCGACTTCGCGATCGCATCTGAGGGGCGGTTGTACGTCTACTCTGGGGCCATGGTGGCGGGATCGTGGACGCCGTCCCAGACGATCGCGGATGTGTTGGGGATTTCGATCGCGCGCTGATCCGCCGCGGGAGGGCGACGACTACATCGCGGTGCCCATGACCGTGAAGCTCTGCGCCCCGCAACGCGCAAGGGCACAGGTTTCTGCGGGCAAAAAGGTGAGGGAGTAGGTCCCCGTGAAATGGGTCGAGTCCGTAAACGTCCCGGTGAGGGAGTAGATCTCCGCGCACGTGAACAGGTCCGGCATCCCGTTCTGGTAGCGAACGTTGAACATCGACCCTGCGATCGTGCCCGTCATCGCGGGGCCCATCGGTGCGGGCGTCACCGTGAGGTTGCTCCCAGAAACGCTGAACAAAAACCGCGCGAATTCCACGTTCACCTGCCCGTCCGCGCAGTTGTACCGACCGGGAGTCGCGACGGTGAAGATCCCGCTGCGCACCATCCCCATGCACGTCGGGTTCATCGCGTGGGAACACATTGTCCCCGTCTCGCTGCACGTATCGACGGTGCACGCGTCCATGTCGTCGCAGTTCGCAGCCGTGCCCGCCACACAGCCGAACTCGACGCAGCGCTCGACGCCGTTGCAGCGCCGCATGTCGTTGCAGTCCGCGTCGCTCGAACAGGTGCGCTCGCTGATGCAGCCCATGCCCACGCGGCATACCTGGCCCGTCGTGCAGCGCGAGTTCTGCGCCGTGTAGCTGCAACGCCCGTCGGCGCCGCAGGTGTCGACCGTGCAGTCGAAGGTGTCGCGGCAGTCGATGTCGGTGCGGCATGTCCCGGGCGTGGTTCCCGATGAGCAACCGCGCGCGAGGTCGCAGGTCTGGCCTGCCGAGCACATGTCGTTCTGCGCGGTGTGACTACACGTTCCGTCGACGAGGCAACTGTCGCGCGTACACGGGATGTTGTCGTTGCAGTCCGCCGTGCGCATGCAGCGCTGAGGCACCACGCAAGAGGGGCTGTCGGGGACGTGCTCGCAGGTTCCTCCGACGACGCAGATGTCTCTCGTGCACGCGACGCCGTCGTCGCACTGCGCGTTCGAGGCGCAGGACATCCCCGTCGCGTCGGTTGTCATCGAGGCGTCGCCGTCGACGAAGCGCGGCGCCGAGGAGTCACTGCACGCGGCGAGCAGCAGCGCGAAGGCCCACGAGGCGGATCTGATTCTCACATCGAACATGAAGCGCCTCATTAGCGGCGAGTGGCCGTGAAGAACCCGGAGCCCGTCGCGCATCCGTCGCCCGCTCCACAGTCCGGGCAAGCGACGGAGAACGCGCCCGTGAAGGCCGTCGCGCTGGTGAAATTGCCCTGCAGCGTGAGCGTGAAGGTCCTGCCGTGGAGGTCGGTGCCGGAGGTCGAGAACATCCCCTCCGCGGGGGTCGCGCCCGTCAGGATCACGGGGAGCCCCGCCACCTGGATGCCCGACGCCGAGGTCGTGATCGTGAGCGAGGCGATCGGTCCGAGCGAGTAGAGCGGGCACACGTACATCACCGGCGGAGAGAGCACGTAAGTGCCGGGCATGAGCGTTCCCCCGCAGGGCGTCACCGCGGGGTGATCGCAGCGCATCATCGCCTCGTTGCACACGTCGCCCGTGCACGGATCACTGTCGCGGCAATCCATCGCCGCGCCCGGCGCGCAGGCGCCCGACTG
>JBPOHC010000487.1:0-1920 GCA_052035985.1 Myxococcota bacterium | reverse complement strand
CCGACGTGATGGTCTACGACCGCACGGGCGTCCGCGTCGGAGGCTTCTTCGACGGCGCGTGGCAGAACTTCCGCGCGCTGTAGCGGCGCCCGCGAGCGAACGGCGTCCGCGCGGGGCGCCGCGACGGATCACCGAAGAGACGATCGAAGAGGAACGACATGCCGGACCGTGATTGGAAGGCGTACATCGAGGGCGACAACGTGATCGTCGCGCACTTCGACCTGTCGAGCGCGGGCCCGCTCCGCTCGACGGCGGGGCTCGGATCGCGTGACGCGCCGACGATCTTCGCGGACAGGCACGACGAGCAGGCGCCTCGCATCGAGCTCCTCATCGGCGACCCCGCGGAGGGCGCGCCCTGCCTCTGGACGCCGCTGCCCGCGGACACCCCTCTCTTCGCGGCCAGCGACGGGCGGGAGCACGGGCGGGGGTGGGACCCTCCCATCGCCGACGAGACCCTCAGCCGGTGGTTGCGCTGGTTCATCACGGACGTCCAGTCGCGCGGCGAGTGCACCGACGTCCGCGGGACCCGATGGCGAACCCTCCGCGCATCCCTCGCGGACCAGAGCGTGACCTCGGTGCGACTCCGTGGCGGCGGGCTCTTCGTCGAGATCGCGCGCGTCGGTGAGGCGCTGCCGGTGCTCCCGCTGCGCGAAGGCTCGCTGCGCGCGGCGATCGCGTCGTCGGACACCGAGCGCTGGCCGATGAAGGTGGCGCTCGACCCCGTCACGGGCGTGCTCCGGCTCGCGCTGTTGTTCGGCGCAGACGGCGCCTCGACCGCCGTTGGCGACGCGCTGCGCGAGCGCGTGCGCTCCCTGATGCAACGACCCGCGGGGGCGACGCTGGAGATCGCCTGGGTCCACGGCGCCCTCCTCGACGTGCCCCCAGGCGTGGACGCGCGCGGCAACGAGGAGCCCGCCCTGCCCACGATCACGCTCGGCATCGTCGGGACCCTCTCTCGCGCGCTCGCGTATCCCGCGGGATCGAGCGTCTACGAGGCGGAGAGCGGTTGGAAGACCTTCAACCTCCCCGGCGGCGACCGCAGCGTGCGCTACCAGGCCGGGGCGCACGAGGGCGCGTACGAGTACCTCCCGTCTCGCTTCGAACTCGGGCTCGCCGAGGACGGTCGGCCGTTCAGTCCCTCGCTCTACCTCCGCCCCGGCCCCGGCGCCGCGCCCGGTGACGGCGACTACCGCGTCGCGGTCACGCTTCGCGTCGTGCCCGTGCTCGACGCCGAAGACCGCGAGCTGCTCCGCGCCGAGATCCAGCGCCGCGAGTCGCTGCCCTTCGTCACGCTCTCACGCGCGAGAGACCTGCCTGCGACCTTCGAACTCGACGCCACCGCGGCGGGCGACTCGCTCGCGCTCGTCGGGACGCCGCGCGTCGATCTGCGCAGCGGATTTCCGATCACGCTCGACGTGTCGGCGTCGGGCTACGGGCTGCTCACCGAGCAGCTCGTCTCGGGGCATGTCCGGGGAGTGGTGAGCGTCGACCTCGGCGCGGCGCGCCCCGCGATCGAGGCGAGGCTGTCGCTCAAGCGCGTCGTCGCCTCCCTCGACGTCACGGCGGCGCCGCCCGCGATCACGCTGAAGAACCCCACCGCGCGCGCCGTCGAGCTCCGACGCGCGGCGGTCACGGTCTTCGATGTCGGCCCTGACGACCGCCTCGTGGCGCGCAGAGGCGCCCTCCGCCCCTCGACACCCATGGTGTTCGAAGCGAACGAGAGTCGCGTCGTCGAGGTCGAGGCCGAAGGGAGCGGGGGCTTCGTCTGGACGGGCGTCGAGCTCGACCTCGACGAGCTCACGCCGACGGGCGTCACCGCGCCGCGCGCCTGGGCAGACGCGGTGAACCGTGACTACGTCGCGTCGAGCGCGCGCTTCCCGCTCACGGTGTGGGTGGTCAATCGCAAGTCGGTGACGGAGC
>JBPOHC010000876.1:0-1602 GCA_052035985.1 Myxococcota bacterium | reverse complement strand
CCGCACGCGCGATCGCCTCCACGCGCGCGACCTCCGCCGCCGCTACGCTGTGATCCGCCGCTTCGCTGACCGTCGCCGTGTCCGTCATAGACCCCTCGTCGAAACCGACCAAAACCACCACGCGCCCAGGGCCACCAGGCCAACCGCCACGCGGAGCACGCGCACCGCTCCACGCGCTCGCCGCATCACGCGCCTCGCCCCGCGTCGCCCGGAGCTCCCGACGACGCGATCCCGACCACGGCCACGAGCTCGACAACGTGCCAGATGCGCCCGCAGTCATGGCACCCGAGCAGATGCAGCGCGAGCGTGTAACCCGGCTTGTGAGAGCGCGAGAGCCGCGCGCAACGCGCTGGACACGGGGAACGCCCTCGAAGCTCGACGGTCGCGCCCTTGCTCACAGAACCCTCCGTCGCGTCGCGTCGTCGTTGGCCGCACGCGCGCGCAGATGCGCCGCCATGGCGCGCTTGAGCGCCTCGCGCAGCGCTTCGAGCTGCGCGCTCACGCGGCTTTCTCCTGCACGCTGCGCTTCGCAACGCGCGCGCGCCCGGTCGCCTTTTTCGGCGCCGAAACGGTCACGCGCTTCGCGCCCGTCTGTGCCGAGGCAAAGAGCTCGCGAACGTGCTCGATCTGCTGGCGCTCGTCCTCGGTCAGCCAGTCGGTTTCTGGAATCCCAGCCACGAACGCGAGGCAAATACGGAAAGCAGGGCCGGGTCTCGACGTGCCCTCCAACCACTGGCGCACCACAGGCTGCGCGGTCAACAACGTGCGCGCCAGCTCGCGTTGACCCCATCGGCCCCCGTCCACGAGCTGATTCAGACGTGCACGAGCCACGGTCACGGTCGGAGAGGTCGCCATGACCTCCGATGATAGCGATACGTTCGTGTATCGTGCAAGCATCGAATGCGACGCACGGAAATGATACACGACGCTATCGTTTTTCTCTTGCCGCCTCCGATAGCGAAAGGTATCACTATCGCACTGGAGGCCCCGCACATGACCACGTTGCACCGCGCCAACTTCAACGCCCTCCGCGCGCTCCTCGCGCGCGTCGAGGCATACCCCCGCCTCTCGACGATCGACCTCGACCACTGGCAATGCGTCGCGTGCGACGTCGAGACGAGCGCCGTCGTGGACGGTCTGCCCACGACCGTCGACACCACGCAGGAGGGCGCCGTCTCGCTCTTTCTGGCGGCCCTCAACGAAAGCGGCGTCGCGGCCGCGCTCGCCGGAGCGCCCACGACGCTGCGCACGCTCGCCGACGCGTTCCCCGAGGGGATCACCTGGCGCCTCGACGAGACGCCCGCAGAGCCGGAGCTCACGACCGAAGGGCTCCTCGAAGCAGCGTTCGCAGAGCTCGACGCGGAGGTCGCGTGATGCGCGCCGCGGAGCTCACCACCGCAGAGCGCTCGCGTCGTCGCCTGCTCGCGAGCGTCTACCGCGCTGGCGGTCTCATCTCGTTCTTCGCCGCGGGACGCTACGGCGCGGCACGCTCGCGCACGCTGCACGACTGCATCACCGCAGGCCAGATCACGCGCACGGCCACGGGCTACGCGCTGACCGACGCTGGCAAGACGGAGGCGCGGCGCTGACGGACCGGGGCTG
>JBPOHC010000161.1:0-2127 GCA_052035985.1 Myxococcota bacterium | reverse complement strand
GGTCATGGTGTTGTGCATGGTACGACGGCCGAGGTCATTTCTAGTCACAGGAACGATTTTGTCTCTTGCCAATTCTCGCCCGACGTGTGGGCGGATGAAAATTGGCGGTCGCGGCGTGCCCCGTGGGAGGCTCCGCTCGATGGATACTTCGGCTCAAACCGACGCGCTGGTGTCGTTGCCGTGCGACGAGATTTTCGCGCTGCGAAACGGCGCATACGAGCTCTTCGTCGCGGAGCCCCTCGGTACGTGCAAGGCACGGTGCTCGGGAGCGGAGAGGTTCTTCTCGAAGTGGGCTCCAATCGGTTCCTCGGAGATGCCCCGCTCGATGAGGCCGGGCTCTCGGCGTTGAGCGAACTCGGGTGGAGTCCCCCTGACAACCACTGGCCGAACCACTGGCGAAAGTGGACGGAAGGTCAGGAGGGCGAGGCCGCGGTCATCCTCGCGCAGACCCTTCGCATCATCTTCGGAGTGACCTCGCGCGAGGAGCTTCGCGTCACGCACGACGACCCCGACGATTGCGTTGGTCGGCCTTCGGCCGAAGCGTAGCGGTTGCTCGAAAACTTGCGGTCTGAGAAACTCGCGGCATGACCCGCCGAAGCCGCATCGCGCAGCCGCCGCTCATCGTTTCGCAGACGGAGAGCCTCAAGCACGTCCACGTCAAGACGTTCTCCGACGGCTTCCGCGTGTGGCACCCCCTCGTGCGCAACTACGTGGGGGACCAGACGATGTCTCCGTTCCGCACGATGCAGGCCGCGGCGCGGCGGGCGCGTGAGATCGAGCTCGAAGTGCTCACCTCGGGCGGCGTTCCTTCGGACGGCCCGTCGAGGTCGACGACGGCGCGGGTCGACCCCAGGCAGGGCGGGTTCAAGTTCAACGACTTCTATTCGAGCGGCTCCTACGACCCCGATGATCCGCGCCCCGCGCGTCGGGCCTCGCACCAGCATCACCACCACGGCGATGCGATGCCCATCGGCCGCGCCGTCGACTACTCGGAGGCGCAGCATCACCACGGGCACCACACGCCGAGCTACGACTACGAGGCCATCTCGTCGCTCAAGCCCAACCCCTACGTGGTCGCCGAGCGACGTGGTCGCCCCGCCATCGACGTCGTGTTTCCGAAGCGCACCGAAGCGGGCCTCGCGCGGCGCTACCTCGAAGGCTCCGAGGGTGCGACGGGCCTGCGCGTGAGGGCGGCGACGCCCGCGGAGGTCGCGCGTCTGCGCAAGGAGAACCCTGGCCGCGGTCGCGCGCTCCCCGCGACGGTCGAGCGGTGCGTCGCGCACGTCGGACCGCGCCGCGTCGAGGAGCTCGGGCCCCGCGAGGGACTGTCGAGCGCCATCGCGATCTGCACCGCGCAGGGGCAGCGGCGCGGCCAGCTCCGCAAGGGCACGCGCAAGCCCACGAAGAAGGGGCGCCGTGACCAGCGCAACGCGCGGCGCCGTGTCGGCTTCGCCGCCGCCGAGCGCGCCGTCGCCCGCATGGCCCGCGCCGCTCGGAAGGCGAACGGCGTCGACGGGCTCACGCTCACCCGCGCCCACGGCTACGTCTCGGCGGAGATGACGGTCGGTCCGCGCGTGTGGTCCGCGGTCTACGATCCGGCGTCGCAGGCCGGTGATGTCTCGCTCAACGGCGAGGACATCGGAGGCGTCGCGGGCCCCCAGCGCCTCGGCGATGGCTCGTACGACTTCGGCGACTACCACGCCACCGTCTCGCTCTCGGACGCTGACTCGGACGCCCTCGACGTGTTCCGCGCCCGTCTCGCCAAGGCGCTCCTCGCGAGTGCCGCGAAGCGCCCGCGCAAGGGTGCCTTCCGCCCGACTCGCGCCATGCCCACGGTCGATCTGTGGGATCGCATCCCGAACGGGTCGCGGCGCTGGACGAGCCCCGCCGTCGACAGGGACGGCCGCGACGTGGTGATCGAGTACGGCGTCGACATCGACGGCCAGCACGTCGAGGCGTGGGCGGCGGAGTGGCGCGAGGGGTGGCCCAACATCCGAGAGGTCGCGCGGTTCACGGGGACGATGCGCGAGGCGACCGAGGGTCTGCGCGCCTGGCACCAGAAGGCGATGGTGGCGTGATGGGTATCGCTGCATACAACCGCGGGACGCGTTCAATCGCGCTCGGGAT
>JBPOHC010000890.1:0-8561 GCA_052035985.1 Myxococcota bacterium | reverse complement strand
TGCTGCGGCTGATGGGCGCGGGCCGCACGCTGCGTGACGCCATCGCCGACCTCGCCGCGTTGCCTCTCGACGCGCCCGAGCGCATCCTCGCGCTGCCTCACCTCGTGCGCCTCCGCATCGCGCCCGCTACGGAAGATCAAGTCATGAACCACAAGCAGTTCCTCAAGATCACCGAGAACCTCGTGCGAGAGCACGAGCGCGCCATCGAGGCCCGAGGCATCGAACAGGGTATCGAACACGGCATCGCGCCGCTCCTGAGCCTGATCGCACGCAAGCTCCGACGCGCGCTCACCGACGACGACCGACGCGCCATCGCCACACGCCTCGACCTCGTCGGCCCCGAGCGCCTCGGTGACGTCGTGCTCGACTTCAGCGGCGACGCCCTCGCCGCGTGGCTCGACGACCCCGACGCGCGCTGAGACACGCGCGTAGCCCACCGGCCCTCGCGCGTGAGAGACTCCGCGCCCTCACAATGACCACGTCTCGCAGCATCGTCGGCACCGTCAGCATCAACCCCCGCGGCTTCGGCTTCGTCAACGAGGTCGACGGAGAGGGCCTCTCGGCCTTCGTCCCGCCGCCGCTCCTCAACGCGTTCCTCGCGGATGACCGCGTCTCCGCGGAGCTCTCCCAGGCCCCCGACGGACGCTACACCGCCACCGCCCTCACCCTCGTCGAGCGCACCCGCGCCGAGCTCTTCGGCGAGGTCGTGCAGCACCGCGGAGAGCGCTTTCTCCGCGTCGACCGTGAGGTCGCCAACACCGACCTCGCGCTCGAAGACGGCGGGCTCACGCTCAACCTCGGCGACGCCGTCACCGCGAAGGTGCTCCCCGAGAACCGCGCGCGCGCCATCCGCAAGGTCGACAGCCCCGATGAACGCGCCCTCGCGCAGGTCATCGCGCGCCACGGCGTGCTCACCGCGTTCGACGACGACGCCCTCGCGCAGGTCGAGGCCACGCGCGCCATTCCCCACGAGGTCACGGGCTTTCGCCGCGATCTGAGGGACGTGCCCACCATCACCATCGACGCCCCCTCGACGCGCGACATCGACGACGCCGTGTCGGTGCTCCCCGCGCCCTCCGACGGAGCCCTGCGGCTGCTCGTATCGATCGCAGACGTGAGCGCGTTCGTGCCCGAGGGCTCTCCGCTCGACCTCGCCGCCCGCACGCGCGCCACCTCGGTCTACCTCGCTGGACGCGTGCTCCCGATGTTCCCCGACGGGCTCTCCTCGGAGTGGCTGAGCCTTCTGCCCGGCGTCGATCGCTGCTGCCTCACCGCCGAGCTCCGCATCGACGCCGAAGGAAAGATCACCTCCGTCGACGTCTACGAGAGCGTCATCCGCTCGTGGGCGCGGGCCTCGTACGACGAGGTCGCGGCCTTTCTCGACCGCGGCGCCGTGAGCGACAACCTCGCGCCGGTGAAGTCGTCGCTCCCGTGGCTGCGCACGGTGTCTGCGAGGCTCGGGCTCTCTCGCGCGCGCCGCGGCGGCGTCGAGATCAACCGCGACGAGGCGCACATCGTCTTCGACCCGGTGAAGGGCGTCGCCACGGGCGTCGAGGCGTACCGGCCCACGAGCGCGCACACCCTCATCGAGCGCGCGATGGTCGCCGCCAACGAGGCCGTCGCGCGGTGGCTCGTCGAGCGCGGAGTCCCCGCGATGCTGCGCGTCCACGAGGAGCCCGACGCAGACCGCGCCCGCGCGCTCGAGGAGTTCGCGCGCAACTTCGGCTTCGAAGCGGGCTTCGGCCCTCGCATCACGCCCCTCGCCCTCGCGGCGTTCGACCATCAGATCTCGGGCTCTCCGCTCGAACCCGCGCTGCGATCGGTGCTCCTGCGCGCGCTCGGCCCCGCGCGGTACACCGTCGAGGTCACGGGACACTTCGGCCTCGGAGCGCCGCTCTACCTGCACTTCACGTCGCCCATTCGACGGTACGCAGACCTCGCCGTGCACCGCCTCGTGAAGCAGTATCTGCACGGCGATCGGAGCTTCACGCCTGGCGATCCCTCCATCGAGACGCTCGCGCGGCACATCAACGAGCGGGCTCGCGCCGCGACGCGCGCGGAGAACGATCGGCGGCGGATGCTCACGGCCGCGTACATGACCGAGCACGTCGGCGAGGAGTTCGACGCGCACGTCACGAGGGTGCGCCCCTTCGGGCTCATCGCCACGGTCGACACGTCGCTCATCGAAGGGACGCTCCCCTTCGACAAGCTCCCCGAAGGGCCCTACGAGATCGACGAGGCCGAGGCCCACGCGCGCTCGGAGCGTCGCACGTTCTCCATCGGCTCCGCGGTGCGCGTGAAGGTCGTCTCCGCAGACCCGACGCTCGGTCGCGTGGAGTTCTCTCTCGTCGACGCGGAGTCGCAGCCGTGATCGACGCGTCGCGCTTCGTGGCCGTCGAGGTCGAGCCGTGTCCGGGCTGCGAAGACGGGATCTCGCTGCGCTTCAAGCGCGCGGGCGAAGAGACCTCGCTCACCGCCCTCCGCTACGAGTCGGAGCGCGGGACCGAAGGGCGCTGGGCGGTGCGCGCGGCGGACTCCCTCGACGCGACGCAGACCTCGGAGGCGAGGGCGGTTCCCGTCGATGATTCGAGCGCGGGAATCGTGTGGCTGGTCTACGGCGGACGCTTCGGACTGGTGCTCACGCACGAGGGCGGCGAGGTCGAGCGCGCGCCCTACCTCGTGCTCGCGCGCATCGATCGGGCGTAGTCAGCGATCGAGCTTGCGCCACCAGCTCGCGACGCGCTGCCACGCGGTCATCGGCCCTCGCACGGTGACGAAGGCCCGCTCCGCGCTCATCTGCAACGCCTCGACGGAGCCCGTGGGAATCCCGAGTCCGAAGCGGATTCGCTGATACACCTCGCACGACTCCGCGAGCCCCTCGGGGAGCGGCTCGTTCGCGGCGGTGCGCGCCTCGACGATGCGCTCGACGGTCTGATCGAGTGACTCGCCGGGCCGGGGCTGCATCTTCGCGTCGCCGAGCGCGATGAGCACGTAGCGCCAGAGGTTCGCCGCGCGCTCGCTCGGGTTGAGCGTGCGCAACGGCTTGCGGAGGTGACGCAGCAGAAAGAGCCTTCTCAGCGGGCGATTCAAGAGGAACAGCGGCACGAACGGCAGCACGTCGCGCGCCTGCTTCTCGGCCTCTCGCACGGCGCGCTCGATGGAGCGCTTGAGCGCGTCCCAGTCGGGCTCCGGCGCCGAGCGCGGGCGACGATTCTGGGGCTCGGGCTGAGGGTCGCGGCCGTTGTCTCGCCGCTCCGCGGGACCCGTGCGCCAGAGGTAGGGCGCGAGCTTCGCGACGAAGCCGCTCGACACGAGCGCGAGCACGAGCACGGCGGTGATGCCTCGCTTGGTGATCCGCGTGGCCCCGATCGCGCGGTGCTTCGTGAGGCTCATCGGCGTGGCCGTCGCGCCCGCCTGCCACACCTGCGCGTGGTAGTGCTCCTGCCCCGCGAGGAAGAGAAAGAACTCCACGATCACCATGAAGAGCAGGGCCAGCGTGACGGGCTGCCAGACGCCCTCCTTGTGACCCGACTGCCACTCGTGGAGGCGACCGTTCTGCTCGAGGATCGTGATCATCGCCGCGGCCCAGCAGATCATCGGGATCCACAGGGCCACGAGCGACCCGCGGCGCTGCAGCGTGAGGTGCCCTCCGCTCACCGACCAGAGGAACGAGAACACCACCACCACGACGAGCGGCGGCACGCCTCCGGCCATCGAGACGCACGAGAGCATGAGGGTGCCGTGCACGCCGAGCTGCACGAGCCAGGGGCGAACACGCGCGAGGGCGAGCGCGTTTCCAGCGGCCACGCCGAAGGCGCTCGCGAGGAGCATGATGGCGGTCATGCCGGTGTCGCCGTGCCACCACGTCACGGCCGTCGCGAAGAGCACGATGTAGCTCGACGCGAGCAGGAGCCAGTAGCTCCCGAGCACCCAGCGCGCGCGTGCGAGGGTCTCTCTCAGGGGCTCTCGCGCGACGCCCGCCACGAGCCACGGCGGGAGCACCATCACGGGAGCATCGGGTTTCGCGGGCTCCGTCACCGTGTCACCTCCCGTCGAGCACGTACGCGGGGCCGCTGCGGCGCACGCGGTAGAAGATCTCTCCGCGCCCGCGGATCTCGGCCTCGGCGCTCACGCTGTCGTTCATCGCGCGTCGAACGGCGGCCAGACGCGCGGCCTCGAGCTGCTTGCGCGCCCTCGATCGACGCCCCGACGCGACGAGCTGGTTCTCCTCCGCGCCCGGCGGAAAGGGCTGAATGAACGCGTCGAGCGGTCTGTGTCCCCCGAAGCGATCCACACCGGGAACGGGTCCGGGGAGCTCCTCGACCATCGGGAGAAAGACCCACGTGAGCCACGCGCCCTGCGGCTGCGGCAACTGCGGCAGCGGAGAGAACCGCGCGGTCACCACCACGATGAAGAGCCCGCGATCACCCGCCGCCGCGGCCTGATGAAAGTCCGTGCGCGTCTGCCACACGGCGCGCGCGCCGACCTCGCGCCACCGCGCCTGCGCGCCGCGCCGACACTCGATCTCTTCGAAGGGCTTCTCGGCGTCGCCCGTCGCGAGCACGAGGGTGACGTTCTCGCCGCGCTCGGTGAGCGCACGCGCGAGCGAGAGCCACACCTCGACGAGGTGATCGAGCGCGTCGCCGAGCACGAGGTCGCTCTCTTCGCCGGGGTTCACGCCCGCGGGGAGAAAGTTGTCGAGCACGAGCCGCACCTTGCGAGGCGTCACGGGCACGGTCTCGGGCAGCCGCACCTGAAGCCGCCCCACCTTGAGCGAGAGCTTCCAGTGGATGCGCCGCGAGTCATCGCCCGCGACGTAGTCCCTGAAGCGAAAGTGGTCGTCGGTGGGAAACTTCCTGAGCACGTTGAGCACGCCCTCTTCGGGCGCGGCGGAGCGCGGCGTGTCTCCGAGACCCACGGGAAACAGCCTCGGGAGCACCTTGAGCCTCGCCCCCACGGACTGCGCGACGGAGACCCTCGTGAGCCCGAAGAGATCGGTGTAGGCCACGTCGGCGGGGCCGATGTGATAGTCGCCCCGCGGCGTCCGTCGCAGCGGCAGCGACAGCGTCACCCTCTGCTGCGACACGGCCGGTCCGACGACGTGACGACTCTCCGTGGCGAGCCTCGCGGGCAGCGCCTGATGCACCCTGAGATTGAAGCCCGAGGGAACCGGGACGCGTTCGAAGTGAAAGCGCTCCTCCACCGAGTCGCCCGCTTCGACGAGCACGGGTGAGAACTCCCGCCCGATGGTTCCCCGCCTGGTCGCGAGTCGCTGTTCGAAGCGCGTGACGACGAAGGTGCTGAGCACCACGCCCGCGGCCACGAGGAGGTACAGCGTGACCAGCCCGAGCACGGCGATGATCCCGAGCTCGGCGAACTTGAACACCAGCGAGAGCATCACGCCGAAGAGGGCGCCGAAGAACATCCCGAGGCCCTTGTCGGTGAGCACCCGCACGTGCCGATGCACCGACTCGAGGAGCGCGTCGGTGCTCACGTCGCCGCCGTCGCGCGCCGCGGCCCGCTCGCGCCGCACCTTCACCGCCACGCCCGCGAGCTGCACCACGAGCACCGGGAGCAAGAGCGCCGACGCGAAGCGCACGAGGCCACCGAGCGTGTCGCGCACCTGCGAGACCTCGGCGAAGAAGCCCGTGATCCCGCCCACGAGAAAGGGCATCACGAGCAGGAGCACCGTGTGAAACAAGATCCCCGCGACGACGCGCGCGCGCCCTCTCACCGGCCGTGTGGGATCGAACGCGGTCATCCGTTTCGCGCTCCGCGGCCCGTCAGGTGGGGACCGCGATGCGGCCCATGGTCTCGACCACGAACTCGCGCCCCGCGCGTGCGTCGGCGAGCATCACGCGGTGCCCGAGCACGTCGGGCGCCATCATCTGCACGTCTTCGGCGGTGGCGTAGTCGCGGCCTCGGAGCATCGCCCTCGCCTGCGCCGCGCGCATGAGCAGGATCGTCGAGCGCGGCGAGAGCGACTGGAGGTTCCGCGGATCGCCGCGCAGCGCGTGGATGACGGCCACGGCGTAGCGCTTGAGGTCTTCGCTCGCGTAGACGAGCGGCGCGGTGCGTTGCCAGAGGAGAAAGTCATCGCGCGAGATCACGGCGCGGAGGTCCGCGAGCACGGGGTCGGGCGCGAGGTGGACCGAGAGCATCTGCACCTCGGCCATCTCCGAGGGGTAGCCCATCGAGACCATCATCATGAAGCGGTCCATCTGGGCCGCGGGGAGCGGATAGGTGCCCTCGTGATCGAGGGGGTTCATCGTCGCGAGCACCTGAAAGGGCGCGTCGAGCGTGTGGGTCTCGCCCTCGACGGTGACCTGCCGCTCCTCCATCACTTCGAGGAGGGCGCTCTGGGTCTTGGGCGTCGCGCGGTTGATCTCGTCCGCGAGGAGGATGTTCGTGAAGACAGGCCCCGGCTGAAACTCGAACGCCTTTCGCCGCATGTCGAAGACGTTGGAGCCCGACACGTCCATCGGGAGCAGGTCGGGCGTGAACTGGATGCGCTTGAACGCGCAGCCGATGGAGGCCGCGATGCTCTTGGCGAGCATCGTCTTGCCCACACCGGGGACGTCTTTCAGGAGCACGTGACCGCGCGCGCTCATGGCGACGAGCACGCGGGCGATGACGTCGTCCTTGCCGACGATGACCCTGCGCACGGACTCCATCACGGTGTCGAACTGACCGCGCACGGTGGTGATGGCGCGCCCCACCTCGTCGCGGGGGACGTTGCTCTGCGGTGTTCCCGCGCTCTGCGTAGCGGTCGGTGATTGCGTCACGAGTTCTCTCTTCTCGGTGGGTGCTCGTGTGGATCTCTCGGCGCGAGGAAGAACGCCCGCACGCGCCGCAGGAAGCGTTGGAGGTCCGTCGCGTAGCGCGCGCGGTAGCGCTCGAGCCACTCGGAGAGCTCGTCGGGCGAGATCCCCCACGCGGTCGCATACGACTCCACGATGCGCAGCTCGCTCGGGTCGGCGCTGCCGTCGATGCACGCGAGCTCGGTCATGAGCTCCACCACCTCGGCGCGCCGCGCGGGAGGAATCCTCCCCGACACTTCGAGCGGTCTGTGCACCCGCATCTCCTCGGGCTTGAGCGGGGCCATTCCCTCGGCCACGACGAAGCGCTCGATGAAGGCCATCTCCTTCGCGTCGTAGTGTCCGTCGGCGGCGAGCACGCTCACGAGCGCGAGCACCATCGCGCGCGGGTCATACGCGTGCTGCACGTCCCTCGGCGGAGGCACGGTGATGGGCCTCGGCGGCGTGGTCCTGGCGGGCGCGATGGAGCCCCCTCGCATGGTCCCGGCGCCGCGTTGAAAGAGCGAGAAGATCACGCCGAAGCCCGTCTCGACGGGCTCTCCCCTCACGATGCGCGCGTGCACCTCGTCGACGCTGCGCCCCACGAAGTTCGACGCGAGGAACCCGTCGAGGCTCTCCGCGCTCTCCTCGTCGGCGAGGCGTCGCAGGGCGCGTTCTAGCGCGGCGCGATCCTTCACATCGACGGGCTCGCGCGAGGTCTCTCGCTTCGCGCGGGAGCCACACATCGAGCACGCGTGTGACGAGAGTTCCTCGTCGATGAGCGTGTGACCGCAGCAGGGGCAATGCCCCGTCCCTCTCGCTGAAATCCCCTTGGAATCAGGGCCTTCGGTGAGCTTCGCGGACCACGCGGCCTCGCAGAGTCGGCAGCGCGCCTCGGCGGGCAGTCCGAGCGCGCAGGCGGGCTCGTTGGGGTCGTAGACCTCGACCACCACCCCTTCGACCCCACACGCGGGGCAATCAGCCGTCAGTTCGAACTGCGCGCGCACGCGGCGCGGAGTATACGCGCGAACGTCACGGCCTCCACGAATGCCGCAGCGTGTAGTATCGCCCCGAACTCATGGCTGACGACCTCTCGGTTCAAGACCGCTTCGCCCCCCACAACGCCTGCTTCGGCTGCGGCCCCTCGAACGAGAAGGGCCTGCGGCTCAAGAGCTTCCCCTCTGGGGGCGCGGGTGACGAGCTCACCTGCACCTGGCGCTCGGAGGCCCACCACGAGGCCTTTCCGGGGATGCTCAACGGCGGCATCGCGGGCGCCCTCCTCGACTGCCACAGCAACTGGACCGCGGCGCATCACCTCATGAAGCTCCGCGGGCTTGAATCACCGCCCTGCACGGTGACCGCGGACTTTCATGTGACCCTCCGCCGCCCGACGCCCACCGACGGCCCCGTGACCGTGAAGGCCCACGTCGTGTCGAGCGAGGGCGACAAGGTCGTCATCGACGCCACCCTCGAAGCCAACGGAAAGGTCACCTGCACCTGCCGCGGGACCTTCGTCGCCGTGCGCGAGGGCCACCCCGCGTTTCACCGCTGGTAGAACTGTTTCTCAGTGATCCGCGGAGGCGTCTGCGATCGGCGTCGCCGCATCACTCGCGGCTGAATCGGTCGCAGCGCTCGCATCCGAGGTCGGCGCCGCGGCGTCGCGTGAGGGCGCGCTCGAATCGTCGGAGCAGGAGACCTCTTGCACCGTGAGCGCTTCGCTCGGAGGCGTCATGGCGAAGGCGTCTTCGGGCAGGTCGGGGTCGA
>JBPOHC010000263.1:0-15459 GCA_052035985.1 Myxococcota bacterium | reverse complement strand
TGTGGCGGATTTCGTCGGTTGCCGTTTCGACGCGGCCAAAGCCTTCTTCGGCGAGCGTCACCGAGCTGATCGAGTTCTCTTGCGTGTCCTTGGCACTTTCCGAAATGTGGTTGATGCTAACCGTCATTTCCTCAATTGCTGCTGCCATGGAGGACGTGGCGTCTTCGATAGGCGGCGTGAGGGGGCGGCGCTTGTCCGGGACAGTCGCGCCATGCACGTTGCTTTCGTGAACGCCCGACCTCACATCAACATCACAGGGAAGCTGATGAGATCTGTTAGTTTTTTCGGGCTGCTTGTGATCCTGGTCGCTGCTGGCTGTGAGGGGGCTCAAGGCCCCGCGGGTCCTCCGGGGATCGCTGGGGCACCAGGAATGACGTCCATGGGGCCTCCCGGTATCCAAGGGCCGCAAGGTCCGCGCGGGGAACCTGGTCCGGCGGGGCCGACGGGTTCTGTGGGCCCGACAGGGCCCGCGGGACCGACGGGGCCGACGGGGCCTGCGGGGCCGATGGGCATGGTGGGCCCGGTAGGGCTAACCGGAGCACCGGGTCCGATGGGACCTGCGGGGCCGATGGGACCTGCGGGGCCGATGGGTCCTGCGGGGCCGATGGGTCCTGCGGGTCCCGCGGGCAGCGGAGGCGGCGATCCTCAGTACACCTTTTCGTTGACGCTCGATCGTGGACACGGGCGCGAGATTCCGGTGACAGAGTGGTCCAAGGTGACGCGTGTATCGAGCGGGCTCGGTCCGGTGTTGGTAGGGGGCGTGCGCGTCGCGAGTCGCGGCGAGACTGTGAACCTCGAATTCAATCTCGCCGACGGCACGTCGTGGCTGATCCAGTGCGGCTTTTCGATGCTCGCCACGGGTACGCTCGTGTCCACTCCGCAATGTACGATCTCGGGGTCCCTCGTCGACGGGACGGCTCTCAGGACGGTTCCCTCGATGGGGGTCACGACTGGCGCCTCGCTCGTGACGCTGACCGACACGACGTACGTGGTTCGCTTCGACCGCATCGATGCGCCGCTGGAGACCTTCTACGGCCACGTGAGCGCGGGTAGTGCGACAGCGAACAACGTCGTTATCACCCTCACACAACCTCGCGGGGGCCTGATCGCCGGTCCGAGCGCCTACCGCAGCGGCTAGAACTCCGGCAGGGTAATTCTCTTCCGACGTTTGCATGCGAGGCGCGGCGGCGTCTCTCCTGTACTCGCCGCTGGCGCGCCTTCCACGCGCCAGACCTCGGCCAACACGATGGGGGACGATCCGAGCGCCTCGGCGCAACTGAGCGCGTCGACGCGACCGACCGCGGGGTCGGTTTCCGTCCGGGACGTGCGGCTCAAGGACTTCTTGTAAGACAGCTCTTCACGCGCTGGCCCCGGGCGGGCGAAGAAGAGCCACACCCAGATGAGGAAGGGGCGCGGAAATGACCGACGGCGCGCCTCGCGAGGGAGCGTCGACGCCGAGCGATGGGGCAGAGCGCGCGAGGCTGCGACGCACGGACGCCGTCGCAGCCTCCGACACGCCCTCCCCCGCCGCCCGGGGATGCCCTCGCACGGCGTGACACGACCTACCCCGCCGCCCGGGGATGCCATCGCACGGCGTGACACGACCTCCCTGACGCGCTCGGGAGGCGATGTCGTCCGAAGACACGACACCCCGCGCTGACGAAGTGCGCGACGTCACCGCGTGAGACCTTCTCCCGCGCCAGCGAGGGTCGCTACTGTCGAGCTCGAGGAGGACATTCACATGGCAGGATTTCGAGAGTTGCCCTCAGACATCGCGCTCGCATCGCTGTGGGAGGAGCTGGTCTTCACGTTGGCCCGGCTGATGGTGCGCGCGTCGACTCGCGAGCTCGCCGAGAGCTTCGCCGAGCTGGTCGCCCGCACCGAGTCGACCGAGATCGCGCAGCGCGGACACTGGAAGGCCGAGGAGGTCGCCGCAGCCACGGTCGACGTCGCCGACGAGGAGCTCGACGAGGTGACCGATGACGTCATCGCCGAGGTGCGCCACGCGGATCGAAAGGCGAACGACGACACCCGCGAGACGCACTACCTCGGCTCGCTCACGCTCCGCGGCCTCACCCGCCTCGGCCTCGCCTCGCAGCTCGATCGCATGCGCCCCTGGGTCCAGACCCTCGAGTCCGAGCCCGAGGAAGACCTCAAGAAGCTCGCGAAGCGCCTCGCGAAGATCGTCACGACCGGAGACGCCGCGCTCGATCAGCGCGTGAGCGCCGCCAGCTCGCGCGCCACGCACCGGGCGCGAGAGATCACGTCGCTCGTGGCCGACGCCAACGCCGTGCGACGCGACACCTACGGCGCGCTCGTGCGCATCGCGAACAAGACGAAGCGCGCGAAGGACTGGCCCGAGAGCTTCTTCCGCCATGGCAGCGCGTCGAGATCGCAGGCCGAGACGCCCGAGCCCGTCACCCCGCCGACGAAGTAGAGCCCGCTACGGCGTTCGCACCGGATCCGGCGCGCCGTACATCGGCATCGGCGGCGGCGCGGGCGTCGTCACGCGATCGCTCGGGAGCATCCCTCCGAGATCACCGATGACCGTGTCGTTCTCGTCTGCGAAGACGCTCTCTCGCCCGTACACCGTGTACACGCGCACAGTGCGACCGATCGCGGCGACGTAGAGATCGGGGTCTCTCCGCAACGTCACCGGACGCAACCGTTCGAGCATCTCTCGCATGTCGAGCGCGTGCTCACGCACGGCGCCTCCGGGCTGGAGGTGCGCGCGACGGATCCACGGCGTGAGCGTTCCGCGCCCGGGCCCGATGACCACCGTGGGACGCTCTCCTCGAAGTATCTCGTACGTGCGCGGTCCGCTCGCGACGCGACGCGTGATCGTCACCTCGGGTCCGCGGAGCTCATAGCGTCGGATGTCGGCGCTCCCATCCGCGCGCGACACACCGGGGATCGTCATGCGCTTCCACGCGCGCAGCGGGAGGAGGCGATCGTCGTACACGATCTCGACGTCGGTCGACTGTCGCAGCCACTCCTGCCGACCCGCGAGCACCGTGAGGCAATCGCGGTGACGGAGTTCGTAGCGCTCGACGACCGTGGGCTCGTTCGAATTGGGTCCCGCGCGAAGGCTCGCCGACGCGATCACCTCGCCGGGAGAGACCGCGCCGCCATCACACGACGGATAGGGGAGCTCGGGCACCGAGGCGACGGAGACGTGCTTCCGCTTGCAGCCCATCGCGACGACGAAGAGCGCCGCGACGCACGCGCGAGAGAGGTTCATTGGATTGACTGTCTTGGGGGCTGCGAGGCCCTCGGAGAAGAGGGCCTTTGAGAGACGGCGATCAGTGATGCTCGGCGGCGGGCGCGGCGGGCGCGGCGGGCGCGGCGGCCTCGTGGCCTGCGGCAGCGCCGTGCTCACCGCCAGCGGCGGCGCCGTGCTCACCACCCGCGGCGTGCTCGGGCGTCACGATGGGCGTGAAGCCACCGGGGGCCGCTTCGCCGTTGCGCGCGTAGACCGAGACGCCGTTCGCGGGGTCGATGCGGCCGCGCGTCGTGAGGTCGTCCTGCGTGAAGAACAGGAAGATCCCGAGGAAGACGAACGCCGAGATGAAGATCACGGAGTTGAAGGCCTTGTCGTGGCGCAGGTGCATGAAGAACGTCGCCACGAGCGAGGCCTTGACGGTCGCGACGAGCACCGCGACGACGGTGTTCGCGGACCCGAGGTCGACGCGAGACACCGCCACGGTGAACACCGTGAGGACGAGGAGGCCGACGAAGATCCCGACGAGGAACTTCACATCGGAGATATGCGCGTGGACGGCCCACTCCTCGGGCTCTTCGCCGTGGTTGTGGTCGTGCGCGTGGTCGTGTGATTCGTGCGTGCTCATCTCAGCCCACCAGGTAGAGCAGAGGGAAGAGGTAGATCCAGACGAGGTCGACGAGGTGCCAGTAGAGCGCCCCGATCTCGACCGCGGTGAAGTATTCCTTGCTGAAGTCTCCGCGGAGGTTGCGCCAGAGGACCCAGCCCAGGATGGCCATGCCCACGAGGACGTGGACGCCGTGGAGGCCGGTCATCATGAAGTACAGCGCGAAGAACATGTGCGCGCGGGTCGAGAGGCCGTGCACCGCCGCGGGGAGCACCGAGGCGCCCGCGTTGATGCAGTGATCGCCGAACCACGGGTGCCCGAAGCAGCGGCCCGGGAGCAGGCCGTGATCGAGCTTCGCGGTGTACTCCACATACTTGATGCAGAGGAACGCGAGCGCGCAGAGGAGCGTCACGACGAGGGCGCTCGTGGTGCCCTTGCGGTCACCCACCTGCGACTGGCGCACGGCGAGAGCGGCCGTGAGCGAGCTGAACAGGAGGACGATCGTGTTCACCGCGCCGAGGCGCCAGTTGAGGTGCTCGTGCGCCGCGTGGAACATCCCGGGCTCCTGGCCGCGGAAGATGCCGTAGGCGACGAAGAGCCCGCCGAACATGAGGATCTCGGTGCAGATGAAGATCCACATGCCGAGCTTCGCCGTGTCGAACTGCTGCGCCGGCGAGTCGAAGTGGTGAGCGAGCCACGAGGGGTGCTCGTGCCCGTGAGGTGCGTGTTCGGAGGAGGAGGAGGCCGTGCTCATTGGTGTATCCAGTTGAGGTGGCGGTGACCTGCGGGTTTCTTCGATCACGCCTTCTTGGGCGCGTCCTCGGGGAAGCCGTCGAACAGCTCCTCCTCGGTGGTGAGGTGGTAGTCGTACGGGCCGCGGGTGATCGTGGGAACTTCCTTGAAGTTCGCGAGGATCGGCGGCGACTCGCTGGCCCACTCGAAGCCCGCGGAACCCCAGGGGTTCGGCGGCGCGGCGGGGCCCGAGCGCAGCGACTTGATAAGCGTCCAGGCGTAGATGATGAAGCCCACGCCGAGGATCCACGATCCCACGGTCGAGAACGCGTGGTACGGCCTGAACTCGGGGAGGTAGTCGTAGTAGCGACGGGGCATTCCGCGCGAGCCCATGATGAACTGCACGAGGAAGGTGGCGTTGAAGCCCACGAAGACGAAGAACCAGGCCACCTTGGCGATGGCCTCGTCGTACATCTTGCCCGTGATCTTGGGCCACCAGTAGAGCAGGCCGCCGAGGAAGGCCGTCACGGTTCCACCCATCATCACGTAGTGGAAGTGGGCCACCACGAAGTACGTGTCGTGGAGGTGGATGTCCGTGGCGAGCGTGCCGAGGAAGAGCCCCGTGAGCCCGCCGATCGTGAACTGGATGAGGAACGACATGGCGTACAGCATCGGCGCCGTGAGCCAGATCGATCCCTTGTAGAGCGTGGCGGTCCAGTTGAAGATCTTGACGCCCGAGGGGATGGCGACGAGGAAGGTCAGCGCCGAGAAGAGCATCGCGGCGAACTCGCTGATGCCCGCGGTGAACATGTGGTGCGCCCACACGAGGAAGCCCACCAGCGCGAGGCCGAGGGAGCTCATCGCGATGGCGAAGTACCCGAAGATCGCGCGGCGCGAGAACGTGGCGATGAGCTCGCTCACGACGGCCATGCCGGGCACGATCATGATGTACACGGCGGGGTGCGAGTAGAACCAGAAGAAGTGCTGAAAGAGCACCGGGTCGCCGCCGAGCGAGGCGTCGAAGATGCCCAGGCCGAAGACGCGCTCCATCGCGAGGAGGAGGAGCGTGATGGCGAGCACCGGCGTGGCGAGCACCTGCATGATCGCGGTCGCGTACATGCCCCAGATGAAGAGGGGCAGGCGGCGCCAGTGCAGCCCCGGAGCCCGGAGCTTGTGCACGGTGACCATGAAGTTCAGACCGGTGAGGATCGACGAGAACCCGAGGATGAACGCCGCGAGGGTCATCGAGACCACCGAGGAGTTCGAGGTCGTCGAGTACGGGGTGTAGAACGTCCACCCCGTGTCGACCGCGCCAGCGATGATGCTGTAGAGCGCGAAGACCGTCCCCACGACGTAGATGTAGAAGCTCAGGAGGTTGAGCCGCGGAAACGCGACGTCCTTCGCCCCGAGCATCATCGGGAGGATGAAGTTCCCCAACGCCGCCGGGATCGACGGGATGATGAAGAGGAACACCATGATGGCGCCGTGAAGCGTGAACGCGCGGTTGTACTGCGCGGCCGTCATGATGGTCTTACCGGGAGCGAGGAGCTCGAGGCGCAGCAGCAGCGCGAACACCCCTCCCAGGAAGAAGGCCATGATGATCGCGGCGAGGTACATCACCCCGATCCGCTTGTGGTCGAGGGTGAAGAGCCACGACTTCACGCCCCTACCCGCCTTGAGGTAGTTCGTGTTGAGCAGATCTTCTTCAGCGTGCGTGGACATTGGATGCGTTCCTCTTGAAAACCCTGCTGTCGCGTCTACGCCCTGTCACTCACTGGAGGCTGCGCATGTAGGCGATGAGCGCGTCGATCTGCCGGTCGTTGAGCGATCCGCGGTACGTCGGCATCACGGGGTTGAAGCCCCGGACCACCTTCGCCTGCGGGTTGAGAATCGACTCGCGGAGGTAGTTCGCGTCGACGTCGACCGTGGTGCCGTCGGTGAGGGTCGCCGGGTGGCCGAACATGTGCTGCCACGTCGGCCCCGTCCCCGTCGCGCCGTCGGTCGAGTGGCACGTGTAACACTGCGACGAGCGGTAGAGCGTCGCGCCCCAGCGCTCGGGCGTCACGGCCACGCCGTTCTCCATGGGCGGTCCGTTGATGCGCTCGAGGTGAGCGGCGAAGGCCGCGTCGCTCTCGATCACCACGTGACCGATCATGCTGAAGTGGCCCGAGAAGACCTCCTCGCCGCGCTCGTTGCGGGCCGAGGTCTCCGCCGCGCCGCAGTACTCCGCGCAGAAGAAGTTGGTGGTGCCCTCGTGCGTGGCCTGGAACCACATCATCGAATACATGCCGGGGACTGCGTCCCTCTTCGCGCGGAACGCGGGCACGTAGAAGCTGTGGATGACGTCGTCGGACGACAGCACCAGGCGCACCGGGCGGTTCACCGGGACGTGCAGCTCGTTGGTCTCGTGCGCGCCGTTGGGGTACTCGAAATCCCACGACCACTTGCGGGCGCGGACTCGGACCTCCATCGCGTTCGCGGGCGACACCGTGAGGTTCACGTAGCCCTGAAAACCCCAGTGGAAGAGCAGCGCCAGGAAGAACACCGGCGCCACCGTCCAGCCCACCTCCAGCGGGAGGTTGTGCCCCGTGGGCTCGGCCTGGACCCCGGGCCTGCGCTTGTACTTCCACACGAAGTAGAGCGCCACGCCGATGATCCCGACGAACAGGATCACGCTCATGTAGTAGATGAACGTGAAGATGAAGTCGACGTGCGGGGCGAACGTCGACCACTGACCGGGCAATTGTACCGTGGGTTCGTGATTCATCTCAGAAGCTTTCGTCCACGTCGTTCAGTGAGACTCGAGCGAACGTTGAGCGTTGATTCCGGGCCTGTCGTCTCGCCTGCGTCGGCGCTCACGAAGCCACATCGCCGAGAAGAACGCCCCGAGGCCGAGCATGGTCGCTACGCCCCCGACCTTCATGACGTTCTGCGCCACCAGGGAGTATCGATGCCCCTGGGGGTCGTAGTGATAACAGAAGAGAATGATCCGCTCGACGGTCGACACCTGACGCCCCTCGGAGGCTTCGAGGAGCCCCACGCGGACGTCGGTCTGGGGATAGTCGATGCCGTAGAGGTAGCGGGCCACGCGCCCGTCGGGCGTGAGGAGCACCGTCACCGCGGCGTGGGCGTACTGATCGCTCGCCCTGTCGAAGCGGTAGAGAAAGCCCACCGCGTCGGCCACGCGCCGCGACTCGGCCTCGGGTCCGACGAGAAAGTGCCAGCCGCGCTCGGCCGAGGGGCGGTCGTAGGTCGCGAGGACCCTCGCCCGCTTGCCCGCAGCGATCTGCGGCGTGTCGCGGGGGTCGATGCTGATCGTGAGCACGTCGTACTCCTCGCCCACCGACCAGGTCGTCTGCTTGAGCGAGCGGATGACGCCGTTGAGCACCATCCCGCAGAGCATCGTGCAGCGGTGGTAGACGAGGTTGAGGACCACGGGCTTGTGGCCCGAGAAGAAGCTCCCGAGGCGCACCGGGCGGCCCTGGTGATCGACGAAGGCCGCGTCGAAGGGGACGCGCGCGCCGAGGTGCTCGTCGACGCCGAGGCGCTCAAGCTCGCGCGGCGTCCCGTTGACCTGCGCGTGCGCGACGGGGTTCACCGTCGACAGCGCGGCCAGCGTAGAGGCCATCACGAGGTTGGTGCGCATCGTCGCCATCTGCGTGGGCTCAGTGCGCCGCTGCGGGAGCGGGGTGCGCCGCGGCCGCGGGGGCGGCGGCTGTGGGAGCAGCAGGCGCCGCGGCCGCCGGAGCGGCGGGCGCAGCAGCGGTAGGCGCAGCGGCGGCAGGCGCAGCAGCGGGCGCAGCGGTCGTGGGCGCTGCGGGTGCAGCGGGAGCCGGAGGTGCCGAGGTGTCCGCACCAGCGGGGGTATCTCCCTGCGCGGGCGGCGGGTTCGGCACCACGCGAGGACGCAGGCCCCATCCCTGGAGGGCCTGGAGGTCCGTCGAGGCGCGCGGCGTGATCGCGGCGGGGCGCTGCGCGGTGCCGACCGAGGCGGCGACCTGCTGCATCGCCTGGCTCACGTTGCTGAGCCTCGCGTTCTCGTCGGTGCGCTGGCGCTCGAGGAGGCCAGACTGCACACCGAGCGACTTGCGCTGCTGCTCGTCGCCGTACATCGAATAGTAGTAGCCCCAGATGCTCTGGTGCACGGCCAGGATGAGGCCGATGCTCAGAAGCCCGATGCCGATGACCGAGCGTACGGGGACTTCGGTCTTGTCCGTCGCCATTGCTACGACCCTCTCAAGCGTTCTCGAAGTGGCGCGACCGCTCGAAGCGAGGGTCACCGACGGCCACCAGGGAGTGGTTCGCCATGCGGTAGAGCACCGCGGCGAGGTAGATGCCGCCCACGCCCACGAAGGCCAGCAGGTCGAGCGGCGAGAAGCTCAGCGCGCCGGGCTCACGCGCGGCGATGCCCATCGAGCGGGCGTAGTTCGGGAGCACGAGCCAGTACATCTCGACCACGTGCATCACGACGAGCAGGGCGGCGCCCGCGGCGAGGCCGCCGAGGTTGCGCTTCACGTTGCGCGACATGAGCAGCACGAAGGGCACCACGAAGTGCAGGATCGCGATGGCCCACGAGACGTTCGTCCACGGCCCCTCGCTCCAGCGCATGTGGTAGAAGTCGGCCTCCTCGGGGATGCCGGCGTACCAGATGAGGAAGAACTGCGAGAACGAGATGTACGCCCAGAAGCAGTTGAACCCGAAGGTGAGCTTCCCGAGGTCGTGGAAGTGCTCCGTGGTCACCGCGTCGCCGAGGTAGCCCTTCTTGCTGAGCCACATCGTCGTGAGCGTGAGGGTCGCGAAGAGCGCCACCATGCTCGACGAGAAGTGCCACACGCCGAAGATGGTCGAGTACCACGAGGGCAGGAGCGACATGTACCAGTCGAATGCCGCGAAGGTCGAGGTGAGCGCGAGCACCGGGATCGCCCAGGGCGCCATCGCCTGCGAGCGGCGGGTCCACTGCTTGTCCTTGGTGGTGTCCTGCTGCGTCGAGTTGCGGAAGAGCGCGTACGAGATGTACGCCCACGCGCCGAAGTAGATCAGGAGGCGCAGGCCCCAGAAGCCCTTGGTGAGATACCAGTCCTTCGACGAGATGATCTCGCTGTGGGCCATGTGCTCGATCTGCTCCTGCGTGAGCAGACCGCCCTCGACGCCCTCGTGATGGGGCACCGCGGGACCTTCATGGCCGGCCGCGGCGCCGTGCTCGCCAGCGGGGGCTCCGTGCTCGGAGGTCGCGCCGTGCTCGCCAGCGGGCGCGCCGTGCTCCGCCGCAGCGCCGTGTCCGCCCGCGGGGGCGTGGGCGGCGTGCTCGGCGTGGTTGGCCCACTCGCCGTAGAGGTCGTCCATGTGGAGACCCACGGGGATGAAGAGCAGCGCGAAGACCGGCAGCGCGCTCATGAAGAACTCGCCGCTGCGGCGCGTCGTGACGCTCCACGCCGCCGAGGTCACGTGCTGAAGGAGCACGAAGAACGTCGCGCCGAGGGCCAGCGAGAGGAAGGTCGCGAAGGCGAAGAGGTACGAGTACGCGAAGCGCTTGGGGTCCGACGCGCCCATCGCGAGGGCCGCGCCCACTCCGACGACGCCGACGCCCGCCGCGATCTTCCAAGCGCCCGCGAGCGCCCCGGTGGCCTTGTAGTCTTGTTCCTGCGCGCTCACGGCGCACCTCCATTACCGGCGCCCGACACCTGGAGAGCCCTCACGTACGCCACGATCGCCCAGCGATCGCGAACGGGGACCTGCGCGGCGTAGGACGGCATGTTTCGGATGCCGTTGGTGATCGTCGCGAAGAGCTGCCCGTCGGGCACGTGCTTCAGCCGCTCGTCGTGGAGGTTCGTCGGCTGGATGTACTGGTACGAGTTGGCGACGCCGCCGCCCTGCGACCGGCGCCACACGATGCCGCGCCCGTCGCCCGTCGCGCCGTGACACGGCCCGCAGTAGATGTTGAAGCGCTGACGGCCGCGCGCGAGGAGGGCCTCGCCGCCGCCGAAATCACGGCCCACCGAGTCGGGGATCGTGAGCACGTACACGGGGCTGTCGGGCTCGTGTCCGAGCACGACGCGGTCGTCGTCGAAGCTCTCGTCGCGGCCGACGGTGCCCGCGACGTAGCGCGCGTTGGCGCCGCCGGGGAAGCGCGCCACGGTGCCCTCGGGGGGCGTGCGCATGGTCCGCTTGTCGGAGAAGAACGCGCTCTCGGCCTGCGAGTTGTAGCGCTGCTGGTAGTGCATGTTGCGCAGCAGCGCGACGGGCGAATCTTCCGACGGCTGCCCGCGGCACGCCCCGAGCGCGGCGACGAGCGCGGTGAGTGTGAGTGCCTTCGGGTTCACGGCTCGTTGTCCTCGACGATCTCGATGTGGGTGGCCTTCGCGGACTCCAGGAGCGCGCGCGTCCGCGACTCGTCGTACTTCGGGTCCGCGCACTCGACCGAGACGAAGAACTTGTCGTCGGTGGCCGCGCGGAAGCGGTCGCTCTCGAAGATCGGGTGGTGGTGCCGCGGGAGTCGGTTGAGGCCGAGCATCCCGAAGACCGCGCCGAAGGCCGAGAGGAGCACCGTGAGCTCGAAGCACACGGGCGCGTACGAGGGGATCGAGAAGGGCGGCTTGCCGCCCACCACGAAGGGGTACGAGATGACGTTGGCCCAGGTGATGAGGCTCACCGCGGTGGTGAAGCCCGTGAGGGCCATCGCGGCGACGATCCACCCGAGGCGAGAGTCCTTGAGGCCCATCGCCTTGTCCATGCCGTGCACGGGGAAGGGCGTGTGGACGTCGAAGCGGGTGAAGCCCGCGTCGCGGACCTTCTCGGCCGCGTGGAGGCACGTCGCCGGGGTGTCGAACTCTGCGAGCATGAGGTTGGGGATGCCGCCCTCGGGCCCGACCCTGGTCAGGGGATTGTTGTGTGCGTCGGCCATGACAGTCACTCCGCCTCCGCGGTCTTCGCGTGGGCGTGGTCGTGGTGGTCGTCGTGCGCGTGGTGGTGCGCCGAGGCCTCGGGGAGGATCGACTTGAGCTCCGCGATGGCGAGCATCGGGACCCAGCGGAGGAAGAGCAGGCAGAGCGTGAAGAACAGCCCCAGCGAGCCCATGTAGGTCGCGATGTCGATCGCCGTCGGGTGGAAGTAGCCCCACGAGGACGGGATGAAGTCGCGGTGGAGCGACGTGACGATGATCACGAAGCGCTCGAACCACATGCCGATGTTCACGAAGATCGAGATCACGAAGCTGAGCGGGATGTTCGTGCGGAGCTTCTTGAACCAGTAGAGCTGCGGCGAGATCACGTTGCACGAGATCATCGTCCAGTAGGCCCACGCGTACGGACCGAACGCGCTGTTGAGGAACACGTAGCGCTAGTAGGGGTTGCCCGAGTACCACGCGATGAAGAACTCCATCGCGTACGCGTAGCCAACGATGGTGCCCGTCGCGAGGATGATCTTGTTCATCAGCTCGATGTGGGTCATCGTGACGAGGTCGTTGAGCTTGAAGACCGAGCGGGCGACGAGCATCAGCGTCATCACCATCGCGAAGCCCGAGAAGATGGCGCCGGCGACGAAGTAGGGCGGGAAGATCGTCGCGTGCCAGCCCGGCTCGACGGAGGTCGCGAAGTCGAAGGACACGACCGAGTGGACCGAGAGCACCAGCGGCGTCGAGAGCGCCGCGAGGATCATGTAGGCGCGCTCGTAGTTCTGCCAGTGACGGTTCGAGCCGCGCCAGCCGAGGGCGAGGAAGCCGTAGACCGACCGTCGCACGGCGTTGATCGAGCGATCACGCAGCGTGGCGAGGTCGGGGATGAGCCCCACGAACCAGAAGAGCGTCGAGACGGTGAAGTAGGTGCCGACGGCGAACACGTCCCAGAGCAGCGGGCTCTTGAAGTTCGGCCAGATCGACATCGAGTTGGGGATCGGGAACATGTAGTACGCGTGCCAGACGCGGCCTACGTGGATGCCCGGGAAGATGAGGGCGCAGATGACCGCGAAGATGGTCATCGCCTCGGCGAAGCGGTTGATCGACGTGCGCCACTTCTGCCTGAAGAGGAAGAGCACGGCGGAGATGAGCGTCCCCGCGTGGCCGATGCCGACCCACCAGACGAAGTTGGTGATGTCCCACGCCCAGCCGACGGGGCTGTTGTTGCCCCACACGCCGACGCCGCGGAAGAAGAGGTAGCCGATCGCCGCCCCGAGCACTCCGGTGAAGGTCAGCGCCGTGAGGAACATGATCCACCACCCGCGGGGGGCGGCGGTCTCGGTGACGCGGCTGACGGCCTCGGTGATCTTCCGGAAGGTCGTCCCCGGGACGACGAGATGCTTCTCGCCGATGTCCTGAATGGGCCCGTCGTTGCTCATCCCTGCATCTCCGGATTCGGATTGCGGATCCTGGCGAGGTACGTCGTGCGCGGCTGCGTACCGATCTCGCCGAGGAGCTTGTATTTGCGGTCAGCGCGCGAGAGCTCGGCGACCCTGCTCCCGCGGAGGTTCAGGTCGCCGAAGGCGATCGCGTCGGCGGGGCACGCCTGGGCGCAGGCCGAGTTGACCTCGCCGTCATGCAGCTCCCGGTTCTCTCGCTTCGCCTCGATCTTCCGAGCCTGGATGCGCTGCACACAGTACGTGCACTTCTCCATGACGCCGCGGAAGCGCACGGAGACGTTGGGGTTCATCGCCATCCGAACGATCTCGGGCATGTCAGCGTCGAGGGGCTGCCAGACGCCGTCGTTATGCCAGTTCAGGTAGTTGAAGCGCCGCACCTTGTAGGGGCAGTTGTTGGCGCAATACCGCGTGCCGATGCAGCGGTTGTAGGCCATCTCGTTGAGGCCCTCGGGGCTGTGCACCGTGGCCGCCACGGGGCAGACGTTCTCGCAGGGCGCGTTCTCGCACTGCACGCAGCCGAGGGGCTGAATCGCCATGAGAGGATCGCTCGTGGCGCGCTCGTCGGAGTCGCCCTGACCGCGCGGGCTGACAAAGTACCGGTCGATGCGGAGCCAGTGCATCTCACGGCCGCGCGCGACCTGATCCTTGCCCACGACGGGGATGTTGTTCTCCGACTGGCACGCGACGACGCAGGCGTTGCAGCCCGAGCACGCATTGAGGTCGATGGACATCCCCCACTTGTGGCCCTCGTACGTGTTGGGCGAGCGCCACAGGGGCAGCGTGCGCGGCGTGGGCGACATGCGCTCGGCGAAGTTCGGCTGCGCGCGGTACTGCTCCAGCGTGCTCTCGATCGCGATGGGACGACCCTCCATGCGGTGGTGGTCCTGCGTCTGCGAGATCGGGTAGCGCGTGCCCGTCGCGGTGGCGGTGAAGCCGTCCTCGTACCAGACCGCGTCGGTCGAGCGGAGGGGGTTCACGTCGAAGCCGTGGCCGTTGCCCACGCGCCCCGACTTCGTGCGTCCCCAGCCGAGGGCGAGCATCACCGTGTTGTCGGGGTGACCGGGGAGCACCCAGGCCACGATCTCGACGGTGCGGTTGCCCTTCGCGATGCGAACCATGTCGCCGCCGCGGATCCCGAGCTCCTCCGCGGTCTTCGGCGAGAAGATCGCGGCGTTGTCCCAGGTGATCTTGGTCACCGGGTCGGGGAGCTCCTGGAGCCACGAGTTGTTGCTGTGGCGCCCGTCGTACATCTTCGCGTCGACGGCGAAGACGACCTCGAGGCTCGACTTCGAGAGCGCGCCCGCGGGGGCCGTGCGGGCCTGCACCGCGCGAGCGATTTCGGGTTCACGAAGCGTCGGCGTCGCCGCCGCAGGGGCCGCCGAGGCGAGGCCCATGTTGAGCGCCCTGCGCCACGCGCGTTCGAACCCGTTGCCCGCGTTCTGCGTGCGGAAGGTCTCTCGAACGAGGTCGTGACCGCGATACGAGGGAGCCTCGGCGATGAAGCCGAGGAGCTCGATCTCGCTGCGTCCCGAGAAGAGCGGCTGGATCAGCGGCTGCTGGATCGCGACAGCACCGTCGAGCGACTGGGCGTCTCCCCAGGCCTCGAGCCAGTGCGCGCGCGGCACGTGCCACTTGCACTTCTCGCTCGTCTCGTCGGCGTGCGTCGAGAGGTGCGCGCTGAAGCCCACCGAGGCGATCTTCTCGGCGAGGCCGAGGTTGCGGGGCGCGTCGTAGACGGGGTTTCCGCCGAGGATGAGCAGCGTCTGGACCTGGCCGCCGCCGAGCGCCGTGGCGAGCTCCGCGAGGTCGGCCGCGTGGTCGTCGCTCTCGCCCGCGTCGGCCACGGGCGCGTAGTGCACCGTGGTCCCCGCGTTGCCGAGCGCGCCGTTGATCGCGTGTACGAGGGCGTGCACCGTGGCGGGCTGGCGCGTCCCTGCGACGAGCACCGAGGCGCCGTGGTGGTTCGCGAGGTCCGCCGCGACGGCGTTGATCCACTTCGCGTCGACGCCTGCGGGCGCCGTCGCGCCGCTCACCGCGGGGGTGAGCTCGCCGAGCTGAATGTGGTGCTCGCTCACGAGGCGCGCGGCGAGGGCCTTGAGGTACCCCTCGATGTCGCGGGCCGCGAGGCGGAGGCGGTGATCGGCGTTGCCGCCCGTGGTGCTGAACACCGGCTCGACGACGTAGAGGCGCGAGGGCTCATCGGCGGGCGAGCGCACGCGGCGGCCCTCGGCCCACGAGCGCGTGCTGCGCACCGAGCCGGGCTCCGTCTGGAGGAAGTCGCTGTCGAGCGAGAGGATCACCCTGGCGCGCGCGTAGTCGACGAGCGCGTTCATGGGCTGGCCGAAGGCGAGGCGCGAGCCCGCGCGAGCGTTCGAAGCGCTGGCGGCCTCCCAGGTGTGGAAGCGCGCGTTGGGGAAGCGGCGTTTCACCGCGTCGCGGAGGCGCGCGAAGGTCGGCGAGATCGACGGCTGCGCGAGGATCCTCAGGCCCGTTCCGCTGTTGCTCGAGTGGCCCTGGAGGGCTTCGCGCAAGGCGTTTTCGAAGTCCGCGT